>NZ_JBAUJR010000111.1:0-21038 GCF_049683935.1 Mycobacterium sp. | reverse complement strand
TTCGCCGTCGTGGGGTGGCTGACGGGACTTGAACCCGCGACCCCCAGGATCACAACCTGCCGGTAAAAACGGTATATATGCGCAGCTCAGAGCATGTTTTTGGGGTTAATATCTGCAACCTTAGAGTGGACATAAGTACCGGTAAATACCCACGTCAAGACGCTATAGCGTTGCGTTAGCGTTGCGCTATGCTGCAACCTTATGGCCGCTAAGAAGACCGCCAAGAGGCGTTCGTGGGGCACTCTGCGCACTATGAGGAACGGTCGCGTCCAGGCGTCCTACGTCCACACAGACGGCCGGCGCTACTACGCACTGCACACCTACGGCGCCAAGATCGACGCCGAAGGCTGGCTGGCCAACGAACGCAAGCTGATAGAGCTAGGGGAGTGGACGCCGCCCGAGGCGCGCGCGAAGCTCCAGCAGATGAAGGGCGTCACCCTGCGGGAGTACGCCGCGCAGTGGATGGAATATCGCGACCTCACGCCGAAGACACGTCATCTGTACAACCGCCTGCTCGACACCCGAATACTGCCCGACCTCGGAGACGAGATCCTGAGAGCAGTCACACCCGCCCGCGTTCGGGCATGGTGGGTCGATCTCGGTAGGAAGCTGAAGACTCCGACGAGTAACACGCAGGCATACCAACTTCTCAAGGCTATCTACAGCACCGCCATCGAGGACAAGGCCGTGGTGGAGAACCCGTGTCAGATCAAAGCGGCCGGAAAGCCACCGAAGCCGCGGGACGTGAAGCCTCTGACGCCCGCTGAGTTGGTGAAGGTGGCGGAGTCAGCGCCAGCGGCCTACCGGGCAGCGGTGGCGGTGTCCGCGTGGTGCGGACTGCGCTTCGGTGAACTCATCGAACTTCGGCGCAAGGATGTCCACGACACCGATGGCCTGATGGTGCTCAAGATTCGGCGGGCGGCGACCCTCGTGGGAAATGACCTCGTGGTCGGCCGTCCCAAAACCGACGCCGGTATTCGTGATGTGACCGTGCCGCCGCATGTCGCAGAACTGCTTCGCGTGCACTTGCAGACGTACACCGGCAAGTCGGCGGATGCGTTCGTGTTCACGACCACGCGGGGGGAGCGACTGTCCGCGACGGCGTTCAGGAAGTCCGTGAAGGCGGGTTGTGCCAGTGTCGGCAAGCCCGATATGAGGATTCACGACCTACGACACGTCGGCGCCACGCTGGCCGCGCAGGCGGGGGCGACGACCAAAGAACTCATGAGTCGGTTGGGGCACACCACGCCGGGCATGGCGATGAGGTATCAGATTGCCGCCCAAGAGCGTGACGCCAAGATCGCCGAGGCGATGTCCGCGTTGGTGAACGTGGACTAGAACACGGTGTTCTTCTACAGCGAGAACGACAAGCGCAACCCCGTCCCGCTGCTGCTCGACGAGTACTCCCTGCGGCACGACGCCAAGAACATCGTGTTCTTCCACCCGCGACGCGTCCCACCACCACCGCCGGGGTGATCCTGCGCGCGCTGGTCAACCTCGAGGCCGACCCGCTTCAAGTTCGACGGTGACGGCTATTTCCTCAAGTCCGCCGCCGAGAAGTGCTAGGCAGCATCAGCAACCTTGTTCTCCCACGTCAGTGGGCAGCAGTCGCGCGTAAAGAGGCCTCGCGCTGGCGGTGATGACCGTTTGTAGTGACCTTTGTACTGTCGGGTGCGGTTGGTAGAAAACCGCTTATGTCAACAACCATCCTTCCGAGGGACTTCGAGTCCCTCCCCGCCCGCCTCAGTATTCAGCAGGCAGCCGCCGCATTCGGCCTGTCTCCCAAGACCATCCGACGATGGATCGCCGAAGGGCGTATCCGGGCCTACCGCCTGGGGTCCAGGACGATCCGCGTTGACCGGGACAGCCTCTTGGCGGTCCAGACGCCGATGGGCGGTGCCTGATGATCTCCTCGTTCTCCGGTGTCCACGACTGGCACCCGTCGCTGCTGATCGACACCGACGCCGATGACTACTGCGCCGACCGGATCATCGACAACATCGAGTCCGGCCGGTGCCCGCGGTGCGAACGTGCTTTACCTGAAATGCCGGAGTTCCCCGCCGGGTCGCGGATCACGAAGTGCCGGTCGATCCCGATCTGTGGACCCTGCGGCAGCGATGAATTCCACCAGGCCCTCGACCTCATGAGTGGTGTGGGGTACGGGATCTCAGCGGCCAGCGAGTGGCCGCTCGACGTCGACGAGATCGAGGAACGTCGTGCCCACTACGAATCAGAGATGCAACCGGCGGTGCTCACCCTCGGCGACGCCGGTGACCACATCCTCACCGAGGACGGTGTCGCCCCGGTCGTGAACCCGTGCGACACGGGCGGCTGGGCGCAGTTCGGCGGTGTCTCGTGACTGATGACGGACTCGTCTTCTCGCCGGTCATCCGACAAATGACCGACCTCTACAAGCAGGCCGACCGTGCCGCGCAGAAGTTCCTCACCCTGCGAAGGCTCACCGAACGCGAGGCGGCACACGGTGTTGCCCTTGCCAGGGACCTCAGTTTCCGATTCGACACCGTGAGGGCGTACCTCGCCGACGACGATCTGGACGGCGGCGAGGAAAGTTGACCGCAGCACACCGCGCCCGCGCTGCCCGGGAGATCGAGTTTCGCCGGAACCGGCTGCGGGACAGCCCCACCGAGCTCGCCCGCCTCTTCGGCGAAGCCGTCGAGGACCGGTCGGACATCATCGATTGGTCACGCTACGCACATGGTGACCCCGAGCCGGAAGAGCTTCCCGAACGTCCCGACCAGCGCGTCACGGTTGACCCCACGATCGCGGGTCATGAGACCGCGGTCGCACGCGAATTCGTCACCCCGCGACGGGCAGCGGTTGACGACTGGAGCGGCGAAGCGGGCGACCAGCCGGACCTCTCGCCCTTCTACGGCTGGGGCCATCATGGCGAAATCTGGCTCGACGAAACCGACGGCGATTGGGTCGATTCAGGTACCCGCCATCGGACGAAGAAAGCCATCCGCGCCCAGGTCGAAATCTGTGATTGTGAGTGGCCGCTCCCGATACGGCGGCAGTGGTCGGCATGTGAATTCGGTGGCCAGCGAGCGTGGCGTAGCACCAACCCCGCCATGGAGTCGGTACTCGATGACGACCCGTTGCTGTACCGGGTAATGCCGTGGTTATGGACCTTCTGCCGGTGTAATGGCTGTCTCGATGTCCCTCGTGTCGTGGGACGACCACCGGAGCGGTGTACCAAGTGCAGCCAGGATGCAAAGAACTCCCAACGGCGGCGTTCATATGCTTTGAAGAGTGTTATTGAACTGTTACCGGAATCGGCCGGAAAAAGGGGCGTTTTCGTACCTTAAATTACCGTACTTATAGAGGGGCTTTACCTTCGCTATTTTTTTCACTTCTAACCGTGTGCAATCGCTGAGAGGTTGACAACAAATGTACTTATGCAAACGCGGCGCCCACGATATTCGTGGGTCGCTCGACAAACTTCCTGATGGCTCATGCCGCGAATGTGACCGCGACCGCCAGCGTGGCTATCGCGAACGCCGAAAGGTGGCGATGAGCCTCCTCAAGCGAATGGAAGCCGCCGGCATCCGTGAAATCGATCTCAAGAAAACCGATGGTTTCGCGATAGGCCTGCAATGGGCACTAACCGCCGACGATGACGAATTACGAAGACTGGAACGCGAACATCCAGCGCTTATCGGAAAGCTGAAGCGCAAGCTCGACCGAATCGAGGCTGGTCGTGACTGACGCGCATGACGTATCGATACACGCTTTGCAGGCTTATGCCGATGGTGATCTTACCTTCGATCAATTCGAGCGCGTAATGGCGCTGGCGAATCTCTGGGGTCAGGGTGTGCAGAAACCTACTATCGACCAGATCGAGGCGCGGATATCGGAAATGCGGACCGCGGCTGCGTTCATCAGTGCGGCGCCGGAATGAGGACGACGGTAACGACTACACGCAGCAATCCGGTCCAAGTCGCGAGGCGGCGTGCCGGCGGTGCCCAGGTTATTCAGGGCCGAAGCTACGTGATGCTCAGTCACGATGAGGTTAAAGAACTCATCGTGGCATTGCAGGAATTGATAGATGAAGATTGCCCGAGGGCAGAAAAGATGACCGAGAATGACCAACGGCCCTAAAACCGAGGCCCAGTAAATGGGCAAGCACACGTGGAATCGGATGACCGATGAAGAACCTGGAGCAGTTCACATGCACAGCTTCTGGCTAGCCCGCGCGAACGACACAGACCTAAAGCCGCTCTGGCTACGTGTCGTCGCCCTGGCCTACGGCGCCCAGAAGATGAACGGCCACGCGCATTACGGCAAAGGGTGGATTGCCGAGTTCTTCGGCAAGTCGCCCTCGGCGGTGTGCAACGCGATCGCCGATGCAATCAGGTATGGGATGCTCGATCCGGCGTCGAATAGCCGATGTCTGGTAGTCCCCGAGCAGGTCCGCGGCGGCAAGGGCAGCGCCTATGACCGATGCCCTGAGCACTGGGAGCAACCTAAACCGAACTTGCGGTTGCTTCATGAATAGTGTGTAACTAGAGGCAGTTCTTACACCCCAGCGATAAATCTTGTTTACGCAGCTATGAAATAGCAGCGCTCTGACCTGCAAGGGCGCATTTTGCTCTATGACTATATCTAAAGCGATACCCACAGCGGACAGACAATACGCCCGACGATGACCGGCGATCCCTCCGAAGAAACTTGAGTAGGGCGCGCGTAGCGCACGCAAGCTCACTTCTCCCAGAGGGGGTGGGCACCCAACCCTTTCGACTTCTCGGGGAGACCCGTTCTCCGGCTGTACGCCGAGGCGCCGAACTTCGGCGGGTAGGCGATCCGCCGACCCCGGGGAAACCCGTCTCTGATTCGTCCCGCCGACCATCAGCCGGCGAACGGCTTAACGCTGGTATATCAAGGCGGATTTCAGCGCCTCTGACTCGCTCTGCCGGTGGGTTTCTACGCAGTCATGTTCCGCGGCCCGGAGATTCCTGCTGAGTCGGCCGGAATCGCCCCTCCTAACCGATAGCCCATGAACCTAATCGACGAACTGCTTGCCCTCCCCGGTGAGGAACTACAACTCCTGCTCGACGACGTCGCCGCCGCAACCGGCAGGCGTGCTCGCAGGACCGCCCTTATCCGGTGCTACCCATCAATCCCACGAGGACCAATGAACACCGAACGGACCACACGTTGACCTTCGCCCACGGTACCGCCGAGATCGTCGCCACTGGCCGGCGTTTCGTCCGCATCCGCTGCCCCCACTGCAACTACGAGCACGCCCACTCCAAAGCTTCTGCCGGCTCCCGAGAGGTGCTGGCGCCGTGCTCGACGCCGTATCGACCTCGGTCCTACGCAATCCCCAAAAACTAGACCTCGGATGACTGGGTTTCTGGCAAGTCTCCCCGGTCATCCGACAACCGCCGCGCCCGCCCCGACACGCCTTCCTTCGTGGCCGGAGCGGGAATGACCCCCAGGGTTGGGGCAAGTTCTCCTCGAAGTGCCAACGTCTGCTGCCGCTAACGCGCGCGACGTTTCGGGCTGAGGACCGCGGCGGTCCCAATCTTTCTATCTGACAGGACAACTGAATAAGTGCCAAACGTAGACGTCACCGTTCATGCCAGGCTTGGCGCCCAGGCCCTACGCAAGTCGGAGCTGGAGTTACAGGCCAGAATGTCGAAGTTGGGCCGTGAGAGCGGGCAAGACTTCGGCTCCCAATTCGCTGCCGGTGCAAAGAAATCGAGCCGAGAGTTCACCTCAGCGCTCGACGACAACACTTCGGCGTTGGGGCGAATCCGCGAAGCGGAGCAGCGACTAGCGCGCACACTCCGTGACGGCACCCGGGCGGACGCGATCCGCGATACCAACCGGCTGGCGAAAGCGCACCGCGACGCCGCCACTGAGGTAGACCGCCTGGCCGATGCCCAGAGGGCACTGCACTCCGCCACCCGAGGCGGCGACGGTGGGCCGGCAGGTTCCATCACCCGCACCGGCGCCGCTATCGGTGGTCTCGGCCGGATCGCCACCCCGGCAGCCCTAGCCGCGATCGTGCCGATGTTAATCGACCTCACCGGTGTAGCGGCGTCTGCGACCCAGAGCTTGCTGCTGTTGCCGGCCGCCCTCGGTGCCGTGGGATCTGCGTTCGGAACGGTGAAGATCGCCACGAGCGGATTCTCTGAAGCCCTTGAGGCTATGGACGATCCCGAGAAGTTCGCCGAAGCCCTACGCAACCTCTCACCCGCCGCAGCGCAAGCAGCCTTGAGCATCCGCGCCATGATGCCCGACCTAGACCGGCTCAAAGCCGCCACGCAGGAACAGTTCTTCGCCGGCGTGGCACCCTCGCTCGACGCCCTCGCCGCGACCACACTGCCGACCGTTCAACGGCTGACAACTGGTGTCGCATCGGCGATCAACACGATGTTCCGCGAACTGACGTCAGCGATCATGACGCCCGCTCTCCAGATGAATCTGTCGGAGTTCGTCGACAACACCGTTCGCGCATTCAGGGAACTCGCCCCGGCGATCTCCCCGCTGACCCAAGCACTCGGTGACCTGATGGCCGCTGGATCATCGGTGCTGCCCGACCTCGCCGCCGGCGCATCCAATGCCGCCGCGGCGTTCGCCGACTGGATTCGTGAAGCAGAGCGCAGCGGAGAACTCGACGAGTGGCTCCGCGACGGCGTCACCACGTAGGGACAGCTCGGGGACATCGCCTACGACGTTGGCCGTGCATTCCTGGCGTTCGCCGAGGACGGCCAAGAAAGCCTGCCGAAGATGGTTGACGCCGTTGACCGGCTTGCCGATTCGATGAGCACCCTGCTGGAGATCGCCGAAGCGGTGGGCAACGCGTTCAAGCTGTTGTACGACCCGATCGCCGGGGTGACCGGATTCGCCCAGCAGCTCGGCCTAATCGATCCTCCGACGGCGCCAACCTCGGCGCCCACGTCCGGATCGCTGCGCGACCTCATGGTGCCCGGCGGCTCCCCCGGCGGATCACCCAACTCGATTACAGGCGCGCTCGACATCCTGCAAGGCACCCCGGGTGCCGGCGGTTCCGCCGGCCGTCCCGATTGGTGGGCCGACATCACGGCACCCACCGGCGCCGGCACCGGCGCAGGGTCCAACAGCCTCACACGGAGCGCCCCGATCTGGGGTCAGACGATCCCCGCCGGCCAAGAGTGGCGGTACGGGCTGAGCGGAGTCACCTCAGCGGCTTCGGGTTACGACTCGTCGTCGGGCGGGACTGGCACAATCGGTTCCGCTACCGGTCCGATGGGAACCGAAGCGCAATTCGCCGAGATCACCCGCATTGCCGAAAGATTCGGTCTGGTCATGACCTCCGGTCTACGCCCCGGCGCCGGCACACCCTCAGGCAACCGGTCCTACCACGCCAGCGGCGAGGCAGGCGACTTCGGAGTTCCCGGTGGTGGCCGCAACGATCCGAGAATGTTGGCCTTCGCCGAATACATGCGCCAGCACTACGGCTCACAACTCGAAGAACTGATCTATCACGGTCCCGGATTCTCCGGTCGTCAGATCAACGATGGGCAGACGGTTCCCGATAGCGTCTACGCCGGCTCTGGTGACCACACCGACCACGTGCACGTCGCGGTTAAGGACATGATCGACGCCGCACGGCCCAAAGCTGGCGACCTCGGCCGACCGTTCACCGGACCTACCCCCGTCGTCGTGGATAGCTTCGGCTCAGGCGCAACATCGACGTTAAGCGGAGCGATGGGCGGGCTAGGTCTCGATCAAGACCTCGGGCTAAGCCGTGGGCTTCCCGGCTTAGTGGAGAACCTCTTTAAGGGTATGTTCTCCGGTCTCCTAGCGCCCCTTAACGCTCAATTCGCTGGTCAACCATCCGGCGGTCTGCTCGGCATGGTCCAGCAGCAGAACGTTGCCGCTGGTCGGTCTCCACTGTTGGGCCGACCGATGCCCGCCCTTAGCCCGCTAAGCCCTACCGGCATCCCCGGCTTAACTCCCGGCTTAGCCGCTAGCCCGCTTAGCCCTGCAATGCCCGGTCCGTTCGGAGCACCGACAGGACCGCCTCCCGGTCCTGCTCAATACGGTCAGCCACCACAAGGCCAGTGGCAGCCCTCCGGTGGCGGCTTCGCCGGTCTCGGCGGTGCACCAATGGGAGCTATCTCCGGTGCGGCATCTGCTGCTGCTAACGCTTTTGCTCCCGGTAGTGGTGCCGGTGTCCAGATGGGCATGGAACTTCTCAACAGAACCGTCGGCTACGGAGGGCAGGTAGCAGGCATCGCCGCCGGCGGGCTTCTAGAGACGTTCGGCCTCTCTGGGTCTGCACTTGGTGATCCTTCTCAGAGTTGGATCGGCAAGGTGCTGAGCGGTTTCGCCGGTGCCCGGCCGGCCGAAGCACCTACTGCCGGTAAGACCGAGACCCCGGTTAAGCCCGAGACCAACGCGGGCCAGAAGGCTCAAGAAGCATTCGGCAACAACAACCACGGCGGTCCGACTGTTCATATCGAGCACTTCACTCAGGCGGAGAACCGTAACGGTCAGCAGGCCGCGCAAGACCTAGCTTTCCGCGCCTATCAATCAGCCGGCGGGCGTTAACCACATTGAGAGGTAACCACATTGGATATTGACCACTACGCGTTCATTGCCAGCATCCTCACCGACGAAGAGATCGATGACATGATGTTCGCCGCGTTCGCCGAGGGGTACCCCGAGTGATCCGACGTCCCTGTCTGAGTTGCAATGGTTGGGCAATCCCCGGCGGTTCACGCTGCCGGGGATGCCATCGCCGGCAGCGGCAGGAAACCTACGACCATCCGCTCTACCGTGCATTGCCCAGGCCCACCGGGCGGTGCCGACTGCGCATCCTCTGCGACGGCGCCCCTGCGACGTCGTGGCATCACGTCCTACCACTGGCTAAAGGCGGTGGGCACCAACGGTCCAACGTCGTGCCGGCCTGCATCCCGTGCAACAGCAGCATTCGTGACCGGACATAGCTATACAGGTGGACCAACCGGGCGTGCATCAGTGTTGGCTGGAGGCAGTCAGTTCCGGTCTGCCGGGTAGCCAGTCACGCAACGACCACGCTTGACCCACAGCGCTTTCATCTGGCCACTGTTGGACCCGTACTCCAGGAAGCCGATGTGGACTGTCGCGGTTCCGTTGCTCCAGGCTTCGAAATTGCCGCCGACCTGTTCGTAGCTGTCGGCCAATGTTTCGCATCGTGTCCAGCCGTTTGCGGGGAAATCCGTGGCTACTTGTTCCCTGATGTACTCCTGATGCCCGGGGTCTTTGCTTTCGTCAACGCTTTGGTAGTAGGACCACTCTTCGGAGTACCAGTCGCGGCCTTCACCGCCTCCCTCGGTGTCGGTCAAGGTCAATCCCTCGGGGAGCGTCAATCCCAGAACTTGGGATTCTGGGGCCGGCGCCTCCGTGGGGGTGGGTGAGGCACTGGCTGAGCGAGAGGCTTCCACCTCTGCCCATTGCTCGTTGATGGCGTCCTGCGCGGCGTTGTCGATGTCGTCGCTGGTGACTACACACCCTGATGTGAACAACGCCGCCAGCGCGGCGATAGCGATACGGAACCTCATCCGGTACTCCCCTCTATTCCGGTGCCAGATTGTAGTCAAAACGCACTGGTCAGAGGCCTGAAAGTTCAAATTCTATCGGCCCAGCTCGACGCCCGGGCCGTTCCGCACGGTTTTAACCACGGCGTATCCGTCGACTGTTTATGCACTCTGACCAGCGTTTATGCATGAACGCACCCTGCCAGCAAACCTTTGTTTCCGCAGGTCGCGAATGTAACGCAACCCCTCCGAAGGACACACAATGACTTCCACAAGCGCTGAGATCCGTGCTGCCCTCATCGAGGCGGTGAACGAATCAGCCGCACTGCGCACCCTGATCGAGGCCGTCCCCGACCAGGTTTCCGCCGCGGTCACGTCGTTTGTTCCGGTCGACACCGGCACGGCTAAGGCCAGTATCGAGGTTAAGGCCCGCCGCACCGCATACAAGCGACTGACGACCCGCCGAATAAAGATTGGCGAGGTCTACTCCGACGACGACCCGGCGAAGATCGGCACCTTGGAGTACGGCCGCGGCGCCAACGACGAGAACGGTCCCACCGAGGAATTCGCCATGTTCCGCAAGGGCGCGGCTCTGATCGACGGCACGGATCTGTAAGTGGCGGTTGCCGGCAACGCCCGGGCGAAGTTCGCAGATCTCACCGAGGGACCGTGGTTCCGCTGGCGCGAGTCCGACCCCGCTAAGAGGTGTATCCGTTTTATCGAGACTTACTGCCGCTCACCGAAGGGTGTGGGATTCGGTAAGCCGATCAAGCTAGCCCAGTTTCAAAAGGACTGGATTGCTGAGATCCTGAAACCCGGTGTCCGCCAGGCGGTGATGGTGGCCCCGCGCGGTCAGGGCAAGAGCACCTTGCTGGCCGCGATTGCGGTGTGGGCTGTGTTCGACAAGAACCCCACCGGGCAGCCCATCGTCCCGATCTGTGCCACCACGGTCTCCCAAGCAGCCCGATCGGTCTATGACGTGGCGTGCAAGATGATCGCCGCCGAACCCGAGCTGAGTAGCCGCGCCCTGGTCTACACCGCGATCTCCAGCGCCAAGATCGTTGTGGGCTATTCCGGCGGTGAGTGTTTTCCGCTGTCCCACGACGTCGACGGCTTGCAGGGTTTGGACCCCACGATGTTCATTGTTGACGAGATCTCCGATCAGCCGATCGAGGTCTGGGGCGCTGCGGTCATGGCCTCGGGCAAGCGGACTCAGTCCCTTGTGGTGGGTATAGGAACCCCGTCGATGGACAAAGAGCGCTCCGCTTTGTGGCACCTACGCCAGATCTATCTGGAGGGCAGAGCACCCGAGGGGTTCTCGTTTACCGAGTTCTCCGCACCGGACGGCTGCGACATCCACGACGAAGCCATGTGGCGCCTCGCCAATCCCGCCATCGACGAGGGCTATCTGAGTATCGACGCTCTCCGCAACGACGTCGAGATGATGCCCGAATCCCTTTTCCGCACTTACCGCCTCGCCCAGTTCGTCGAGGGCGTGGGGTGTTGGCTCGGTGTTGACGGCCGGCGGGTGTGGCGCGACCTCCAGAGCGACTACCGGATGGTCCCCGGTGCTGATACGTGGGCAGCCGTCGATGTGGGTCTCCGCAGAGATTGCACGGCGGTCGTCGTCGGTCAGCGCCGCCCTGACGGAGTGCTGCACACCACCGCGACGATCTGGAACCCACGCAAAGACGGCGCCATCGACATCTCCGCAGTGATGCAGCATCTCCGCGAACTCGCCACCACGTACAACCTGATCGAGGTCGCGTTCGACCCCCGGCTATTCGAGTTACCCGCAGTGGGTCTCGCCGATGAGGGGCTGCCGATGATCGAGTTCAACCAGTCACCAGAGCGCACCGTGCCGGCCTGTGGCGCCCTCTACGAGGCCGTCATGCGCCGCGAGGTATCCCACGACGGCGCAGCCGATTACGAGCGCCACATCCTCAACGCGATGCCGGCACATACCGATAGAGGTTTCCGACTGACCAAGTCCAAGAGCCGCGGACACATAGACGCGGCTATCGCTCTGATGATGTGCCACGACCGCGCCTCACACCCGGCGAAACCCAAAGCGCCGGCATTCGTCCTTTAACCCTAGGAGACAGATTGTCTTTCCTCACCCGGGCATTCGCTCGCACCCCCGACCCTCCTATCGAAGAACGGGACATGTCCATCGCCGACCCCGGCGTCCTAGCCCTGTTCGGCGGGGCGCCAACCCTTGCCGGCGTCAGCGTCACCGAAACCACCGCGCTGGGACTGTCGGCCGTCTACAGAGCTGTCGCGTTGATCGCGGGGACGTGCGCCACGCTGCCGCTGCGGACGATTCAGGACGCCCCAGGCGGCACCAGGACGCGCGTTCCGTCGTTTCTGGACATGCCAGGTGGTCCCACCGGATTGACCCCCTACGAGTGGACTGAGACGGTTCTGGCGCATCTCCTGCTGCATGGCAATGCCTACCTCGCCCACATCTACGGCGGCGCTGGGCAGCTCGTCGGGTTGCAGCCGATCCATCCGTCAGCGGTGTCAGTCGAACAACTCCGCGACGGCACCCGGCTGTACCGAGTCACCCTCAGCGACGGCAAGACGGCGGTCTTCGACGCCCGGTCTATGACCCATGTTCCCGCGCTGTCCACCGACGGGATCAAGGGAATGTCGCCCATCCACGTCGCGCGCAACTCGCTCGGTGTCTCTATCGCCAGTGAGCGCAGTGCTGCCCGCCTCTTCCAATCGGGCGCGCTGATGTCTGCGATTGCCACAGTCGACGAGGAACTCTCCGAAGAGGATGCCAGGGCCATCAAAGAAGGTCTGGACCGCCGGGCGGCCGGCGAAGCCAACGCCGGCCAGATCGCACTCATCAACCGCAAGGTCAACATTCACCCGTGGAGTGTCTCGCCCGAAGATGCCCAGTGGCTCGAATCGCGGGCTTTCCAAGTGGAAGAGATCGCCCGCTGGTACGGGGTACCTCCCCACCTTCTGGCACAAACGGAGAAGCAGACCTCGTGGGGAACCGGAGTTTCCGAGCAGAACCGCGGCTTCGCCCGATACACATTGGAACCCTGGACCACGAGGATTCAGCAGCGCTTATCGCGGCTACTGCCGCCTAACCGCAAGGCTGAGTTCGACTTCACGGCCTTTGTGCAGCCCGACCCCGAGACCGAGATCCGCTTGCTCATCGAACAAGTCAACGCCGGTCTGATCACCGTCAACGAGGCCCGACGCATCCGCAACATGGCCCCACTACAGGAGACGCCGAGTGAGTGAATCACGCTTCACTGTCGAACTCCGTTCCGAGGTCGCTGGTAACAAACTCAGCGGCTACGGCGCGGTGTTCAATCAGTATGCCGATATGGGTTCCTACCTTGAACAGCTACAGCCCAACGCCTTTGACGCCGTCCTGAGTGATCCGGCTAGCGATGTCCGCTCATTCTGGAACCATGATTCGACGATGCTGCTGGGCCGGCAGTCGTCAGGGACGCTACGGCTCAGCGTGGACAGCCACGGCCTGGCCTTCGAGCTGGACCTACCGAAAACCTCCTACGCCAACGATGTAAGGGAACTCGCCGCCCGCGGTGACCTTACCGGGATGTCCTTCGGATTCATCCCAGGCGAGGAAGTCTGGGGAACCGTGGGCCATCGTGACCTGAGAACTCACGTCTCAGTGGCCAAGCTCATCGAAGTCTCACCCGTAAGTCTGCCGGCCTACCCCGGCACCACAGTCCAACTCCGCTCACTTGAGCAACTCACCACGGACAACACCGTCCGATCCCAAGCCGCCCAGGCCCGTGCCCGGGTACACCTCCCGAGAGGAAATAACTGAATTGCGTACCATCGAAACCATTCTCGCCGAGCAGCGAGCGCTAGTCGACGCCGCCGAGGCTGAGAATCGGGCCATGAGTGACGACGAAGTCACCAAGTACGAAGCGCTGGAAGCCGAACTGCGCTCGGTGCAGCGTACCGCCGAGATCCGTTCCCGGCAGACGGCTTACGAGGCGCCTAACGCCTCGCTCCAGGCCGCGGTGAACGTCGCCACCGTCAAGGAGGACGACAGCCTAGACCGGGCGTTTGAAAGCTACCTGCGCACCGGCAAGCCCAATCAGGACATCCAGGAACTCCGCGCCCAGCAGGTCGGCACCGATTCCGAGGGCGGCTACACCGTCGCGCCCGGGTTCCGTCAAAAGCTCGTCGAGGTTCAGAAGGCGTTCGGCGGCTTGGCAAATGAGGTCGACGTGTTCACCACCGAGAAGGGCGGCACTGTCGAATATCCGTCGCTCGACGACACCGCCAACGCCGGCGGAATTACCGCCGAGGAAGCGGCCTTCGTCGACGGTGCAGACTTGGCATTCGGCACCGTCAACCTTGGGGCGTTCAAGTACACCTCGTCGGGTGCTGGCACCACCACACCGCTTCGCGTGAGCGTGGAGTTGCTCGCCGATTCAGAGTTCGACATCCAGGGGCTTATTGCCCGCAAGCTCGGTGAGCGCATCATGCGCAAGCAGGCGCTCGACTTCGCGGTCGGAACGGGCACCACGTTGCCGTTCGGTATCTGCCACGCCGGGCTGACCCACAACCACGAACTCGCCAGCACCACCGCGATTACCTACGCAGATCTGATGGATCTGGAGGCGACTCTCGATCCGGCGTACGAGCAGAACGCGAAGTGGGTTTTCAACAAAGCAACGTGGACTGCAATCCGCAAGGTCGTTGACGCCGACGGTCGGCCGATCATCTTCGATCAGGCTGCCTCCGGCGCCGGCAAGGCCCCTGAACGGATGCTGCTGGGCTACCCGGTAGTGATCGACCAGAGCTTCCCGAATCCCACTGGAGACTCAACCAATTTCGCCATCCTCGGTGATTTGCGTGAGGCTTACGTCATTCGCCGTGTTGCACCGCTGACGGTCGTCGTCAATCCCTACACGCGGATGAACAACGGCCAGGTGGAGTACGTGGCGTGGGAGCGGGCTGACGGCAACATTCAGAACCGCAAGGCTTACAGCCTGCTCGCCACCGAGGACGTCGCGTAAGGATGACTAGACGCACCATCGCTCAACTCGCTAAGCGTGAGGCTGAGCTGGTAGCCGAACTCTCCGAGGTCCGCGCAGCGATTGCTGCGCGGGCTGGGGAGGTCGACCCGCCACTGAAGCCCAAGCGGGTGAGGTAGTGCCCGAGCAGCTTCTACCGTTCGACGTGGAGCAGTACACGCGCGGCCGACTGTCCCAGACCGACCCCGAAACGACGCGCCTGCTCTCTGCCGCCCTCGCCCGAGCGCGGCGTTACTGCGGTTGGCACGTCTCTCCTGTCATCACGGAGACGATCACTCTCGACGGCCACGGTGATCGATTCCTGCCGCTGCCGACGAAGCGGATTGGCGCTGTCATCGGCATCGACGTCGACGGCGTGCCGATCGATCTATCCGAGGTCCAGCAGCATGGCAGCACCCTTATTCGGTGGATCTGGCCATGCGGCTACGCCAACATCGCAGTCGAGTTCACCCACGGTTACTCCGCGGCCGAGGCAGCCGACTTCCGAGAAGCCGTGCTCCGGATGGTGGATCAGTCAGCGTCAATCGCCGCTGAAGGCGGGACACTGGTGTCAAAGACTGTCGACGATGTCAGCTACCGGTGGGCTTCGGGCCAGGATCTCGACCCCGGCGTTGCCGCCATCCTGGCGCCGTTCCGACGGCTCTGGGCCGCGGTGTAGGCCCATGCCTGGCCCGTTTGGTGGCCGGCGGAGCGATTCGTGGCGCCAGTCGACCTGCGGGTTTATAGCGTCGGTATAGGAATGTTATAGACATCGTTTAGTGTTGGTGAAGTCATGGTTGAGTCGATGGCGATAGGGAGGTGCCCAATGACCGCAATGCTCGATGCCGAGCACGTCTTTGTTGAGTCAGACGACGCTGCTCAGGTGCGGTTTGAGGCACCCCACCCGCACATCCGGTTCGTGAAGATTGTCGACAAGAACGGTGTCATCCACCTCATCCCGTGGGATCACCTCGATGACGCCGAGAAGGCCATCATGACCAACAAAGAACTCTACAAGGACACAATTGAGGGCTTGCGCGCGTTCGAGCGTGGTGAGGGTGTTTCGTCTGACTGGTTGTTTGACGACGACGAGTGACGAAGCCCTCCAAAGTCACGCTAAGCCCCGGTGTTGATGCCTGGCTTCGCAAGGCGAAGGATGCCCCTGCGCTGATCCCTAAGTACAAAAAGGTGCGGAAGGCGATCAGGTTTATGCGCGAGGTCGGCCCCTCGCATCCCGGCTTTGAGACGCATGCCATGAGCAACCTCAAGGGGCCAGAGGGGCGACAGATCTGGAACTCCTACATCGAGAACCACACGCCTGGGGCGTGGCGCATGTATTGGATCTACGGCACTGACGGGGAGGTCTACGTCACCTCAGTAGGTCCGCACGACCATGCGCCGGGCGGAGCGTCTGGCTGATAGTTGGTGGATTGATGGCGCTGCACACTACGCCACCCTCCCGCCTGACCACGCGGACGAGATCGTCGCTCTATCTCGTACTAGAAAGGGCGGAATGCGCCTCGCTGAGCGCGGCGATCAGTTGGCAGACCTCGGCGGCGTCCAACTCGGCGTCACCGACGACGACGCGACGCCGCTCACCGTCGAGGGTTTGCACACCGACGACAGAAACTTCGATGTTCGGTAGCGCCCACACGCGGCCGGTGAACTCGCGGACGGGTTGGCCTGCGCGGTCCTCCCACGGGTAGAGCTGGACGTGGTCAACGGGTGGCTGAATCATGGCGGGGTCTCCCTGGTTAACAGTGGAATGCTGACACCATCGACGCTAGCGGCAGGCCCGTAAATCGCCAATAGTCAGTATTTGCAACATCTTTGGTGCCTTTTGCGGTGTTGATCAAACCTTGACGGTTTCGCGCAAGGGTTGCGCTATATTCCAAGTCGTGCCTGCTCGGAGTAACGACTTCCAAACACTCGTAGCGCTGCTGACGCAGATCCTCGGGGAGGACACCGCGTTGACCGTGACTGAGTCCGCCATGATTCACGACCAGATCCTTGACTGCCCCCGCGAGGTCGATGTGTGCGCGGTCGGCGAGGTGGCGGGGCATAAGGTCGTGGTCGGTGTCGAGTGTCGTACATCGTCGCGCCCGCAGTCGGTTGAGTGGGTCGAGGCGATGAAGGGTAAGCACGATCACCTGGAGACCACTGCGTTGGTCTTGGTCTCGTCAAGTGGCTTCACCAAAAATGCGCTCAAGCTTGCGCAGTTCTACGGCATCAAGGCTGTTGTGCCCGGCGATGTTACCCCCGGCTTCGTGGGCGATGTCGTTAACAAGGTTGAATCCCTTGTTTGCCGAATGGTCGACATCCTGAACGTCACCCGCCTGACTTTGTGGCTGTCGACGCCAGGCGGTGTGGTTTCAGCCGAGGTACCGGCCAACGCAATACTCACGCTCACTGATGGAACCCCGATCGGGGAGGCGCGCGAGCTCGCCGAAATCATCCGGCAGAAAGCGAAGATCAAGCCTGAAGACATGATGGGCGCCAAGGGCACTGAGGACTACTACTCCGTCCTGTTCGGAAATCATGACTCCCTTGAACCAACGGAGTTTATCGAGGGTCAGGTATTTTGCCTACAAGTGAATGAGGAGGACAAGGTTGCTTTCTGGCCTATTGTCGCTGGTCAGATCGTTGGTCAAGCGGGCGTGGTAACAGGAGACGTTGCCCTCGCGCACGGCAGCTACGACTCCGTCGACTATGCCACCGGTGTCGCGGACGTTGGTGATCGATCAGTTCACTTGGTGGTCACGGAGACTGCCGACGGAACGAAGCGTGGCGCGCTCAAGCTCAGGAAGAAGCATCACGATGCGTCCACCATTGTGGCTACGAACAGTGCTGCCGATGAGTTGCAATAAGGGTGCAAGGGGCTTAAGGCAAAGAAAAAGGTCAGGGGCCAAAATGGCCCCTGACCTGCCGGGTGGCTGACGGGACTTGAACCCGCGACCCCCAGGATCACAACCTGGTGCTCTACCAACTGAACTACAGCCACCATTGCCGCGTGCGCGGCGTCGTCGATACTAGCCGTTGGAACCCTCTGGAGCCGAATTGGTCGAGTCTTGCGCTGGGGCCGGTGTCCGAATCTCGGCGGCGACGGCGGCGATATCGCTGGTCGACGGACCGGGCGGTGCCACGAACGCCGTCTGCCGGTAGTACCGCAGCTCGCGGATCGACTCGTGGATGTCGGCCAGCGCTCGATGCGCCAGGCCCTTTTCCGGCTGGCCGAAGTAGATCCGCGGATACCAGCGGCGGCACAGTTCCTTGATCGAGCTCACGTCGATCATCCGGTAGTGCAGGAAGTCGTCCAGCTTGGGCATGTCCCGGGCGATGAACCCGCGGTCCGTCGCGATCGAATTGCCGGCCAACGGCGCGGTCTTGGCCTGCGGAACGTGGGTCCGGACGTAGTCGAGCACCATCGTCTCCGCGGTGGCCACATCGGTGGTCGACGCCCGCACCTCTTCGGTCAACCCGGATTTTTTGTGCATCGTCGCCACCACGTCAACCATCGACGACATCGCGTCGTCGCCGGCGTGGATCACCACGTCGAGGCCATCTCCGAGGATGTTGAGTTCGGAGTCGGTCACCAGCACCGCGATCTCGATGAGCAGGTCGGACTTGAGGTCCAAGCCAGTCATTTCGCAGTCGATCCACACAAGTTCGTCTCGCACAGCGCTCTACAGTAAGCCGTTGCTCAACAAACGGCGCCCGCACCCGTCTACTCGCGGTGCTGTCACAGTAGGGTTCGACGCATGACCACGGAGCAGACAGCTTCTCCCGCGCAGCAGATCGCCGCAGGTTACAACCCAGAAGGGGAAGCGCTGGAACTGGGCGCTGTCGTCGTCGACGGGGTGTGCGATCCGACGGCGCGGGTCCGCATCCCGCTGGCCACCGTGAACCGGCACGGCCTGGTCGCCGGCGCGACCGGCACCGGAAAGACGAAGTCGCTGCAGGTGCTCGCCGAGCAGTTGTCGGCAGCGGGTGTGCCGGTGCTGATGGCCGACGTGAAAGGCGACCTGTCCGGATTGTCCAGGCCGGGTGAGCCAGGCGACAAGATCAGCCAGCGCTCCACCGACACCGGTGACGAGTGGACGCCGACCGCGTACCCGGTGGAGTTCCTGTCGCTGGGCACATCCGGCGTCGGGGTCCCGGTTCGCGCCACGATCACCAGCTTCGGGCCCATTCTCCTGTCGAAGGTGTTGGGGCTCAATCAGACTCAAGAGTCCACGCTGGGTTTGATCTTCCACTGGGCCGACCAGCAGGGGTTGCCGCTGCTGGACCTGAAGGATCTGCGTTCGGTGATCCAATACCTGACCAGCGACGAGGGCAAGCCTCAGCTCAAGGCGCTCGGCGCGGTGTCTACCACCACAGCCGGGGTGATCCTGCGCGCGCTGGTCAACCTCGAGGCCGAAGGTGCCGATACGTTCTTCGGTGAACCGGAACTCGAGCCCGCCGACCTGATGCGACTCGACGCGTCCGGCCGGGGCATCATCACACTGCTGGAACTCGGGGATCAGGCTGCCCGCCCGGTGATGTTCTCCACATTTCTGATGTGGGTGCTCGCCGACCTGTTCACGACGCTTCCCGAGGTGGGCGACGTCGACAAGCCCAAGCTGGTGTTCTTCTTCGACGAAGCCCACCTGTTGTTCACCGACGCCTCCAAGGCGTTCCTGCAGCAGGTCGAGCAGACGGTCAAGCTCATCCGCTCCAAGGGCGTCGGGGTGTTCTTCTGCACTCAGCTGCCGACCGACGTCCCCAACAACGTCCTGAGTCAGCTGGGCGCCCGCGTCCAGCACGCGCTGCGGGCCTTCACCCCTGATGACGAGAAGGCGCTGTCGAAGACGGTACGGACCTACCCGAAAACCGCGGTGTACGACCTGGAGTCGGCGCTGACCTCGTTGGGTATCGGCGAGGCTGTGGTCACCGTGCTGTCCGAGAAGGGCGCGCCCACGCCGGTGGCGTGGACCCGGATGCGGGCACCGCGGTCACTGATGGACACGATCGGCCCCGAGGCCATCGCTGCGGCCGCCGCGACCAGCCCGCTGCAGGCTGAGTACGGACAGACGATCGACCGCGAATCGGCCTACGAGCGGCTGGCCGCCAGACTGGCGCCCCCACCACCGGTGAGTGCGCCCGCTCCCGAGCAGCAACTGCCGCCGCTGCCGGATCCCTTCGATGTGCCCCCGATGCCGGCCCCGGCGCAGCCACCGGAGCCGGGCCTGCTCGACAAGGTGATGGAGAGCCCGGCATTCAAGAGTGCGATGCGCTCGGCGGGCACGGTGATCGGTCGCGAGATCACCCGCAGCATCTTCGGCACGGGCCGTCGCAAGCGCCGCCGCTGACCTCTCGCCGAAACGGTATTCCGTGCGGTTGTGAGGCGAAAGTTCGCGCGGGGATTACAGTTTCGACGGGAGTTCAGTCGCCGCCGAGTTTCTTGTAGACCGCGCCGACGATGGGCGCCACGATCGAGCGCGGGGCGTACCCGCTGGCCGCGGACATCGCCTTGGACGTGACGCCGGGCACGACGCGCATCTTGTTGCGGTCCAGGCCGTCCAGCGACACCTTGGCGGTGTACTCGGTGGAGATCCACAGGAAATCGGGGATCAACCGCTCGACGAGCGACTGCTCGTCGGGGTTGGGCAGCTCGGTGCGGACCGGTCCGGGCGCCAGCACCGTGACGTGGATACCCGCCGATTTCACCTCGCCCCGCAGGGACTCACTGAAGGTGTTCACAAAAGCCTTCGTCGCGGCATAGGTCGCGTTGTTCGGAATCGGCGAGTTGCCGGCCGCCGATCCGGAGATCAGGATGCCGCCGGCGCCCCGTGCCACCATTCCGGGCAGCACCGCCAGCACGAGGTCGTGAACGCCGAACACATTGAGCTGCACCTGCTTGCGTTCCTCGGCCGGGTCCAGCGAGGCCACCGCCCCGAAGGTCGCGGTACCGGCGTTCGCGCACAGGATCGAGATGTGGCGCGTCGCCAGCTCCTCGCACAATCCGTCGCGTCCGGCGGGGTCTGCGAGGTCGACGGCGCGGACTTCGACGGTCACGCCGTACTGCTCGCGCAGCCGATCCGCGAGCGCGGTCAGCACCTCCTCGCGCCGTGCGGTGATGATCAGGTTGTGCCCGCGAGCGGCGAGCTCGACGGCCAGGGCCTCGCCGATGTTCTGCGACGCACCGGTGACGACCGCACGGGCATCCGTGCTGGGAGCGGGTACTGGCATGGGCCGGACTATATCGTGGGCGTTCATGAGCGAGCCGCTGTCTCCGGTCCGGCCGTCGGTGGTCGCTGCCGCACGGTCTCGCGTCCTGGCGTGGGCACTGTGGGACTTCGGTGCGACCGCGGTGAACGCGATCGTGGTGACCTTCGTGTTCTCGGTCTATCTGACCCGGGCCGTCGGCGACGACCTGCCCGGCGACACCAGCCCGGCGAGCTGGCTGGGCCGGGCGCTGGCTCTGGCGGGGTTGGTGGTCGCGCTGCTGGCG
>NZ_JBAUJR010000110.1:0-5985 GCF_049683935.1 Mycobacterium sp. | reverse complement strand
CGGCACCCTGCGCCGGCGCCGCCCTTGCCGGCAGCGTGCACCCGGTGGCACTGCGCAGAGTTCCACCCGACGCGGCGGTGCACTCCAGTGTCGAGGGCTATCTGCGGGTGCATCCGTCGTACTGGCGGCGGCTGCCCGCCCGCATCCAGTGGGCGGACACGGAGTGGGAGGCCCGCTCCGAACGCCTGGCGTCAGCGCCCTCGACGCCGATGCTCGCGGCCGCCTCCTGAGAAACCCGGTGCGCGAAGCCAAACCCGGCTGGGTGATGGGTGCGGTGACGCTGTTAGGTTCGATCCGCCTGACCCGGCGCGACAGGAGGACCCATGACCAGCACCGTTTCCTACGAACTCGCGGATTCCGTTGCCACCATCACCCTCGATGACGGCAAGGTCAACGTGCTGGGGCCTGCGATGCAGGCCGCGATCAACGAGGCGCTGGACCGGGCCGAGGCCGACGCGGCCAAAGCGGTGGTCCTCGCCGGCAATTCCCGGGTGTTCAGCGGGGGGTTCGATCTGGCGGTCTTCTCCTCAGGGGATGCCGCCGCCGCACTCGGGATGCTCGCCGGCGGCTTCGAACTGTCGGTGCGGACGCTGACGTTCCCGGTGCCGGTGATCATCGCCGCGACCGGCCCCGCCATCGCGATGGGATCGTTCCTGCTGCTCTCCGCCGACCACCGGGTGGGTGCGCCGAAATCACGGTGCCAGGCCATCGAGGTTGCCATCGGCATGACCATCCCGATCTCGGCCATCGAGATCATGCGGATGCGACTGACGCCGGCGGCGTTCCAGCGTGGCACCGCCCTGGCGTCGACGTTTGTCGGCGACGAGGCGATCGCCGCCGGCTGGCTCGACGAGATCGTCGAAGCCGACCAGGTGCTCGCACGCGCCCAGCAGGTGGCCCAGGAGGCGGCGACGACGCTGAACGCCGGCGCGCATCTGGCCACCAAGCTCAAGGCCCGCGAAGGGGCGCTGACCGCCATCCGCGCCGGGATCGACGGCTTGGCAACAGAATTCACCCTCAGCTAAGCCCCTCCCCCGCGGAATAGCATTCCTGGTCGCGAAATCGGCCCTGAGCACAGCCCTGGCTTCACACTCAGCGGGGCGCGAGGCTGCAATGATGAGCGGGTGACCCACGTCCGCGGCCGAATCTGGCGCGATGGCAAGCCCCAGGACGACTTCGAGTTCTCGTCGATCTCGGAATGCCTCGACGCCGAAGGCACGTTGGTGTGGTGCGACATCTACGACCCCGACCACGCGATCCTCAAGGAACTCGCCGAGGAGTTGCAACTCAACTCGTGGGCCGTCGAGGACGCCCTCGCCGACGCCGAACGCACCAAGGCCGTGGTCTACAAAACGCACACGTTCTTCACCGTGTACGAGGTGACGGTCAAGAATCCCCCGCCGGCCGACACCGCGGAGTCCACGCTGCAGATCCACCGGATCTCCGGGTTCATCCTGCCGCGCGGGCTGATCACGGTGCGACTGTCGCCGGAGTTCGACATCGACGCGGTGTCCCGGCGCTTCGACGAACTCGGCGGTCAGGAACACGGCGTCGGTTCACTGGTACACGGCCTGCTCGACGTGGTGGTCGACGGCCACTTCGACGCGGTGCAGTGCCTCGACGACGGGATCGAAAGCCTCGAGGACGACCTGTTCGCCGACCAGGTCCCGCGAGGTGGACTGCAGCGCAACACCTTCCGGCTGCGCAAGGACCTCGTCGCCTTGCGCCGGGTGGTGCTGCCGATGCGTGAGGTGGTGACGGTGATCCAGCACCGCCGAATTGACGCCAAGACCGCCGTCGAACTCGACCCGGTGTACGCCGACCTCTACGACCATGTGCTGCGAGTCTCGGAATGGACGGAATCGTTGCGCGACATGGTGACAACGGTGTTCGAGACGAACCTGTCGCTACAGGATGCCCGCTTGAACATGGTGATGAAGAAGCTCACCGGCTGGGCGGCGATCATCGCCGTGCCGACGGCGATCACCGGCTTCTACGGTCAGAACGTGCTGTATCCGGGAATCGACACGGTGGGCGGCTTCGTGACGAGCACAGCGATCATCGCGGTGCTGGTGGTCGTGCTCTACGTGATGTTCAAGAAGCGGGACTGGCTGTAGCATCCAACGTTCCGACGATGCCACCGGCAGCCTGGTAGATCACTTTGAAGCCGTTCTGCCGCTCGACCAGTCTGCACGAATCGTAGTGCGCACTCCAGCCCCGGTAATGCAGGGTGAATTCACCTATGACACAGGTGAATCCGGAGACTCTGTCCCACTCTGCCGGAAACCCTGCCGCTGTGAGCCCGGCGACGAGCCCCTGCTGAGCCGCGTCGCGCCAGTGTTCGGCGATGACGCTGCGCCCCGCGGCGACATTGTGAGCGAGTGTGATATCGCCTGCAGCATAGACGTTTCGGGCCGAGGTGCGCATGTGTGTGTCGACGACGACGCGACCGTCGCGGGTCGCCAGTCCGGCGGTGGTGGCGAGGCGGATGTCCGGTTGAACACCCGTCGCGGCGACGACGACGTCGCCGTCGACGGTCTCCCCGGTCGTCAGCACCACACCGGCGTTCGCGACCTCAGCCACCGTGCTGGCCCCGATGAACCGGACTCCGACATCGGAGAGCATCTTGACCACCCGCTCGCCCACGTCCACCCCGAATCTGCGCTGCAGGGGCACGATCTCGGGCGCGACGACCGTGGTGTCGACCCCGAGTCCGGCCAGGCACGTCGCCGCCTCACAGCCGATCAGGCCCGCACCGATCACCACCGCGGACCGGGCGTGCCGCGCTGCCATCTTCAACGCCACCGCGTCGGCGAAGGACCGCAGCGGTTGCGCGAGGTCCCAACCGGGGACGTCCAGCGGAACCGTGGCCGAACCGGATGCCAGCACCAGGTGCCAGTACGGGTAATGCACACCGCCGGCGGTGATCACCTCCTGGGCATCGATGTCGATGCGGTCCACCGTCACACCACGAATGAGATCGATGTCGGTTCGGTCGAACCAGCCGGCGCTGTGCAGATCGAGGTTGGCCTGACGATCGCGCAGATACTCCTTGATCAACAATGGCTTCGCGTAGGGCAGCGCCGCGTCCGCCGACAGGATGCGCACCGGGATGTGACGGTGCCTGCTGCGGAACGTCTCGGCAGTGCTGACACCCGCCGGGCCACTGCCGATGACCAGGAAACCCGGTGCCACCATGGCGCAGGGGTACCACGCCGACACGCCCCTGAACCGCGGCGCGGGCAATCGTCAGCTTTAGGTCAGATCCGCCTTCGGCCTGCAACCGTTGAGCTGGGGCGTTCCGGTGTGCAAACATCTGCGCATGGAGCCAGAGGGCGATCCCGAAGCGCGTATCCGCGACCTCGAGCGTCCGCTCGCCGATCAGGCTCAGGCCAGCGAGTTGGGTACCCGTCCCTACGAGGCGATTCCATCGGCGGACGTGCCCGTGCCGCACCATCCGTACAGCCCACAGCCGGACGCGTACCCCCAGTACGGAGCACCTCAGTACGGATCACCGCAGTACGGATCGCCCTACTACGCCCCTCCTCAGCACGTCGTGCACAAGCGCCCACAGACGATGCTCTGGCTGATACCGCTGGTGGTCATCGGGATCATCGGTTTCGGCGCGGTCGGGCTCGTCGCGTTCGTCAACCTCGCCGGCCCGGGCACCGACTCGCCGCCGCGACCACCGTCTCCCGGCATCTCCGGCGGGGGACCCGTCGACGTCCCCGACGTCGACATCAACATCCCCGAGATCGAGGTCCCGTTCGACCCCGGCGGCGAGGTGGTCACCGTCGGAGCGGGCGACACCCTCAGTTTCGGCGGCATCGACCAGACCAAGACGGTGGTGTGCAATCAGGGCACGGTGAACATCAGCGGCATGACCAACACCATCGACATCCAGGGCAACTGCGCCGGGGTCTCAGTGTCGGGCATGGACAACGTCATCACCGTCGAGAGCGCGCAGAGCATCACCGCGTCGGGCTTCGACAACCAGGTGACCTACCGCGCCGGCACCCCGGAGATCTCGACCTCGGGCACCGGCAACACCGTCGAACAGGGCTGAGTCGCCCGGCCTGTTCAGCCGGCCGCGGGTGTCCCGTGTCGGGGCCCGCAGATAAGGTCGGCCTGTCTGTGAGGGGAGATGACGATGAGCGACCGCGCACCAGCACCGGGACTCGCCGGTCAGCGCTGACGCCCGATGGCACTTCACCTCCACCGCGCCGACCGCACCGATCTGCTCGCCGACGGCCTCGGCGAGTTGCTCGCCACGCCGCTTCCCGATCCGTTCGCCGAGGAAATCGTCCTGGTCTCCGCCCGCGGGATGGAGCGCTGGCTCAGCCAGCGGCTGTCGCATGTCCTGGGCCGGGGCGTCGCCGACGACGGCGTGTGTGCGGGCGTGACGTTCCGGCATCCGTCGTCGCTGATCGCTGAACTGACCGGGCTGCCGGACGACGACCCGTGGTCGCCGGAGGTGATGGTGTGGCCGCTGCTCGACGTCATCGACAGCTCACTCGACGAACCATGGTGCACCACGCTCGCCACCCACCTCGGCCACTTCGCCGTCGGCGAGGAGAAGGAGCTTCGACAGGGCAGGCGTTACGCCGTCGCCCGCAGGCTCGCCGGCCTGTTCGCCTCCTACGCCCGCCAGCGCCCACAGCTTCTCGTCGACTGGTTGGGCGGCCGCACCGACGACCTCGACCCGGACCTGCAGTGGCAACCCGAGCTCTATCGCGCGCTCCTCGATCACGTCGACGCCGACCCGCCACACCTCCGGCACGCCGAAACCGTTGCCCGACTGCAGAACTCCGCCACCGATCTTCCCGACAGGCTGTCGCTGTTCGGCCACACCCGGCTGCCGCTCACCGAGATCGAGTTGCTCGGCGCGTTGAGCACCCACCACGATCTGCACCTGTGGCTGCCACATCCCAGCCCTGAGCTGTGGCGCTCCCTCGAAGATGTCCGCGGCGTGACCGCCCGCAGCGACGACACGTCCCACCGCTACGCGCGTCATCCGCTGCTCGCCACCCTCGGGCGTGACGTACGCGAACTCCGGCGCACCCTGCCGAAGGACACGCAGACCGACGAGTGCCTCGGATCGGCCGATCGTGCCGAATCCCTGTTGGGCTGGCTGCAATCCGACATCGCCGCCAATGCCGTCAGGCCGGACGGCCGGCGAGCGTCCCCCGATGACCGCTCGGTGCAAGTGCACAGCAGCCACGGTCCGGCCCGGCAGATCGACGTGCTGCGGGAGGTGCTGCTCGGGTTGCTCGCCGACGACCCCACGCTCGAGCCGCGCGACATTCTGGTCATGTGCCCGGACATCGAGACCTACGCACCCCTGATCGTCGCGGGCTTCGGCCTCGGCGACGTCGTCGAGGGCGCGCACCCCGCGCACCGGCTGCGGGTCAAGCTCGCCGACCGGGCTCTGACCCAGACCAACCCGCTGCTCGGTGTCGCAGCACAGCTGCTGACGCTCGCCGGCGGTCGGGCGACCGCCAGTGAGATCCTCGATCTCGCCGAGTCCGCGCCGGTCCGGTTCCGGTTCGGCTTCACCGACGACGACCTCGACACCATCGGCGACTGGGTGCGCGAGGCCAACATCCGCTGGGGCTTCGACTCCGTCCACCGCCACCCGTACGGCGTCGATTTTGTGCAGAACACCTGGCGGTTCGGTATCGACCGGGTTCTGGCCGGGGTCGCGATGTCCGACGACTCGCGCGCCTGGCTCGACACCACGCTGCCGCTCGACGACGTCGGCAGCAATCGGGTGGAGCTGGCCGGCCGGCTCGCCGACTACATCGAGCGGTTGCACGCCGTCAACGAATCGCTCTCCGGGGCAAGGCCACTGGGCGACTGGCTGACCGCGCTCGCCGGCGGCATCACGGAGCTGACCGCCGTCGCCGACGCCGACGCGTGGCAGGCCAGCCAGGTGCAGCGCGAGTTCAGCGGGGTGCGGGCATCCGCCGGACAGCATGCCGACAC
>NZ_JBAUJR010000109.1:0-4818 GCF_049683935.1 Mycobacterium sp. | reverse complement strand
GATGGGCGCCGCGGCGGCCGACGCGATGTTCGGCGGGGCGCCCGCGGCGGTGACCCCACCGGAAGACAATCCAGTCGGTGCCGTGTACCGGGAGATCGAACCCTCCAGGATCGATCCGAACCCGCGGCAGCCGCGGCAGGTGTTCGACGAGGAAGCACTCGCCGAACTGGTGCACTCCATCCGCGAGTTCGGTCTGATGCAGCCGATCGTGGTGCGGGCGGTACCCGACAGCGATGGCGCGAGTCCCTCCCGCTACCAACTCGTCATGGGGGAGCGGCGGTGGCGGGCCGCCCAACAGGCGGGAGTGGCGACCATCCCCGCGATCGTCCGGGAGACCGCTGACGAGAGCATGTTGCGCGACGCCCTGTTGGAGAACATCCACCGGGCGCAGCTGAACCCGTTGGAAGAGGCGGCGGCGTATCAGCAGTTGCTCGAGGAGTTCGACGTCACCCACGACGAACTCGCCACCCGCATCGGCCGGTCGCGTCCGCTGATCACCAACATGATCCGCTTGCTCCGTCTTCCGATCGCGGTGCAGCGCCGGGTTGCCGCCGGCGTGCTGTCCGCCGGTCACGCCCGGGCGCTGCTGGCGCTCGAGGGCGGCCCGGAATTGCAGGAGGAACTCGCCGCCCGGATCGTGGCCGAGGGGTTGTCGGTGCGTGCTACCGAAGAGGCTGTGACGCTGGCCAAGCGGGACGGCGGCGCAACGCCGTCGACGCCCCGGCGCAAGCCGATCCAGATGCCCGGACTTCAAGATGTCGCCGAGCAGTTGTCCAGCGCCTTCGATACTCGGGTGACGGTGAGCCTGGGCAAGCGAAAGGGCAAGATCGTGGTGGAATTCGGGTCGGTGGACGATCTGCAACGAATTGTGGACCTCATGAACTCGTCGTCGCCGTGACCGGTCATACCGGCGAATTACGTCACTGTGACACTGCTCGCGACCGCGGGGTGGTTCCGCCCCGCGGTCACGGGAAACATGCTGTGCCCCAGGTGAATTCGATTAACTGCGGAATTTCGCGAGCTTTCGGCAGGCAGGGTGGTCCTGCCGGGCCGCCGCCTTCTATTCTGGAGAGGCCGCCGTTCGTTTTCCGACGGCGTGAAACCTCGGGAGTGTAGTGGCCGCGCGAATCACGCCCCTCCGGCTCGAAGCGTTCGAGCAGTTGCCCAAGCACGCCCGACGCTGCGTGTACTGGGAGGTCGACCCACCGACGGTGGGCAACGACGACCATCTCGCCGACCCCGAGTTCGAGAAGGAAGCGTGGCTGTCCATGGTCATGCTGGAGTGGGGGTCGTGCGGGCAGTTGGCGGTGCAGTGTCGCGACGTGGATCAGGTCGCCGATCCGACGCTCGAATCGACCGACGACCCCTGTCTCGGATACGCCTTCTACGCCCCGCCGCGGACGGTGCCGCGGGCAAGCCGGTTCCCTACCGGACCGGTGAGTCCCGACGCGGTTCTGCTGACCACCATCGGCATCGAGTCCGGTCAGGGCAACGAAGACCTGGCGAGGACTCTGATCGCCGCGGTTGTCGCCGATCTGGTCCGGCGCGGGGTGCGCGCTCTAGAGGCGTTCGGTCGGTCGCCGGAGGTGTCGGAGTTGTCCGATCCGGATCGGGTGCCCGGCGATGTCGTGCCCGTGCTCGAAGCACTCGGTGACTGCTCGGTGGATCAGTGCGTGCTGGACACCGATTTGCTGCTCGACGTCGGCTTCGTCGTCGTCTCGCACCACACCTACTTCCCGCGGCTTCGCCTCGAACTCGAACAGGGGCTCGGCTGGAAGGCCGACGTCGAGGCGGCACTGGAACGGTTGTTGCAGAGCGCCCAGCTCGAGCAGCCGGTGGGTGCCGGGGCGAACCCCTGCAGTTAGGCCTGGCGGGCCTGCTCGACGGAGAGCTCGTGGGCCAGGAGTTCGGCGAAAGTGAAAGTGCCGGTGGGCCGATCGTTCTTGCCCAGCAGATACAACCGTTTGACCGCGGCGAGCATGCCCTCGGCGATCGAGTCGCGGGAAGCCGAGGACAGCAGCGTGGCGCGGTCCTTCGGGTTGGTGAGGTAGCCGACGTCGACCTGAACGGTCGGCATCCGGGTCAGTCGAAGTAGGTCCCAGGTCCGGCCGTGCACGCGGCAGTCCTGCAATCCGGTGCGCGCCACTACTTCTCGCTGGATGAAGTCGGCCAGGTTGCGCCCGATGGTGGACACCGACCCGTGCGAGTTCCCGAAATGGAACGACGCGACACCGTCAGCGGACGGTGTGGGGTGGGTCGCGCAGCGCAGGCTGATCATCAGGTCGGCGCCAACGGAATTGGCGGTCGCCGCGCGCTCGGCGTCCGACGGCGAGCGGTTGGCCGGGCGGGACAGGAACGTCTCCATGCCGATCGCCGTCATGCGCCCTTCAAGCCGACTCGCCAAGTCCCACAAGAGGTCCGCCTCGCTGATCGGGCCGGCGTCACCATTCATGATCAGGCCGTGATCGCCGCCACCGCGGCCCGGGTCGATGATGATCCGCTTGCCGGAAAGTCGCGGGCCGGAACTGCGGACCAATTCCTCCTCGCGGATCGCGTGGGGGGAGCCGCCGGTGACACGGGATCCGAGAAAATACAAGGAGCGCAACGTTTCCGGACCGCAGATGCCGTCCGGATACAGGCCGTACTCCCGCTGATAGGACGACAGTGCGTTGTGGGTCTGCATGCCGAAATGGCCGTCGACGAGATTGGTGTAGAAGCCCAGATCCTGAAGTCGCGCCTGCAACGTGGCGACGTCGTCGCCGTACATCGGTGCGCCGAACTGGTGGTTGAGCGTGCGGGCACCCAGTCGGTAGGAGGCTTCCTTGAGTGCCCGGTAGGTGGCCTCGCCGACAACACCATCGACCAGCAGACCGCGGTGCTGCTGGAATGCGCGCACGGCGTGGTCGAGCTCACCGTCGAACATGTCCAGCGCCACATGTCTGCCGGTGGTCAGGTCCTCGTCCGGGTTGTCGATCATGCCCAGCGCGGCCAACGCGGCCCGGATCTCGGTGACCGCACTTCCGCGGTCACCGCGACGCACACTCGACATAGGCAGCATTCTCTCAGACACGATGGGGAATCGGGAAAACCCCAGGCTGGTGTCAGCGCCGCGAAATGCGGCGTCAGACCATGTCAGAGATTTTCTGAGAGCTCCCGCAGCAACGCGGCCTTGCCCTTGGCGCCGACGATGCGCTTGACCGGTGCACCGTCCTTGAACAGGATCATCGTCGGAATCGACACCACCTGGAAGTCCCGGGCGGTCGCCGGATTCTCGTCGACGTCGAGCTTGGCGACGGTCAACGTACCGGCCTTCTCGGCGGCGATCTCCTCGAGCACCGGGGCGACCATCTTGCACGGGCCGCACCAGGTGGCCCAGAAGTCCACCAGCACCGGCGTGCTGCTCGACAGCACATCCTGGGAGAACGAATCGTCGGTCACCGCCACGGTGGACTTTCCAGCGGATCCGGAATCGCTCATTGCTGTGCTCCTATCAGGTCAGTGTCTTCCGTTGTGGTGGAAGTTCTCTCGCCCGGGTCCGCGTGTTCGGCGAGCCAGCGTTCCGCGTCGATAGAGGCGGCGCAACCACTTCCGGCCGCTGTGATGGCCTGCCGGTAGGTGTGGTCGACGAGATCGCCTGAGGCGAAGACGCCTTCGACCGAGGTGTAGGTCGTGCGGCCCTGTACCGCGACGTAGCCCGCATCGTCGAGGTCCACCTGGCCACGCACCAGCTCTGAACGGGGGTCGTGGCCGATGGCCACGAACACGCCCGTGACGGCGAGCTCGGACTCCTCGCCGGTGACCGAATTGCGCAACCGGATCCCGGTCACCTTGGGGTCACCCACGATGGACGTCACATCGGTGTTGGTCAGGAAGCGGATCTTCTCGTTCGTCTGCGCCCGTTCGAGCATGATCTTCGACGCCCGGAACTCCTCGCGCCGGTGGATCAGCGTCACGCTGCGGGCGAAGCGGGTCAAGAAGGTCGCTTCCTCCATCGCCGAGTCACCACCACCGACGACCGCGATGTCCTGGTCCCGGAAGAAGAAGCCGTCACAGGTGGCGCAGGTGCTCACACCCATGCCGAGCATCTCGGCCTCCCCGGGCACGCCGAGCTGGCGGGCGGCAGCACCCATGGCGAGGATCACCGCGCGCGCCTGGTGGACCTCGTCGCCGACGGTGACGGTCTTGACCGGCCCGGACAGATCGACGGAGTCGACGTCCTCCATGCGCAGGTCCGCGCCGAAGCGCAGCGCCTGCTCCCGCATCTGGTCCATCAACTCGGGTCCGGTGATGCCGTCACGGAATCCGGGATAGTTCTCCACCTCGGTGGTGGTCATCAGCGCGCCACCGAACTGGGTGCCCTCGAACACGACCGGTTCGAGCTGGGCACGGGCTGCATACACGGCCGCGGTGTAGCCGGCCGGACCGGAACCGATGACGATGACGTCATGGACGGTGGGTGAGGTCATGAGAGCCTTTCTGCCTGCGGCGAGAGTCCAAACAACCGCGCTGTTAGAACACCAGGGTAAGCCGAGGTGTTCCCGTCGACGATCCCGGCGCGGGTGTCAAGGCGCGGCCGGCACGGTTTGGGCCAGCAACCCGGGGTGGGTGGCGTTGCAGGTGGGCCCGACCACCAGGGCACGGATCTGCTGAGACGCGCCGGCGGCGATCAGCAGCAGCACGACGATGGCGGCGGCCACCACGCAGATCCCGGCGATGACACCCGCCCGCTGCGCAGGGGACAGCTTCGGCCGCGGCAGCGGGTGCCCGTCGGGTCCCGGTGAGGGGGGAGGTGGTGCCGCACGCAGCGCGGCACCGATG
>NZ_JBAUJR010000108.1:0-3910 GCF_049683935.1 Mycobacterium sp. | reverse complement strand
GAACGGTGCCATGTCCGCGGTGGCGTTGAAGTCACCGGCGACGATCACCGCGCCCGCTCCGGCGTCGCGGCCGACCTCGGTCAGTGTGTCGGGCATCTGGGCGATGTCGTACAGCCAGGTGTCGATCGGCTGCGGCCACGGCGCGGCCAGATGTATCGACAGCACCGTGGTGTCCACGACCACCCCGGGGATGCGGACCCGGGTGCCCAGCATCGGCAGCGCGTACCCGTCGATGCGGCCGGAGTTCACGATGGGGTGCCGGCTCCAGATCCCGATCCCGGACGCCAGCGGCGCCGGGAGCACAACGCGGTACGGGAACACCGCGTCCATCCCGGCCTCCGACAGCCCGTCGGCCGCCTCCTGCGTCATCTCCTGCACTGCCACGATGTCGGCCGTGTCGCTGGCCAGGGCCACCAGCGCGGGCGGATCAGCTTGTCCCATACCGAGGTTGGTGGTGAGCACCCGGACGTCGACGGCGGCGACATCGGCGTCCGACGGAGCGAGATCGGCGTCCGACGGAGCGAGATAGCGGGGCACGTACACCAAGAGCAGCGCGACCGTGGTGGCCAGCGCCACCACTGTCAGCAGCCAACGTCTGCCAAGCACCAGCAGCAACACCGCTACCGGCGCCGCCACCGCCAGATAGGGCGACGCTGCCGCGACGATCAGGCTGGGGTGCCCGGTGATCGGCAGGTACCGCGCAGCGAAGGCCACCAGCGCGACGGCCAGGCCGAGCAGACCCAGCAGCGTCGCGAGAATCCGCATCGTCTCGCGAGTTCGTCGGGTCAGCCGAGCTTGCGCAGCCTCGGCTCCAGGTCACGCTGGAACAGCTCCAGGAAACGCCTCTGGTCGTGACCCGGGGCATGGAAGATCAGGTGGTTCAGGCCGTAGCCCACGTACTCAGCGACCTTGGCGACGGCTTCGTCGGGGTCCGACGCGACGATCCAGCGCTTGGCGACCTGCTCGATGGGCAGCTCGTCGGCGGCCTTCTCCATCTCCATCGGGTCGTCGATGGAGTGCTTCTGCTCGGCGGTCAGCGACAGCGGCGCCCAGAACCGGGTGTTCTCCAGTGCCAGCTCGGGATCGGTGTCGTACGAGATCTTGATCTCGATCATCCGGTCGACGTCGTCGGGGTTCTTGCCGGCCGCCTCGGCGCCTTCCCGCATCGCCGGGATCAGCTTGTCCTTGTAGAGCTCCTCGCCCTTGCCGGAGGTGCAGATGAACCCGTCGCCGGCCCGCCCCGCGTACTTGGCCACCTGGGGTCCGCCCGCCGCAATGTAGATCGGGATGCCGCCTTCGGGCACGTCGTAGATCGAGGCGCCCTTGGTCTTGTAGTAGTCGCCTTCGAAGTCGACACGGTCACCCAGCCACAGCTCGCGCATCAGCCGCACCGACTCGCGCAGTCGTGCGTAGCGCTCCTTGAACTCGGGCCACTCGCCCTCGTATCCGGTGGCAATCTCGTTGAGCGCCTCGCCGGTGCCGACACCCAGGAAGATCCTGTTGGGGTACAGGCAGCCCATCGTCGCGAACGCCTGCGCGATGACGGCCGGGTTGTAGCGGAACGTCGGAGTCAGCACCGAGGTGCCCAGGAACAGGCGTTCGGTGCGCTCACCCACGGCGGTCATCCAGGCCAGCGAGAAGGGTGCGTGGCCACCCTCGTGGCGCCAGGGCTGGAAATGGTCGCTGACCGTGGCGCTGTCCATGCCGTGTGCTTCGGCCGCGACGGCCAGTTCGACGAGTTCACGTGGGGCGAACTGCTCCGCCGACGCCTTGTAGCCCAGTTTCAGTTCAGCCATTGTCCCTCTTGCTCCTCACGTCCGCGTGTCCTCTTTCTACACTCGCGGCATGACACCCGTGCTCACGGCCATCACCGACCGCGTCCACTTCGCACAGACGGACCTGGTCAACTGGACTCTGGTCGCCGGTGACGACGGTGTGATGATGATCGACGCCGGCTTCCCGGGCAGCCGCGCCGACGTGCTCGGATCGCTGGGCCGACTGGGCTTCGGTGTCGACGACGTCCGCGCGATCCTGTTGACCCACGCCCACATCGACCATTTCGGCACGGCCATCTGGTTCGCCGCCGAGCACGGTACGCCCGTCTACTGCCACGCCGACGAGGTCGGACACTCCAAGCGCGAATACCTCGAACAGGCCTCGCCGGTGGACGTCGCGGCCCACGTCTGGCAGCCGAAATGGCTCAAGTGGTCGGTGTCGATCATCCGCAAGGGCGGGCTCAACCACGCCGGCATCCCGACGACCGCCCCGCTCACCGACGAGATCGCGGCGGGACTGCCGGGTGCGCCGCGGATGATCCCGACGCCCGGGCACACCGGCGGGCACTGTTCCTATGTCGTGGACGGTGTGGTGGTCAGCGGGGATGCGCTGGTGACCGATCACCCGGTGGCGCCCCGCAGGGGTCCGCAACTGCTGCCGTCGTTGTTCAACCATGACGAGGACGGGTGCCGCCGCAGCCTTGGTGTGCTGGCCGAACTCGACGGCGAGGTGCTGCTGCCCGGACACGGGCCGGTGTGGCGGGGCCCGATCCGGCAGGCGGTGCAGGCCGCGGGTCACACGAGCGTGTCGTAGCCGAGCAGGAACAGCGCAGTCAGGCACAGACCGCACGCGATGACGATCGTGGGCATCAGGATCATCGTGTCGAGTTCTTCGTCGTCGAGCACGTCGGCCTCGAAGCGCCCGAACAGCGCCCGCGCGATTCCGGTGCGCCGAAAGGTGTGGACGAGGCGGCGCACCGCCGCGGAGTCGCGGCGGCGCCCGATGACCACCCGCGACGCTCCACCGAGCACGAATGTCAGTGCGGCAGCAGCCAGCATCAACCAGCCGACGGTCGCCTCTGACACGTCGGCAAGCCTATAGGCCGGGTGGGGTCCTGCAGCGCCTTGACGAAGGCGATCGGATAGACCTCCCCTTCGGCGGGGAGCGGCTCGGGCAACCGGGTGTAGCCCATCGACTCGTACAGCGCCTCCGCTTCGGGCTGGCGGTCGCCGGTGGTCAGATAGATCCGCGAATAGCCACGCGCGGCGATGTCGGTTTCCAGCCGCGCCACCAGCGCTCGTGCGTGGCCCCGGCGACGGTGCCGGCTGTCGGTCCAGATGCGTTTCAGTTCGGCGGTCGTGTCGTCGAATCGACGGTAGGCGCCGCCGGTCACGGGTCGGCCGTCGAGCAGTCCGATCAGCAGGCCACCGCCCGGCGCCTCGAATTCCTCAGCGGGGTAACCGCGCAACCAGGCGTGGACCCGGTCTCTGCTTCCGCCGTAACGGTCGGCGTACTCGACCGCGAGTTCGTCGATCAGCGGCGCGGCCAGTGGGTCATCTTGGCCGACCGCCACGAAGCGCAGGTCACCAACGGCATGCGTGGACATCACGTCAATGTCTAACGCATGCCCCTCAGTGGCATTCCAGAGCACGCTAGAACGGTGGTGGGTCGTCGCCGTAATCGGGTTCGTAACCGGCTGGCGGAAACTCGTAGCTGGGGATCGGCGTCGGCGGTGTCTGTGTCTGCTTCTGCGCGCGTCTGGCGGCGCGCTGGGCTTGTTGAGCGGCGGCTGCCGCGATGTCGAGGTCACGTTGGATCGCGTTGAGGCGTCGTTCGGTGGCGATGCGGGCGGCGCGGCTTTGTTCGCGGGTGCGTCGGCGGGTGGGCATCATCAGCCCTCGGCCGGGCTTGGGCTCTGACGGGCGCTCTGATGTATCCGGCGCTGGCGGGGTGGTGATGTTCCAGGCGGGGAACAACAGCGTCGAGTACGGTTTCGTGGTGTAGGTGTGCCCAGTCGGTGTCGTGACTTGCACTGTGCCGTCGGGGAATTGGGCATCGGTGAAGCCGTCCCAGAACGTTTTCACCAAATGATGCAGACGGCAATAACATTTGATGTTGCCGGGGTGGGTGGGGC
>NZ_JBAUJR010000107.1:0-57404 GCF_049683935.1 Mycobacterium sp. | reverse complement strand
CGCATGGGCAGCCGCGGCGACCGCCTTGGCGAGTGCACCGGCCGACGGGTACCGCTCTGCGGGATTCTTGGCCATGCCGCGTGCGATCACGTCGTCGAACGCGGGGTTGATGCCGGGCCGGACGGTGCTCGGCCGTGGCGGTGCGGAGAACAAGTGTGCGGCCATCACCTCCCGCAGGTCACCGGATTGGAACGGCGACCGGCCGGTGAGGCATTCGAACACCATGCACGTCAGCGAGTACACGTCCGACGGCGGGCCGCCGCGTACGCCGTTGAGCCGCTCGGGAGCCATGTATGCGCAGGATCCGATGACGAGCCCGGTGCTGGTGACGTTCGCCTCGCCGCCGCCCTGGGCGATGCCGAAGTCGACAAGGTAGACAAAATCGTCCGGGGTCAGCAGTACGTTCTCCGGCTTGATGTCGCGATGCACGAGGCCGCTGGCATGGGCGGCGTCCACCGCGGTCGCGACCTGACCGATCAGCGACACCGTGCGGGCCGGAGGCAGCGCACCGGCGACACGCAACTCGTCCTTGAGGCTGGCGCCCTCGACCAGCCGCATGTCGATGTAGAGCACGCCGTCGATCTCGCCGAAGTCGTGCACCGGGATGACGTGCGGGTCCTGCAGCCGGGCGGCGATGCGTGACTCACGCCGGAAGCGCTGCTGGAAGCTCGGATCGGCAGCCATGTCGGCCCGAAGAAGCTTGATGGCCACGACACGCTCCCTGACCGTGTCGTAGGCGCGGTAGACCTCGCCCATGCCGCCGACGCCGATCAGCGACTGCAGTTCATAGGGACCAAAGCGGGTGCCCAGACGAGCGACGCCGTTCGGGTTCATCTACGTTGCTCCTCCTCTCGCGACACGCGCAGCGGGTCTCCACGGCCCGGTCAGGGTTCCCGCGGGACGTGACTGCTAACCCGTGGCGCGCTCAGCGCTGAACGACACCGTCACCTCGTCGGTGACCTTCATCGCACCCATCATCAACGAGTACGGCTTCAGACCGAAGTCGGAGTGGCTGACCTGGTCTTCGCACGACATCCGCCATGCGTCGCCGAGATCCTCCACCTGTAGGTCCACCACGTGCGGGCGGGCGGTGCCGTGGATCTCCAGCGTGCCGGTGAGGCGGTAGCCGTCGCCGGTGTGTGCGACGTCGTCGGCGTGGAAGCGGATCTGCGGGTACCGGTCGGCGTCGAACACCTTCAGCGCGTTCGATCGCGCCAGCGCTTTCTCCGGGCTGGTCAGCCCTTTGACACCGCCGTCGCCGCGCAGCACCCGCAGAGAGCCGACATCGGCGACGACCTCGACCTCGGACGGTGCGTCGTCGATCCAGTGCACGGTCGCCTGCCAGGTCAGCGACAGCGTCAGCCGGTGGCCCATCTTCGCGGCCGGGCCCGCGACACCTGTTTTCACCAGCAACTGACCGTCCGCGGAATCCAGTTCCCACACCGTCGTCGCCATCAGCCGAATGTAGCGCTATCAACCGGACGCCCCGGTGTGGCGAACCTTACGATTCGGCGACCAGACGCTCCGCACTTTGACGGGTCGCGCATCCCCCGTAAATATGGAAGAACTCGACAAGACGGAGGTCAACGGACCGCATGCTCGATATCAGCCCGTGGGTATGGGGTGCGACGATCGGCGTGATCATCGCCCTGCTCGCCTTGGACCTCACCCTGGCGGCCATCCGGCCCCATCGCGTCGGGTTCAAGGAAGCTACCGCATGGTCGGTGTTCTACATCATGGTCGCCATCCTGTTCGGTGTGTGGTTCACCGCGACCTACGGCGGCACCTTCGGCACCGAGTACTTCGCGGGCTACATCGTCGAGAAGAGCTTGTCGGTCGACAACCTGTTCGTGTTCGTGATCATCATGGCGACGTTCGCGGTGCCCGAAGAGCATCAGCACAAGGTCCTGACCTTCGGCATCATCCTGGCGCTGATTATGCGCGCGATCTTCATCGTGCTCGGCGCGACGTTGCTGTCGCTGTTCTCGTTCATGTTCCTGGTGTTCGGCCTGCTGCTGATCTTCACCGCGATCCAGCTGTTCCGGCATCGCGACGAGGACCCCGACATCGAGAACAACATCATGGTCCGCGCTACCCGTCGCTTCCTGCCCGTCACCGACGACTACCACGGCGGCAAGCTGGTCACCCGCATCGACGGGCGGCGGATGTTCACGCCGCTGGTTGCGGTGCTGATCGCGATCGGCAGCGTCGACCTGCTGTTCGCGCTGGACTCCATCCCCGCCGTCTTCGGCATCACCGCCGAGCCCTACATCGTGTTCACCGCGAACGCCTTTGCGCTGCTGGGCCTGCGGGCGTTGTTCTTCCTCGTCAAGGGCCTGCTGGACCGGCTGGTGTACCTGTCGACGGGGTTGTCGATCATCCTGGCGTTCATCGGCGTCAAGCTGGTGCTGCACTGGGGTCACGTCGACATCAATCCGCAGATCCCCGAGATCGACACCTACGTCAGCCTGGTGGTGATCGTGGTGATCCTCGCGGTCGTAACCGTCGCCAGCCTGCTCAAGACGCGCCGCGACCCGACGGCCAAGGCACATCCGGGTTCCCTGCGCGGGCACCGGGAAGACAACGAGCGTTGAACGCCGCGCGTTGAGACTGCAGTCTGGGCGGAAAAGATCGAGTGGGGACCGCCCTCAGCGCAGGCTCAACGTGCGCAGCGCAGTCTCAACGCGGGTCAGCGCGGCGTGGCACCCCCAGTGCGTGCAGCACCGTGTCGACGACCCGGTCGAGATACTCCGGTGTGGTGTCCTGACGGCGGCCGCAGATACGCCAGAAGACGGGTGCGGCCACCAGGTCGAGCGCGTACTCGAAGTCGAGGTCCGCGCTCAGCTCACCGCGCTTCACCGCTTCCCGCATCATCGCGTGGCCGTACTCACGACGGGTCACACCCACCTGCTCGGTGAGCGCGTCTGCGAGGCTGGTGTTGCGCTTGGCCTCGGCCAGCAGATCGGGCAGGATCCGCGCCATCCGAGGGTTGCTCAGCCAATCGTCCACGCTCTGAACAAGGTTGACGACGTCGGTGACCAAGTCGCCTGAGCTGCCGCCCACCACCACCGGGAGGCTGATCCGTGTCACCGCATCGAGCACCATGTCCTGCTTGGCAGGCCACCGCCGATACAGTGCGGCCTTTCCCGCTCGGGCTCGCCGGGCGACTCCGTCCATCGACAGCTTGCCGTAGCCGACGTCGGCGAGTTCGTCGAGCACCGCTTCGATGATCCCGTCGGTGACATCGGCCTTCAGCGCGGCCCGGCCGCCGGCGGTCACCTCAGACATTGCGCACCCTGACGAGCGGGCCACTGGACGTCAGCATCATGTCGACATACTATCGCGATACGGAACCGTTCCGTCTCGGAACACTCCCAACGACCGAAAGGGAAGCAATGTCCACCGACAGCGAACGTCGCGACCACGCTGACCGAGTGATCGATGACCTGCTCGACAGCTTGCGGCGCAGAGACATGCGGGCCTTCGCCGACCAATGGGCGCCCGGCGGCGTGATGGAGTTCCCGTTCGCCCCACCCGGCTACCCCGTGCTGCGCAGCCGCGACGAGGTCTGGGACTACGTGAAGGACTACAACGCCAGCATCCGACTCGACGAGATCACCGAGCATCGACGTCTGCACACCCTCGACGCCGGCACCGTGATCCTGGAGTTCACCGCCGACGGCGCCGCACTGCGGACCGGCACCGACTATCACATGGACTACATCGCGGTGATGACCATCGGGCCCGAGGGCATCGAACACTATCGGGACTACTGGAATTCGCTGGCCGCCGCCATCGCGATGGGCGGGGCCGACAGCTTGATGGCAGGTTTCCAGCAGGATCAGAATGCCTGACGACGGTTGGATTCTCGTCACCGGCGCGACCGGCAACACCGGCAGCCAGGTGGTGGCTCGGCTGCGCAGCCGAGGCTATCCGGTGCGGGCGGCGAGCCGGCGGCCCGACATCGGCGACCGCGATGCCGTGCGCTTCGACTGGGCCGACGACACCACTTTCGCGTCGGCGCTGGTGGATGTGGGCGCCGTTTACCTCGTCGCTCCGGTCGGAGTGGCCGATCCGGTCCCTCTGGTGCGGCCGTTTCTCGAGCAGGCCGCCGCGGGCGGTGTGCGCCGTGTGGTGCAGTTGAGTTCGTCGGCGGTAGCACGCGGGGAGCCCGCGCTCGGTGAGATCCACGACGTCGTCGCCGGACTGTTCACCGACTTCACGGTGCTGCGCCCGTCGTGGTTCATGCAGAACTTCGTCGGCAATAGTCCACTGGCCGAAGGTATTCGACAATCCCGCCAGGTCATGACAGCTACCGGTGACGGCCGCCTCGGATTCATCGATGCCGCCGATATCGCCGCGGTCGCCGTGCAGGCGCTGGTGTCGGTCGAGTCCGTCGGCGACGACCTGGTGCTCACCGGACCGGAGGCACTGTCGTACCCGCAGGCTGCGGCCATCGTGTCGGAGATCCTCGGCGAGCCGGTCGGATATATCGACATCACCACCGACGCGCTGGCGAACCGCCTTGTGGCAGCGGGTCTTTCGGCTGATTTTGCGGCGGGGCTCGCCGCCCTCGATGAGCGGATCCGCGCCGGTGAACAGGACTTCGTCACCTCCACGGTGTTCGACATCACCGGTCGCGCACCGATATCACTGCGTGACTTCCTGACCCACGCGCTGACGCCTGTCGCCGTGCGATGACGGCGCAGGCTCAGGCGGGGTCGACCTTCGAGGCGATCTTCTCGGCAAGCTGAGCGGCTTCGTCGCCGGGCGGCGTACGGCAGCCCATCACGTCGATGAGGACGTTCGCTTCGCGGCGCAGCGTGTGCTGACACCCGTATCCCGCCGCACCGATCTGCTGCGATTGCTGGGTGATCTGCGCATCGCTGCGCTCGATGTCCTTGTAGGACCACTGCTGTGTCGGCGCGCCACTGAACGTCACGGTGATGATGTCCCCGGCGCAGGCTGACCACTGGTTGGCGGCCGCGTCCAGGAACGCCTGCGCTTCGGTGCCGGACGGGAAGGCCACCACGCCCTGACCGACCCAGACGGAGTCGTACCCGTCGGCCTTCAACCCTTGAAAGGCCACCGCCGTGTAGCCGCTGTTCTGGTAGGCGTCTCCCATCGTGACGTACGAGGCGCCGAGGCACTCCGGTCGCGACAATTCGCCTGTGGTGAGGTCCATTTGGGCGACAATCGGATTGGGCTCGATGCTGTCGAGCCCGACCGTCGACGCAACTTCTTCGGGTGTGAGCAGCATCGACCGGGGACTCGCCGACACGGGCGTGTCGTCCGAGGGTGAGTCCGACGGCGCGGCCGCTTCGCTGTCGGAGGATCCGCCGCCCGAGGTCGCCACGATGATCACCACCACCACCGCGATGATCGCTGCGACGGCCACGCCGGCGCCGATGAACAGCCCCTTCTTCGATGTGGGCTTCGGCGGGGCCGGCGGGCGCTGCATCGGCGGCGGCGGGTAGTGGGGCGCTGCCGGTCGCGGAGCAATCGCCGCCAGCAGCGAGTCGACCTCGGTGCGGGTGCGGTAGGTGACGTCGGACCGGTCGCGCAGCCTCTGCAGCAGCGACAGGATGTCCTGGCGCGCCGACGGGTCGTCACCGTCGTCCTCGATGCCGGCCCGTAACTCGGCGACGACGACGGTCTGCTGTTGCGCTGTCAGAGCCGGGCCGGCGATCAGACCGCCCAGCCGCATCAGGTATGCGAACGGCATGGGCGGTTCGTCCGGCAGCGGATCGGGCAGCGGCGCCGACTGCTTACGGGCCGCGTTCAGCGAGGCGACCAGCTCGATGCCGGTGTCGATGGTGGGGTTCTGGAAGTCGATGACCTGCGTCGCCGCCAGCGGATTGGTGCGCATGCTGTCGATGTGCCCCACCTGGACGGGCACGATCGGCTTCCCGAGCGCCTGGGCGTACTGCAGCTCGAGCTGGCACGCCTTGGACTGGGCCATGTTCTGGGACAAAGCCACGAGGAAGACGTCACAGATCCGGATCCGGTCGAGGATCATCCGCCACCAGGCGTCGCCGCCGCCGAGTTCGCTGTCGTACCAGATCTCCTCGCGCGCCCGCCGCAGCGTGGCCGCCAGTTGCTCCACCCGCGCGACGTCATGGCTGGAGTAACTGATGAAGACGGCCATCCATCCACCCCTGCCTGCCCATGTATCGCCTGACGCAGACGTTAGCAAAGGATCGGGGTGAATCCCCCGTTCAGACTGCACCCAGGGCGACGAGATGTGAGTGCGGCCCGCCCTCAGCGCAGTCTCAACGCGGTGGACGGCCAGGCTCGGCCGCTAGATTGTTCGGGTAACTCGACATCGAGGTGGCCCATGACATCGGCGAGACCACGTGCTGCCACCGTCTCGACGTGGGCGCCGCTGCGCTCGCCGGTGTTCCGCGCGTTGTGGATCGCGCAGTTCGTCTCCAACCTTGGCACCTGGATGCAGATGGTGGGTGCGCAGTGGATGCTGGTCGGCGACCCCCGCGCCGCGGTGCTGGTGCCGCTGGTGCAGACCGCGGCCACGCTGCCGGTGATGCTGCTGGCGTTGCCCTCCGGGGTTCTGGCCGATCTGATCGACCGGCGTCGACTGCTCATCGCGACCCAGGGCGCGATGGCCGCGACGGTGGGCGCGCTGGCGACACTGACCGGCGCCGGCCTGACCACCCCCACCGTGCTGCTGCTGTTGCTCTTCATCATCGGCTGCGGGCAGGCGCTCACCGCGCCGGCGTGGCAGGCCATCCAGCCTGATCTTGTTCCGGCCGAGCAGATTCCGGCGGCTGCGGCACTGGGCAGCATGAGCATGAACGGTGCGCGGGCGATCGGCCCCGCGATCGCGGGTGTGCTGGTGTCGCTGGCCGGGCCGACGCTGGTGTTTGCGCTCAACGCCGTGTCCTTCGCCGGGATCGTCCTCGTGCTGGTCATGTGGCGCCGGCCTACCGTCGAGCAGTCCTACCCGTCGGAGCGGGCGCTGGCGGCGCTCAGTGCCGGCGGCAGGTTCATCCGCAGCGCGCCGATCGTGCGGCGCATTCTGCTGCGGACGGCGCTGTTCATCGCGCCGGGCAGCGCGCTGTGGGGTCTGCTGCCGGTGATCGCGGATCGCCAGCTGGGGTTGTCGTCGGCGGGATACGGCCTGCTGCTCGGGGCGCTCGGGGTGGCGCGGTTCTCGGAGCGTTCGGGTTGTCCCGGTTGCGGGCGAGGTTCAATCAGAACACCTTGTTGACGGTCGCGGCCGCGGGTTTCGCCGGGGCGGCCGCGGTGTTGGCGTTGGTGCCCAACTTCGGTGTGGTGCTGGGCGCCTTGGTGATCGGCGGCGCGGCCTGGCTGTTGTGTCTGTCGACGCTCAATGCGTCGATGCAGCTGAGCCTGCCGGCGTGGGTGCGCGCGCGGGGACTCTCGGTGTACCAGCTGATCTTCATGGGTGGGCAGGCGCTGGGGTCGCTGGTGTGGGGTGTGCTCGCGGGTGCGACGACCAGCGTCACCAGCCTGCTGGTGAGCGCAGGTTTGTTGGTGGTGTGCGCGCTGTCGTCGCTCTGGTGGCCGCTGCACGCGCGGACCGGCGACCTCGACCTGACCCCGTCGACGCACTGGCCGGAACCGACTCTTCTCTTCGAGCCCGAACCGCTCGACGGTCCGGTGCTGGTGGTGACGTCCTACCGCGTCGACCCGCAGGACGAGGCCGAGTTCCTGGCCGTCATGGCGGTTCTCGGCCGATCCCGGCAGCGCACCGGTGCCGCCCGGTGGCGGTTGTATCGCAGCGTGGAAAGAGAGAACACGTTCGTCGAGACGTTCATCGTCCGGTCGTGGGGCGAGCATCTGCACCAGCACTACGTCCGGCTCACCGGGCAGGATCTGGTGATCGAGCAGGCCGTGGAGAAGTACGTCGACGGCGTACCCGTCTCCCATCATCTGATCGCGGTGCGCAACCTGCCGTGACGCGACGCGCTGGCCGGCCAGGTGACGGTCCGGGGCCCTGTAGCCGAGATTGCACCAAGGGCTGCGGATTCGGCTCTACACCAGGCGATCACGACCCTGAGCGCAATCTCGCGCACAGGCTCAGCAACGGCTGAGAAGCTCACCCAGTTCGACTTCGAAGCGGTCAGCGAGATCCCACAGGTCATCGACCAGTTGCGGGCAGGAGATGATGCCGACGTTCAGCGTGTCCCCCACCGACATCACCGTGATGTTCAGGCCGGAGCCATGGAAGATCGGGCCGAGCGGATACAACGCTGTCACCTCGGCGCCGCAGCTGTACAACGACGTCGCCGGACCCGCCACGTTGGAGATGATCACGTTCAGTATCGGGGTGCTGGCCAGCGGGGTCCGGGACATCAGCCCCAGCAGCCACCCGAACATGCCGCGGGAGATGCTCTGCGCCAGGTCCACCAGCAGCGTCGGCCCCAGCGATCCGCTGTGTTCCTTTGCCCGCAGGTCGGATTCGGCGATCGCGCGCAGCCGCTCCGCAGGGTCGTCGATATCGGTGTGCAGGTTGCAGAACATCCCTGACAGCTGGTTGCGGCCGGGGCGGTCGGAGCTGTCGTGCACCGACGCCGGCACCACAGCGATCAGCGGCTTGTCAGGAAGCTCCTCGCGGTCAGCCAGGAAACCACGCAGCGCGCCCGCGCACAGCGCCATCACCACGTCGTTGACTTTGACCTCGCACAGGTTCTTAACCTTCTTGACGTCCGCCAGGTCCAACTGAACCAGCGCGATGCAGCGCTCCGATGTCAGTTCCGCGTTGAAGCGGGTCGCCGGAGCGGAGAACGGCGCCGCCATGGCCGTGCCGTTGACCGCACGGTTCACCGTCTTGACCACCATCGCGGCCGTCTCGGGGATCACCTTGGTCAGCTCCCACGGCCGGGTCACGAACCGCACCAGCCCGTCCGCGACGATCGCCAGGGGCGATGGATCGCCGGGCCCCTCGACCGGTTCGGGACGCGGGGCGTCGATCTCCAGATCACACAGCGTGTTGAGCAGGTTGGCTGCCGATACCCCGTCGACCGCGGCGTGGTGCACCTTGAGCATCAACACCAACCGGCCACCGTCGTCGTCCGGGGTGGTGCCGTCGACGCCCTCGATCACCCACATCTCCCACAGCGGCTTGCTGCGGTCCAGCGGCTGCGACGCGATGTGCCCGCAGATGTCGGCCAGTTCGACGCGGCCACCGGGCGCCGGTAGAGCGATGCGCTTCAGGTGCCGGGTCAGGTCGAAGTTGTTGTCCTCCACCCACACCGGATGATCCAGGTTCAGCTGGCTGTCGCCGAGCTTCGCCCGCAGCTCGGGTAGCGCCTGCATCCGCGACCCCAGGTCCTCGCTGAACCGTTCGAAGTCGTAGCCACCGGGCACCGTCGCGGTGTCCAACTCGACGACCGAGCACACATGAAGAAGCACTCGCGACGATTCGCTGTACAGGAGCCCTGCATCAAGACCGCTCAGCCGTTCCACCCGGCCCAGGTACCCCCGCGGGCCGGTAGGCCAAACCCGAGCCCCCTCGTCGAGGCTGCGCCAGCCCCCTCGTTGAGGCTGGGCAGCCCCCTCGTTGAGCCTGCGCTCAGGGCGGCGTTTCGGGCAGAATCCCGCCGTCAGCGCAGTCTCAACGCGGCTTGTCGAAGGTGACGACCTTGCCGCGGTTGATCGACACCCAATCCCTGGCCTCGAGGTACGGGCGGAAGGTCTCCGCGATCGCCTGCTGGTCAGCGGCAGCCTTGGGCCGCTGCAACTCGTACAGATGCGGGAACTCCGTCCACGCGACCACGGCGTCCCACAGTCGCACCGCCGCGTCACCGGTCGGCGGGTCGATGAGCACCGGGCCGAACAGGCACTGCCCGTCGGGGAAGAACAGCGTGGGCACGCCGTATCCGTCCGCGTCGACGACGCGCTGATGGTCGGCCATCACCTCGTCGCCGGTGGTCGGGTCGGCGATCGCCTGGTCGACCAACCCCGGGTCGAAGCCGAGTTCCTCCAGAAGGTGTTGTGCGACGGCCTTTTCGTGCGGTTTGTGCCCCTCGACGTGCAGCGCCCGCGCTGCGCGTTCGTACCAGGCGTCGACGTCGGCCATCGACTGGCGGCGCAGCAGCGCTCCGATGCGCATCATCGACCAGCCGTAGGACCACTCCCGCTCCCACGGGTGTTTCTTGCCCTCCAGGCGATTGATCTCCTCGAGGCTGAAGAAGCACCAGTTCACTTCGAGGCCGGTCAGGTCGCGCACCTGGCGGATCCACCGCGACGTCTGGTAGGCGTACGGGCACATGATGTCGAAGTGGAAGTCCACGGAGACAGGGCGATTCGTCACATCGTGAACCTCAGGTTGCGGGCGGCGCGGTCGCCGAGCTCGTCGTCGCCGGTCCAGCTGATCGCGCCGGAGTCGATCTGGGCCTGCGGATTGATGCGCCCACAGGCGAGTTGGATGAACGTCGTGGAGTCGGTGGTCACCGTGACGTCGGGGTGGTCGAGGTGGTCGACCCTCGCGGCACGCCCGTCTACGGCGACGTGCAGCTGACGGGCCATGGGTCCGGTGAGGTCGAACGTGAGGCTCTTACCGTCGGGCAGGCCGACCTTCTTGCCGACGATGTAGCCGATCGAGTTCTCCACCTCGGCCAGGGCGAGCTCCGCCGCGATTCCGGTGTCGTCGGTGGTGCGACCGAGCGGGGTCGTGATGTCGCGCTCGTGCACCCAGAAGTCGAAGACCCGGATGGCCAGGAACCGGCCGTAGGTTCCGGGGCCGACGGGCATCCACGACGGGCGGTCGACGTCCTCGTCGGTCAGGGCCGCCAGGTCACGACGCCGGAGGTCGTAGATGCCGCGGACCTTGTCCGGGTAGGGGCTCGTGTCGGCGAGGAACTCCCCGGCCTTCTCGAACGATGGCGGGGTCTTGTCGTCGTCGGGCAACCAGCCGGCCATGACGGCTTCGATGCTGGTGACGTGGTCGACGACGTCGCGGACTGTCCAGTCCGGGCAGAGTGACTGCGCCTGCCACTCGTCGTCGCTCAGGTCCGCGCAGAGCGCTTCGATGGCGGCGTAACAGTGCTCCAGGGCAGCGCGGAGCTCGTCGACGCTCCTGGTCTCGGGCTGGCCCACATCGTCTCCTTCGGTCGTTCCCCGCTTATGTCTAGCGTTGACACTGCAGTGGCGGCGCCGGAATCAGCGAAACATCCGCCGTCAGCGCAGTCTCAACGTGTCGGTGGTCCCTCGTACCGTTACGCCATGGCAGCACGACGGCAACCTCAATTGGGCGACGGGTCCGTGTTCGTTGCCATTGTCGTCCTCTTGCTGATCGTCGGGTTCATCATCAAGTACATCTGGTGGGTCGTCGGCGCGGGGGCGCTGGTGGGGTTGTTCTTCGTCGGACGATCGGTCACGCGGGAGGTGCAGAAGCGTCGGGAATTGGCCGAGGAGCGAGCGGCGGAGCTGCAACGTCGCGCGGACCGCCAGCACCGGTGGATGCTGGCCGGCGATCCGCGCGCCATCTACGGGCAGAAGGGAGCGGACGCGATGCGCAAGGTAGCGCCGCCGCCCGTGCTGCCAGATGGCGACGGCGAGGCGCTCGAGCCGATCGCGACGATGGCCGAGACGCCCGCGGAACTGCTGGCGCTGGAGCGGGACAAACCGCAGGCGTGGCAGTGGGCGTTGTTCACGTCGATCCTGGTGCAGCGGACGACTCCTCTGCTTTCGCGCCTTCGGGACAGTGAGCTCGGCTTCACCCCTGCGGACACCACCAGGGTGTACTCGGGTAGGGAGCTGGCAGGCACGTTACTCGGCCTGATGGACGAATTGCTGACGGCAGCAAGTCAATTGGAGAGTTTCATGGGTTCGCCGGCGTTCATGGGGTCGATCGCCGATCCCACCGACGCCGAGGCGGTCAAGCACGTCGCACACCGGGTGATGGACTACCATGAGCGACTTCTCGAGTTGTCGGAACGATGCCGTGGGCTGTCCGCGTCGGCGCAGTACACCGATATTCTCACCGATTGCGCACGGCTGTTTGATGTTCCGCTGCAGAGCTACCGCGTGTTCATCGCCGACATGGTCGACGTGGTCGAGGCGCTGCCGAAGGTGTTGCAGCACGCGACGGGCGACGTGCACATGGGTTCGGTGGTGCTGGACCTGGACCTCGACGCCCAGCTCGAATCTCGGATTTTCAAGCGCTTGAGGGCGATCAGCCGGCCATAACTTCATCCTCGTGGGTGGTGCGCGGCGAATATCGGCAACAGCTCTGAAATGTCGCTTAGGTCGAATTCTCGGGTCGCCACGTCATTCATGAACTTCTCAGCACGATCGACATCAAAATCGGCAGCTAGTTCAAAACCGTTGATATGCAGGAAGGTCCACGCTGCCGCCCAGGCGGTACGCTTGTTCCCGTCAACCAGCGCATGATTACGCGCCAACGATTGCAGCAATGCGGCGGCCTTGTCCCACGCCGTCGGGTACGCATCGACTCCGAACACGGTTGCCTGCGGCCGAGCTTCGGCGGCATCGAGCAAACCGTAGTCACGCACCTTCAGTTCACCGCCGAAAGCGATCGAGCCTGCAATGAGGACATCGTCGCGGTCGAGGTACTCGGTCACGCCAGACGTTGGTTCAGCTCAGCAGAACGCTCAGCAACCAATCTTGCTGCCTCGACGACCCTGCGCTTGTGCGTGCTCGCACGCTCCATGACCGCAGCATGCGCGAACTTCTTCAGCGACAAGTCATCGGCCCGGGCAGCAGCACGAATCTGCTCCATCTCGGCGTCATCGAAGTCCAGGTTCAGCGAGGGCATACCACGACGATACCTTTTTCGGTACCGAAACAGGTACCAACTGGCTATATCAGCACGCCACCGAACTGGCCGCATCACCACCATTCCAGTCCGCATGCACCGCAGGTCCAGGTGTGTTGATCGTTTCTCATGCATCCGCGGTAGTCGAACCACGGGAGCCGTCGAGGGTTCGACATGTCCCCGTGAATCACCTTCTGCGTCCGACTGACGCGACAGCGTGGACACTTCGGATGGCGTTCGAACCTGAAATCGACCAGGCTCGAGCAGCCCTCGTCGTCCATATGCTGTGCGCACCGACGGCACAGAACACCGGGGAGGTCGTCAGGGAACTCCGGCAGCCACCACTTGTCGTGAACCCAGCCGTAGGTGTAGCTGGCACGACGTTCCGTCCTGACCACCGGCGGTGACGAAGCCCGTGACGGCGCGTCGACCGTGTGGATGCGCACGGCGTCGCGGGCATCCTCGCCGGTGAAATCGATGTCATCCCCGCACCCCGTGCACTCGCCTTCAGAGTGCAGCAGAATCCGGGCTTGCACCACCGAGGAGTGGCCGTATCGCATGGACTCGTCGACGCGGTAGGCGCTCTCGGTCAACGCCAGCTCCATCTGGATCGCCGCGTCGCCCCGCAGCTGCCACGTGGACCGAGGATCGTCCGCAAAATCGCCGACGACTGCCAGCGTCGCCAGATCAACGAGACCGGGCGAACTCATGGGCCAATTGACCAAGGCACGGTCGGGCGTTCCGTCGGCGCCGATCCGGCCCAACACGGTCAAGACCGAGGGCGGATCGGTGTTCAGCACGATGGCGACCGGATCGCCCATCTGAGCTTCGCCGAACCCGTACCGCCAAGGGCAGTAGGGTGAGCGGGAGTCCAGCAGGGAGATCACCGCGTCCTTCCAGATGCTGCCTTCGATGATGTGCAGACGTTCGGTCAGTGTTTGCGTCACTGGGCCATTATTCCAGAGCACTAAGACAATTCGCGTCTGCGGAAGATTGCTGCGCGAGGACTCGGACTGGCCGGATTTCGAACGCGGTAGCCGCATTCCGGCGTAGGGTTCAACCGTGCACGTCGACGTGATGACCACGCCCCAGCCGCTCCGCGCGATCGGCGACCTCGCCCGACGAACGCAGTCCGCGCACTTCTCCGGGATGCTCTTCACCGAGACAGGCCGAACCGCCTACCTCAACGCCGCGGTCGCCGCGCAGGCAGCGCCGGGACTGGAGCTGTCGACCGGCGTCGCGGTGGCATTTCCGCGCAGCCCGTTCGTGACGGCCGCGACAGCGTGGGAGCTGCAGGAGGCCACCGACGGGAACTTCCGGCTCGGTCTCGGCACTCAGGTGCGCACCCATGTGGTGCGCCGATACGGCGTGCCGTTCGAGCATCCCGGTCCACGGCTGCGGGACTACGTGCTCGCGGTCAAGGCGTGCTTCGCGGCATTTCGGACGGGCACGCTCGACCATCACGGCGAGTTCTACGACCTGGACTTCATCACCCCGCAGTGGAGCGCCGGGCCGATCGACGCGCCGGATCCGAAGGTTGATGTCGCCGCGGTCAATCCGTGGATGCTGCGGATGGCCGGCGAGGTGGCCGACGGCATTCATGTGCACCCGCTCGGCGAGCCGGGGTACATCGCACGGCATGTCCTGCCGAAACTGGCTGAGGGAGCGGCGAAGTCGGGTCGGTCGGCGAAGGACATCGCGGTGATCGTGCCGGTGATGACGATCGTCGGCGACACCGATGAGGAACGCCATCGCGAGCGGGAGTTGGTGCGGGCCAGCATGAGCTTCTACGGGAGCACCCCTAACTACGCGTTCATCTGGGACGAGGCCGGCTTCGAGGGAACAACGGCGCGGATCCGGGAGAAGCAGAAGGCCGGTGATATCGCAGGCATGGCGGCGCAGATCTCCGACGAGCACATCGCGGCGTTCGCAACCGAGTCGACGTGGGGCGGATTGGCGGATGCGCTGGTCGAAAGATACGGCGACAAGGCGTCCCGGCTGGTGCTGTACAACGCGCTGGCCGATCCTGAGCGGATCGAACGCTACGGCGAAGTGGCGCAGCGCATAACGGAGCGTTGAGACTGCAGTCACGGCGGCGAAATCGTCGAAATGCCCGCCGTCAGCGCAGCCTCAACGTAGCTACCCGTATGCTACCGGGGTAGCATACGCGGATATGAAGTTGAGCGTGAGCCTGTCCGACGATGACGTCGCCGTGATCGACGCGTACGTGGAAACAGCCGGCCTGTCGTCGCGATCGGCGGCCATCCAACGCGCCATTCAGATGCTGCGGTATCCCGGCCTGGAAGAGGACTACGCGCACGCATGGTCGGAGTGGTCCGGCGACGACGAGGCCTGGGAGAGCGCGAGCGGCGATGGTGTCGGCTGATGCGGCGCGGTGAGATCTGGCAGGTCGCGCTCGATCCTGTTCGAGGCAGCGAGGCCGACAAGACCCGACCGGCGGTCGTTGTCAGCAATGACCGCGCCAACGCCACCGCGTACCGACTGGGGCGCGGAGTCGTCACGGTGGTCCCGGTGACCCGCAATGTCGAGAACGTCTATCCGTTCCAAGTGGCGCTCGCTGCGGATCCCGACAACGGCCTCCCGGTGGATTCCAAAGCACAAGCCGAGCAGGTCAGATCAGTTGCTGTGCAACGTCTCTCCCGCCGCATCGGAAGAATCTCGCCGGACGAGGGGCGCCTCCTCGACGACGCCCTGCGGCTCCATCTCGGATTGTGAACCGATTCGGCCGCTCCGTTGAGACTGCAGCCACGGCGGCGAAATCGTCGAAAAACCCGCCGTCAGCGCAGTCTCAATGCGGCGGAAAGCGGTCTCAAGAGTATAAAACCTTGAGGAGTCGCGAATCGAGCCCGCCGACGCCAGGAACGATCTATCCAAGATCACAACACTCGACGAAATGGCTACCAGCCTTGGCGCCACGGGAATTTGCGAGTGACGGGCGGACTTCTCTACCCGTAGCTTGATCGCAGCCACTGCAGATCACTTTCCCAGTCGGTAATCGCTTCTGAGAAGTCGCCCGTCCTGCGACGAGCATTCCGCGCGAAAGCGGCGATTGAGTTGATCATCTTCTGAAGGCGACGAACGCTGTCCGGCTCGCCCCATTGCTTGATGTATTCATTCGCCGCGGGAGATCCAGCCACCAACTCGACCGTCAGAACCTCGGCAAGAATAGTTCTTCTTTCGGATTGAGGGAGCCCGTTTCGACCCACGCGGTACCCCAAAGCCCCGAGCACTCCCGAACTCGGCCAATGGCCGGTATCTAAGTTGACTACAAGCTTCCGATCAGACTTCGGAGCAACGCTCACGGTGTCAGGAAAGTTGACAGTGTTGACAGCAGAGTCGGGTTCGACATAAAAGAATCGTTCGAGAGCTGCGTGGCCAATTATGAAGTTATGCATCAGGTCGGTGATCTCGCCATTCGAGATTTCATACAGATCTACGCCAATAGCCATTGACGCAAGTACCATCTCCTGCGAATAGACCCGCACGCCCTCGCCTTCGGTCCGAGCCCAAAGCGCGTCGACATCCGCCTCTTGCCATTCCTCGCGGCCAAAGATCACCACAGCAGGTGGGGTGCCGTCATTCGAGAGGACATGGACACCGATCCCACACGCGTCCAAGAACTCGTCGAACTCTCCCTCTTCGCACGGCCCGCTCCCCTGCGTAGCCACTCGGTGGCCAAGGATGCCACGACAGACCGTTCGGTTGTGCGGAAGCAGGGGAAGAAGCGATTCCCATAGTAGTTCTGTCTCCACCAGCTACTCCTCTACCTAGGAAACGCGATGACGTTCTCCATTTCAGATCAGTCAGAATCTCAGGACCTGCCTACGCGCGGCACAAGTCGTTCGCCGACAACCGTGGAAAAGCCCCGCCGTCAGACCTCTGGAATGTTCAACCGTCGCGCCAGGTCGGGCCCACCGACAGTCCGGATGAACTCCGGATCGCCGCACACGACGAGTTGGTCGCGGGCGCGCGACAGCCCGACGTAGAGGCGTTCGCGGGAGCGCTCGAAGGCGGCATCCTCGTTGACGACGAGCACGACGGCCCGACGTTCGAGACCCTTGAAGCCGAGCACGTGGCCGTAGAACACCTGATCGGCGTCCCAGAAGCTGTCCCAGTACGCCGAGCTGCCGGCCGCCTGGCGTTCCTTCTGCTCGGGATGTCTTGTGCCGGTTGTCAGTAGCGCAACATCCTCGGGGCGCCAGCCCTGTTCGAGCAGCACCTCGACCTCGTCGTCGCCGACGTCCATCGCGTCCTCGCGCGCGCACGCGACGTACTTCACCGCCGGCCCTTCACCGCCGAGGAACCGCATCGGGTGATCCACCAACGGCTGGAAGGCGTTCGCGATCTGGCGGGTGTTGCGCAGGTTGTGGTCCAGGATCAGCGGGACCAACGGCACCGGCGGCGACCCGTGCCGGCTGAACACCCGCTGACCTTCGTCGGTGAACAGGTAGATGCCGCTGGTCTCGTCGTCCTTCAGCGCGGCCAGCAGCGGATCCCACCAGGAGTCGGCGAAGTCCTGTGCCTCGTCGACGACGATCGCGTCGAACCGGTGCCCAGGCTCGAGTTCTGCTGCGAGCTCGGCCATCTGGAGCGGGAGGTCGTGTTCCCAGAACTTGACGGTCTCGTCGTTGCGCAGTGTCTCGTCGGGCCCCTCAGGTGCACCCCAGGTCTTGCCGAGGTCGTGGAACTCGCCGACGTAGGCGGGTTGATGGCGACGGTTCCACGCCGCGGTGATCCGCTCGAGGTAGGACGCCAAGCCGTGGGAGTAGCAGACCAGCGCCACGCGCTGACCGGCACGGGCCAGCCGACGGGCCTGCTCCATCGCCAGGAACGTCTTGCCGCTGCCTGCACCGCCACGGACCTCGACGCGGTTCAGCAGCCGGACCGCATCGAGGATGACGGACTGGTGCTCGGTGAGAACGTCTGCAGCGTCTTCGTTTTCGAGGGCGCGGGCGACCACACTGCGCTGCGGCAGGCCGCGTCCGCTGAGGGCCTCGTTGAGCTGCGCGATGCCTTCCTGGGTGAGCATCGGCCGGTCGAGTTCCTGGGCGAGCAGGATCGCCCGCAGTTTGGCGACCATCGTGGGCAGATCGGTGCGGTCGATGACTTTCCAGCGTGGACACTCGGGCAGCGCAAAGTCCTCGGGCAGGTCGGTGTTGGGCAGCACGACGACGTGGTCCCAGCGCAGCCGATTCTGGCTCCAGCGCGGGTCCTTCTCGATGAAGTCCCGCAGCGCGTAGCAGGCTTCGCGGGCCTGGCGCACAGGGTCGATCTTGTGCTCGTGTCCGCCGCGCTTCTGCCACCAGGTCTCACCGTCGTGCCACAGCTCACCGCCCTTGACCTCGACGCAGATGATGCCGGCGCCCTCGATGGCGACGAAGAAGTCGACCTCGTGGTCCTTGAGGTGGTCGGTGACCCGCTTGCCCGGGATGACCAGATCACCGGGCTCGAGCTGGTCGATCAGCAGCTGGTACACCCTGCGCTCGGCGCCGTTGGCCAGCCGAGGTGTCTCGGCGACGGTGATGCTCATGCGGACGTCCCCCCGTTCGTCCCTGGGATGGTAGCGAGCGGGACCGACGAATCTGGCCGTTCCCCGACGTTGACACTGCAGCCACGGCGGGGAATCCGGTGAAACTCCGCCGCCAGCGCAGCCTCAACACCGTTCGCCGACTCCGCCAAATTGGTGTCATGACGGTCGACCGCAGTCGCTTAGGTTGGTAGCTGGTCCGGTCGTGTGAGGAGGCAGTGGTGCTGGTTGATCCTGAGATCTTGAGAGCGTTCGCCGGTCAGGTGGACGTGGCATCGGGAGTCATTCGCAGCACCAACGTCGGCCATCGGGTGGGCACGGCCGCCGACGGACTCTCCGGATCCACCACGCAATGGGCGGCCCGGCTCGTAGGCGGCCACGTCACCGAAAGCGCCGAGAGTCTCGCCGGCGAGATCGGTGACATGGGCGTCGCGGTCCGCGGGGCGGGCAACGCCTACGAGGTGACAGATTCCGACCTGGCCAGCAGTTTCGAGCGCATCTTCTGACGTGTTGCCGTCCCGCTCACGACTCACCAGCTGGAACCCCGACACGCTGTCGTCCACAGGTCCTGCCGTCACGTCTGCCGGCAAGACCGTCGAACACTCCGTGGACGAGATCAACGCCAATCTCAAAGCGATGGATGAAACCCGGTCGTGGGAGGGCCCGGCCCACACCGCGGCGTCGAAGATGTTCGACCGCGGGCACACCCACGCTTCCGAGTTCGGCGACTACACCGCCACGATCGGAAAGGCCTTATGCGACGGTGCGACGTCGTTGGGCGCCACCCGAACCGCACTGTTGAACAAAGCCGACGAGATCGACTCCGGTGAGCTGCAGGTGACGGACCAGTGGGTGGTGCTGATCAAGCCGGCGGCGATGTCGGCGGAGAAGGTGGCCATGCTGATGGAGAAGGTGACCGCCGAGCAGGCCGTCGTCAACGATCTGCTGCTGGCTGTCGGAGACGCCGACAACGCCGCCGCCGAAAGTGTCACTGCCGCCGCGCAACCGTCCGGGTTTGTCGCACCGAACGCGGACGGTCTCGGCGGAATGATGCTTCCTGGGTCCGACAAACCCGCTAACGAAGTCCCCAACCCACGGGATCCGCTGGGCCTCGTACAACAGTCGGTGATGCGCGGTGAAGACATGGCCACCACGGTGCGCGACACCAAGGAAGAGATCGTCAACGGAGACGAGTTCCGCAAGACGCTGATCATGCAGGACGGCAGCAAGCACGTCATCTGGGAATACGGCCCGCCGGAGTATCCGACGGTCAGCCACCTGCACTACGACACCGATGGAGACGTCATATCCAGCACGATGTCGTGGACCACGTTCGAGGGGATCCGCAACACCGAGATCGAATGGGCCGACGGCACGATCTTCAAGGCCACGGAAACCCCGGACGGAGTCCGCACGGCCGGCTTCACGTTGCCCGACGGTCGCCACGGGGTGCTTCCGCCGGACAATCCGTTCTTCACCGGGCCGGTGCCGGCCACGATCAGTAGCGCGCTGACGGGGTTGGACGCGCATGTCGGCCGCGGCGGCAGGTTGCCGATGGTGTCGATGGACGCGACGGAAACCATCGGCAAGGGCGCCAGGTTCGGCGGCCCGGCGGTCAGCATCCTGAGCTCGATCTACTCCGTGGCCGCGGCCGAGACGCCGTATGACCGCTGCGTGACGGGGTTCGCGGGCAGCTTCGGGGTGGTGGGTGAGGTGGGCGGGGCAGCGGGTGGGGGCGCAATTGCAGGCGCAGTGTTTCCCTTCCCGCCGGCGCAGGCATTTATGGTTCCCGCTGGCGCTATAGCGGGTTCCATGGCCATCGGCGGATGGATGGAGTCGCTCGGTGCGAAGGTCGGGGAACGATTTTGCCAGTAGGGAAACTGCCATCTCCTCCCACCTGGAAGCGACGAGTTTGGCTCACCATCTTCGGCCTCCTGATATTCATCGGTGGTGCCATTCAAGGCCTCGTTCTCACCGCAATTGCCATCAGCCGCAACGACTTACTCGCCGCGGTCGTTGCCAGCGGTTGGACAATGTTCTTCCTGGGCATGCTCGCTGGCATCGCCGTCGGCTGGCTGCGATCGGAGCAACGTGTTGGCGCCATCGAGCAGTCCGGTGTCACGTTCCGCCCGGATCCGCTCGCGGCCTGGCTGCTCGGGTGCAGCTTCCTCGGTGGCGCCTTGGCATCTGGATTCACCCTGCTGTTCCGCAACCGCGAAGGTAACGAGCTTCCGTTTTCGTCGGTGGATCGTGTTCGCGAGCCGGGTCTCCTGTTAGTGCTGTTCATCTGTGCGGTGATCGGCCTGGGTGTGCTCATCGTGCGCGGCCGGGGCCACTTTCGATTGACTCCTACCGGGATCGAGAACAGCGAGCTTTTCCGCATCAGCTCAGCGACGTGGGATGACGTCACCGCGATCACCCCTACCGCGCCGCAGAAGCCCAGGCGTGATCCGTTCTCGTTCTATGTCAAAGACACTGAGCGTCCGATGGTCGTGAACAACGCGAGTGGATATGCATCCAACGGCGCAGCGCTGTACTGGATGGTTCGGCACTACTGGCTGCATCCCGAAAACCGTGGTGAGCTCGCCGATGGTCGTGCGCTCGAGCGACTCAGGACCGAAGACTTCGTACCCGAATAACAGCCCGTTGTCGCACTCGCGCTACCCCAGGGAGTCCCAGAACGCCGTCAGTGCGGCCGCGCCCCGCTCGGGTGACTCGACCATCCACCAATGGCCCAGGCCTTCCAGCACCTCGATTCGGGCGCCCGCACGCTCGGAGGCGCGCTGACGGGTGTCGTTGATCCCGATGTAGGGGTCCTCGGTGGCGAGCAGGGAGAGGCCCGGCCGGGCCGCGGCCGACTCCAGGTCACGGCCCGCCTTCGCCATCGCGGGCTGGGCGGCCGAGCGGTACAGCGCCAGGATCGCGGTCCTCATGTCATCGTTCTGATGCTCGGCGATGGCTGCGGCGATATCGGCGGGAATGCCAAGGGAAGTCATCAGTTCGGTCCGCGCAGCCAGGCCGCCACCCATCATGTTGTCGAGCAGTTCCTCGCCCGCCCCGGGTGTCTGCCACGCCTGGGCCATGTCGTGCCAGACGTAGTCCGCATCGAAGAGGCCGACGACGTCGCTCGCCCAGCTGCGCACCAGCTCGGGGCGATGCATGACGACGTTGACCACGTGGCCTCCGCCCCAGTCGTGGCCGACCAGATCAATCGGTCCATCGATCGACTCGAGCTCACCTTCGAGCCAGTCGCGATACTCGAGATAGGTGGCGCCGAACCCGTCGGGCAGCGGTGCACCGAAGCCCGGCGGGGACAGAAGCACCACGTCGTCGCGTCCGAGGACTGCGACGAGCGGGCCCCAGATCGCCGGGGTTTCGGGGTTGCCATGGACGAATACGACTGTCATGCGACTCATCCTGACACCTCACAGCGCGCCGGGGCCATATGCGTGGGTGATGCGCGGACAATCGACGCCGCGGCCCCGCCATGGGTTACTCGAGTGCGGATCGCACGCCGGTATGGCCGAAGTCGTCCCCTTTCCACAGCAGCGGTTCGCGTAGATCGGTCGCAAGCGCGTACGAGAGGCAATCACCAAAATTCAGCCGGGCAGGGTGCCCGCTTCCCTTGCCGAAATCCGCATAGGCCTGGCGGGCCAGACGCGCCTGGCGCTCAGTGACCGCCTCGACCGCCATCCCGGCTTCCTCGATCAACTCGTCCAACGCTCTGCTCACAACTGGGTCCCGCTGTGAATCCAGCACGATGCCGCATTCGAGATAACTGGCAGCGGAAAGCCGCCGCACATCAGCCGCCGCGATCGCTCTGGCGTAGACCGCTGCGTCGCCTTCATCGCGCAGGATTGCGATAAACGCTGACGTATCGGCGATCACGCTGGAAGGCCCTTGTCGTCGTAGAGCATCTCGGCGTGATCGAGCCTCTTGGTCTCCGCAGACATCCTTTGCCCGGTCCGGTGTCCGAGCGCCATGAGACGTGCCGCGAGGTCATCCTGCTGGAGCTTGGCCAAGCGGTCGGTCACGGCAGTCGCCACCGCTTGGGCCTGCGACTCACCGGTGAGCTTGGCGAGCTGTCGGACAGCGTCGTGGACCGACTCGTCTTTGATGTTCAAAGCCATGTTGGTACCTTTCTACCTTAACGATGGTACCTTGGTATCCGCTGATCACCACCATCGAAGGTCCGCACTCCGCACGTTCGGGCGCATCTCGAAGGGCTGAAGGTCAGTTGTCAGACGCCGCCTTCCTGGTGATCTCCTCGATCGCGGCAAGCGCTTCCGCGGTGAGTTCGTCGCGGATTCCGCTGCGTGCGTGGGCGAATGGGATGAAGCGTGCCAGCAGTTCGGGGGCGTCGAGCACCACAGCCAACGGCACGTCGCCTTCGTAGTCCTCGTTACGGAACAGTCGCTCGATCCTCGGCACACTCCACCGCAGCGGGTCACCGGTGGCGAGCAGCCCTTCGAGCAATGTGCGATGCTCGCGTCGGTCGAATGTTGCGCCGCGCTCGGAGGCGAAGAAGGCGTCACACAACTCTTCGAGGGATTCGGTATCCCAGTCGGGCGACCCGTGTTTGGCACCGCCGGTCGGTAGGTGACGGATCAGCCAGTGCAGGAGAGGACGGCAGCCGGGCCACGTCTCCGTCTGGTCCGCAAAAAGGGGATCCCGCGCCAGTCCATGCTCGAGCCAGGCCCGCGCGTCGGCCAGGTCCATGTCGACAAAGGTGGTGTCGGGGTCGGTGTTGAGCTCCGCGGCCACGCGAACCACGGTGTCGATCGAATCCGGCACGACGAAGGCATCTTTGACGACGGAGTACCGGTGGTGGTCGATATCCGCAGCGCAGGTCAGTTCGTCGCCGGTGGCGAGCCTGGCGCCGATGAGTATCTCGTCCCCGTCACCGAGCACATGCGTTTTCCGCACCGCCCGATACACGTCGACGTCCGCCAGATCTGCGACCCACGGTGGCATGACGTCCTGCCGGGCGGCGACCTCCCGGCGGCATCGCAGTTGTGCATCGCTGTCATCGAGGAGTTCGCCCAGTACGGCAAGCAGGGCGGTCGTCTCGCGGACCTGGAATCCGACGAAGCTGTCCAGCAGGCGTGCGAGGTCGACCGTCTCCCGCTTCCGGCGCGACGGCAGCCACGCCAGCGGGTCGGGTTTGGTCGCTTCGATGAGCAGGCTCACCATGCCGAGTAGCTCGAGCGGAAGGCCGGCCAACGCACTACGCACCTCGTCGATCAACGGCGTCTCGTCAGGCGTCTCCGGCTCGCGCGTCCTGATCCGCTGCGCATCACGACGCGCCTGCTTGGCCTTTCGACGCTTGCGTGCCTCGTTCACGGAGCGGACGTTACCCGCGACGGGCGACAGGTCGGCGCGGTCGGGCAGCGTGTCAGACCCTCCCCATAGAGTGCGATCACACCTATCCACCTGGGGAGGAGACGGATATGGCACCCAAGCCCACGGCGCCGTCGCGCCGGATCGACATCGTGCCGGCGCGGCCGCGCCCGATGCTCTCGGTCGCGGTCGTCGTCACCCAGCGCGGCGACACCATGTTCCGGTACTCCGCGGCGGGGGCCGACGAGCAACGCTGGAGCGGCACAGTCGAGGCCGAGTCCATCGACACCGCTTTACTCGACGTCATCAGCGGGATCCGGGCGGCATCCGACTCGGAGCGGATTCTGTTCCTCCTGCAAGTGCCGACGCGCAGCATGCTGTGGGCGCTGCGCGACGAGATCGCTCTGCTGATGCCCGGGGTCTGGATCGAACGGCCGAGGCTCTCCGACGAGAAGCTGATACGGGATGCCTGCGCGGGGCTGCGTGAATCCAGACCGGTTGCGGCGCAGACAGAGCCGGTGTGCGTTGCGACGGACGGCTCGGTGCGGGGCAAGTTCACCGGCTACGGGTGGCTCGCGTCGACGGGTGAGTACGGCCTGCAGGGATTCCGTCATTCGACGAAATTGATCGGCCCGAAGGTGGTGTTGGTCGCGGAGTTGCGCGCGATCGGGGCGGCGGTGCAGAAACTGCGCGGACGCAACATCACAGTCCTCAGTGACAGCAAGCTCGCGGTGGCGATGGTGAAGCGCTGGATGGCCGGTGAGGATGTGCTCCCGGAGGGATACTCGGCCTTCCGCACCAGCGGCAAGACGCCGGGACTCGTTCGCGCGCAGCGGATGATCCACGAAGACCGCGCGCGGATCACGCCGCTGTGGATGAAGGACCACCGGGGTGAGCCCCTCAATGAGGGCGCCGACGCCCTGGCGCGCCTTGCTTCGCGATATGCGTTGGGCGACAACACCCTCGACGGCCCCGAGTATCACCGCCGCGCGCAGGATCTGGCAGAGACGTTCGCGCGGGAGTTCAACAGCAAGCGGACGGCATAGGCGTCGCCAGGCGGGATCACCGGCGTGGCGCGTCGAACCGGATGAAGGGACGTCCGCGCTCGGAGCCCACCCGACTCTGCACCCCGTAAACCTGCGCGATCAGCTGCTCGGTGAGAACCGTCGCGGGCGCACCGGCGGCCACCACCCGCCCCGCGTCCAGGACCACCAACTGGTCGCAGAACATCGCGGCCAGGTTCAGATCGTGCAGCGCGACGATCGCGGTGACGTCGAGATGGCGCACCAGCGACAGGATCTCGAGTTGGTGCGCGATGTCGAGATGATTGGTCGGCTCGTCGAGCAGCAGCTCGGTGGGACGCTGCGCAAGAGCCCGCGCGATCTGGACACGTTGCCGCTCTCCACCGGAGAGGCTGTGCCACAGCCGATCCCCCATGTCGTCGAGCCCCGTCGCCGCCAGCGCATCGTGCACCGCGATGTCCGCGTCGGGGTCGGCGCCGAACACCCGCCGGTGCGGCAGTCGACCCAGCCGCACCACCTCGGCGACGCGGATGTCCAACTCGGTGTCGGCATGCTGGCCGACCATCGCCACCGCCCGGGCCACCTCCTTGCGCCGGACGCTGCCCAGCAGCGAACCGTGCAACTCCACCCGCCCGAAGTCGGGATGATCGAGTCCGGCCAGCAGCCGAAGCAGCGACGACTTGCCAGATCCGTTGGGTCCCAACAACCCGAGCACAGATCCCGGTCCGGGATGCACCGATACGCGGTCGAGCACCACCTTTCCCGACCGTGTCCAGGTCACGTCGATCGCCCGTAGCGTCACGCGGCGACACCTCGACGGCGGAACAGGATCAGCGCGAACGCCGGCACACCGATGAGTGCGGTGACGACCCCGGTGGGCAGTTCCTGCGGTTGGAACACCGTCCGCGCCAGCGCGTCGACCCACACCATGAAGATCGCGCCCAGCAGCGCGACGGTCGGTAGCAACCTGGTGTGGCCGGGCCCGACGAGGAACCGAGCGGCGTGCGGCAGCACCAGGCCGACGAAGCCGATCGCGCCCGCCGCGGCGACCACCGTCGCGGTCATCAGCGCGGTCAGCACCAGGAGCACCGCACGGGTGCGCTGCACCGACACCCCGAGCGTCGCCGCGGTGTCCTGCCCGAACGCGAACGCGTCCATCGTCGACGCCATCAGCAGGCAGCACGCCAGGCCGAAGCCCACCACCGCGGCGCACAGCCACACGTCGGTCCACGATGCCCCCGACAGGGAGCCGAGCAGCCAGAACAGCACACCGCGGGTCTGCTCGGCGTTGGCCGACGACAGCACCACAAACGACGTCAACGCCGAGAACAGCTGCGTGCCCGCGACTCCCGCGAGCACCACGCGGTCAGTGCCGCCGCCGGCGAAGTACGCCAGGGTCAGCACCAGCGCGAAGGACACCACCGCGCCGACGAACGCGCCACCGGACAGCGTCAGCGCGCCGCCCCCGACCCCGAGCACCGCGACGAGCACCGCCCCGGTCGACGCTCCCGAGGACACCCCGAGCACAAACGGATCGGCCAGCGGGTTGCGCAGCAGCGACTGCAGGATCGCACCGCAGAGCGCCAGTCCGGCGCCACACAGCGCCGCCAGCAGTGCGCGTGGGAGTCGTAATTGCCAGACGATGCCGTCCTGCAGTCGTGATACCCCGGACGCGGATCCGCCGAGGTGGTCGACGACCACGGCGTAGACGTCGGGCACCGAGATCGACGCCGGCCCGATGGTGATCGCCACCGCCGCCGACAGGATCAGCAGCACCAGGCTGGCCGCCCACAGCGCAGGCAGCAGCCGGGGTCGGGTTCTCACTGCGGGGCCGAGAGCCCGAACTCGGTCAGCCCATCGGCGACCTTCTCGACGCCGTCGACGGTGCGGATGGAGGGGTTGAGGTCGGCGCCGCTGACGACGATGTAGCGCTGGTCGCGGACCGCGCTGAGCTGGCTGGTCACCGGATTCGATTCCAGGAAAGCAATTTTTGATTCCAGGGCGTCGCCGTCGATGGTGCGACGGCTCAAGTCTGCCAGCACCAGCACGTCGGGGTCGCGTTCGGCGACGGTCTCCCAACTGACCTGCGGCCACTCGTCCTGCGTGTCGTCGAAGACGTTGCGCAGCCCGGTTTCTGCGGCGACGATTCCCGGCGATCCGCAGCAGCCCGCCATGTACGGGGTGCGGGTGTCGGAGAACCAGAACGCCGCGTCGATGTCGGAGACCACCGGCTGCACGGCATCCAGACGCTGCTGCAGCTCGCCGAAGAGCTGATCCCCACGATCGGACACGTCGAAAATGGTTGCCAATTCGTTGATTTCCTTGTAGATCAGTTCCATTGTGAGCGGGTCGGTGCGGGCGCCGTCCTCGCTGGAGCTGACCTTGCCCTCGCAGTCGCTGGGCGCCATATACGTGGGCACTCCGAGTTGTTCGAACTGGCCGTTGTCGGCGATCCCACCCGGTCCGAGCGTGCCGACAAACGACGCGGTGACGAGGTCGGGATCCACGTCCAGCACGGTCTCGAATGACGGCTTGTTGTCCGCCAGACGGGGCACCGCCTCGTTGGCGGCCGCCAGGTTGTCTCGCACGGGGTCAGTCCAGGTCGCGGTGCCGGCAATCCGGTCGGCCAACCCCAGGGACAGCAGGATTTCGGTGGAGCTCTGGTTGAGTGACACCGCCCGCTGCGGCGGGGCGTCGATGACGACGTCGCGGCCGCAATTGGTGAGGGTCAGCGGATAGCTGGTGCTGCCGGGATCGGCAGAGACTGCCGCACCGACGACCGGTACAGGATCGTCGGCGCGTCCGCATCCGACAACGACAACGACAAAGGCAAGAACCACCAACGTGGCGACGGAGCGCACAGCGCACTTCCTTCGGTGTCAGGCTCATTTCGCGGAGCCACCCGACATTTCGTGAGGAAGCCGGCGGTCGGACTCAGGCCCTGTGGAGGCCCATACCGTTGCGCGTCAGCCCTGGATTCACACCAGATTCCCGACTCCCTCGCCTGGCACTGTAGCAAGCACCGTAGAGGCCTTCCCGCTCACGTTCGTGGCCCTCGACAGGGACGCCGACCGGCTGCGCGCAGCTTTGGGGCTGCAGTAGCCGGCGGCCGACAGCCAACCTAGCCTCGCGTCGCCGCAGCTCACTGGCGCTCGGGTATACAATGGGAAACACTATGCCGGCGAGTTCTCCACCCGTGGACGCTGCCGCGCTCGCCAGTTTGGCGAAGCTCGGCAACAAGATCCGAGCGCGCCGCGAAGAACTGGGACTCACCATGAACCAGACCGCCGACGCCGCCGGGGTATCGCGGGTCACGGTTCATCGCATCGAACGCGGCAGACCCTCCGTCACGATGGGCGCCTACCTGAATGTGATCACGGCGCTGAATCTGACCGTGGACTTGACCCCGACGTTGTCGGCCGCGACCGTCCGGATCGGAGATCATCCACAACTGCGACTCATCGCATGGCAGCTCGGGGACGACACCGAGATCTCCGAGCCCGACGCACTGCAGCTCTATGAACGCAATTGGCGGCACATTGACCACGCGGCGTTGCTGCCGGCGGAGCGGGTGTTCTTGCAGCACATCACCGATACCTGGGGCCACGGGAGACTTCTTGTTTGAGCGACAGCGACACCGTCGGGTTGCCACCGTGCTGCAGGCGCTCAACGCTGACCTGCTTCGCACCCACCGCTGCTATTTCGGCGGCGGCACCGCCATGGTTCTACGCAAAGCGGAGTACCGAGAATCCGCAGACATCGACTTCCTCGTTTCCGACATCAACGGCTACCGCGAACTACGTGAACTCCTCACCAGCACGGCCGGCGTCAACGCCCTCACCCGCTTGCCGCTGAAACCTCTTCGTGAGATCCGGGCCGATCAGTACGGGATTCGCACTTTGCTTGATGTCGAGGGTGATCCGATCAAGTTCGAGATCATCCATGAAGGACGCATCGCACTCGACGTTCCCGACTCCGTAGACCAGGTTTGCGGCGTGACAACGTTGAGCTCTTTGGATATGGCCGCAAGCAAGCTCCTGGCAAATGCCGACCGTTGGGCCGACCGCTCGACGTTCAGCCGGGACCTGATCGATCTGGCAATGCTCACGCCATCAGCAGCGCAACTCGACACCGCAATCGGCAAGGCGGCGAACGCATACGGAAACGCCATCGAACGCTGCCTGAGTTCCGCGATCAGCTACCTGGCCGACAACCCGACGAGGCTCGGTCAATGTATGCGCGCACTGCAGATGTTCGACACTCCCGAATCCGTTCTATGGCAGAACATCACAAGGCTCGGACGTTAGCACTGGCGCCGCCGACATGCGGGCCGCTGCGCCTGCCGTTGTGAGCCCGTTCAGCACGTCGTGGCCACATCGACCTCAGGGTCGTGAACTGGCATGAAGTCGCCGCGATCGACAGCCGTCACGTAGATCTCGGCCATAGGGCCGCCAAGGATGGCGCACACCCCCGCCTTCCTCCAAGTCGGCTCGGGGTGGTTCACTGCGGATCTGTCCCGGAGGTGGTCTGACGGAAGCCACCGTGGCAGCTAGGCTCATGCCGCCTCTGCACGCAGTAGATCGCACGCGGCGACGAATCGCGACCACTCGGCGGTCGTAGGGCGGACCGCAGCGTCGGACACCGCGTCCTCACTGACGACGAACCCGGGCACTGTGGGCGCCAGGAGTTCCGCGAGTTTGACGACCTGCCCCGACGGGCTGTCCTCGAAGCTCTCGTATACCCGCTCGCGGATCCGCACCTCGGCGCTGTCAACGCCGGCGACCACGTCCAGTACAGGTACCCGAAGATCGCCGCCACACCGCTTGACGTGTTCCTCGAAGCGGTCTTCCCATACTTCCGCCTGCCAACCGTTCCACACCTCCGGAAGTGCTGCGAAGAACCCCATTGTGTCGGCTGTCTGCCACGCCCCCAAAGTCTTTCGAGGCACATCGATGTGGATGCCGCCCTCCGGGACCTTGCCGAGCAAGATGCGGCCGACACCCCGACCGGGCAACCTGTTCAACAGCTCCGGTCCGTGCCACCCCTTGCTGAGGTGCCACCACAACGGCCAGAACCGCAGGTTGCCCTCGGCGTCGATCACTGAGACGAGGTGGCACATCTGATTTCGTTGCCGGGCAAGCTTCAGCGTCGGCTTCCTGTCCCACGGCAACTGACGCAGCTCCGCTCCGACATAGCCTGCCAGCTCAGCAGTTCCGTCGTATGCCCAGCAGATCTCGTAGCCCGACCAGACCGTGGCGAGCACCCTCATCAACGCGCGGCGCGTGTTCATCTCCACCATCAGGGATTCACCGAAGAACAGCACGCGGTGACGGTCCAGATCCACCACCGCGCCGCCATCGGCCCACCCCGGGTCGCACCACGCATCCCTCTCGCATTGCCGAAGCGAGGCCGCGTACCGCAACGCGAGGCCGGGTCCGCCGATCAACGCGTCGAGCATGCGGCAGCCGCCCCAATGTGAGTAGTACAGCTGCCAATCCTGATCTTTGACGATGACGAAGTTCGCCCTGTTTCCCATGTCGCCCCGATCTGTGATGACGCGGATCGCGCGCCGATGTCAGTCGAGTGTCGGTCGCGGGTTCGACAAACCGACGCGTGAATGCAGCTGCACGGCGTCAACTGTGGATAACGCGCAGACTTGTGATGAATGAGCGTGGATACGCATCACCGACGCCATCGCGGACATTCGTTTGTCGGCGGGGTCCACCAGACTCCGAAGTGATCGCTGTTGCGCGTAACCTGCACTTACCTGAGTTCGATCCGAAAGGAGGTGTCCGGTGTCCGACCTTGCGCACCTGCCTCCCGGTTTGCTCAGCCTCGAGCAATGGGATGCGCTCGAGCTCGACCCGACGCGACGGTGGGAACTCAGTGAGGGAACCCTGACCATGTCGCCGCGGCCGCAGCTATGGCATCAACGCATTTCAAAGCGGCTCACTCGCCTCCTCGACGATCATCTGCCCGAGGGCCTCGAAGCACTGCCCGAGATCGAGGTGATCACGAGAGCATCGTTCCCGCCGAGCGTCCGGGACCCCGACATCGTCGTCGTCCCGGACCGCGTGTTCGAACGACGCCCCGCCCGAGTACTAGCGGCCGACGTCGTGCTCGTCGTCGAAATCGTCTCGCCGGGTTCGCGAGGGTCGGATCACGTCATGAAGCTGGACGAATACGCCAAGGCAGGCATCGAGCACTACTGGATCGTCGACCCCGACGCACCGTCTGACGGACGATTCCTCGCCTACCGCCTCGACGGCGAAATCTATCGACGAGTCAATGCACTCGACGGCGGCAGGGTTCAGGTGAGCGAACCAGCAGAGATGGATTTCGCGCTCGAGGAGTTGACGGGCCGCTGAGGTACCGTGGCCGGGAGCCCGCCGTCTCAGCGGCCGGCGGCCAGAACACCGTCGGGAACCGCCAGCGTGTGGATGGTCCGCTGCGAACGGAAGAACTGGCTCGCGAACGATCCGGTGTTGTACGGCAGGTCGTACTTCGCGCACAGTTCCCGTACCCGGACGCTGACCTCAGCGAGGCGGTTACTCGGAAGGTCGGGAAACAGGTGGTGTTCGATCTGATAGCACAGGTGACCGCCTGAAAGTGCCAGCAGCGGAGACGCTTTGAAGTTCGCAGCCCCGAGCATCTGCCGCAGATACCACTCGCCTTTGGTCTCCCCCTTGAGCACTGCCGGGTCGAACGTCTCGGCGCCGTCGGGGATGTGCCCGCAGATGATGTTCACGTACACCCACATATTCCGAAGCAGGTTCGCAGTGAAGTTGGCTGCCAGAGTTCGACGCCACCGTCGCAGGCTCAGCGCCGGGAGCAACACATAATCCTTACTCAACTGACGGGCGACCTTGCCGAAGAACCGACGTTCCTCCGCAGCCCTGCCCGCTGGGGTGTCGACCCGGTCCCGCTCCGAGCGCAGACCGTGCAGGGCGATGCCCCATTCGAAGGTCGCTGCCAGCAACAGGTTTCGCAGCGGTGTCCACAGGTGGGGATGGCGCCACGGTTGGTCGGGGGTCACCCGCAGCAGGCGGTAGCCGATGTCCTCGTCCATGCCGAGCACGTTGCTGAAGATGTGATGCCGGTAGTTGTGCGAGTACCGCCACTGCGCCGACACCCCCGCCATGTCCCACTCCCAGCTGGTGGAGTGGATCTCGGGGTCGTTCATCCAGTCCCATTGGCCGTGCGAGATGTTGTGGCCGAGTTCCATGTTCTCGATGGATTTCGCGTACGCCAGCGACGCGGTTCCCAGCCACCAACCGGTCCTCGACCGACTGCGTGCGATCACCAGACGCGCCCCGACATCGAGCGCTCGCTGGAAAACGATCGTGCGACGGATGTATGCCGCGTCCTTGGCCCCGAGCGACTCTTCGACGTCACGGCGGATGGTGTCGAGTTCGTCGGCGATCGCTTCGATGTCTTGCGTGCTCAGGTGCGTGTACGTGGAGACATCGGCGATCGCCATCAGGGGAGTCCTCGGGTGGGTGCGTCAGATCGGCGCGTCCAGCCACCGTCGGTGTCGAGACACCAGCCTACGGGCTCAGACTTCACAGCGGGCATCCAGGTTCGCGGTGCAGCCGGAACTGCGACGCCGCCGAACAGCTCACCTGCACCGTAGCGACATCGGGCACGGCCTCGACGACCGGCGTGGTTACGAGGGTGCTGCGACGAACCGCGCATCAACGGTCGCCGAGACGCTGATGTCTTTCGGTACGAGCTCGACGTCCGGGCCGCCGCGAGATGACGCCGGTGCCGCGTGCAGGAAACCCATCCCGTCGCCACCCTGAGAATGCGCTTCGGCACCGAGCATCCCCGCATCGGCGATCGCGATAGGACGAACCGTTCCGAGCTCGAGGGCGTCGGCGTACAGCTGCGCGCGGGCTGCCGCATCCTGAACAGCGCGGGTGCGGACTCTCGTGACCAGTTCGTCCCGACTTTTGGTGGTGAGCGCCCACTCCACATACCTGAGTTCGAATCCTTCGGTTCCGGTGAGGTGCCCTCCCACCCACTGCGACAGTGCGGTGAAGTCGCGGAACCTCACTTCGACCCCGACGCTTGCGTCGTGGACGGGCGGGAGCTCGTCACCGTCCTCGTTTCTGGGCCGATGCGACCAGGTCCGCAGCTGGGCCGCTGACCACCGAGTGACGGCGCCGCTGTCGCCGTCTTCGAGCCGGACGATCGATTGCTTCACGACCTCGAGGTCACGCGCCACCTGGTCGTAGACCCAGTCCTTCTCGGGACCGTGATAGCTGATGGAGGCGTGCACGGTCCCCCGCTCGGGCGGCTGGAAGGCGGAGAACGAACCCCGCACTGTGATCTCAGTAGACATCCGGGCCACGCTAGTGGGACCGGCCGACACCCCTCGAAGTGCGCGGGGCAGGCCGTTCAGACTGCGCTGGCGGCGACGAAGTGCGAGTGGCACCCGCCGCCGCTGCAGTCTCGACGTCGGAGAATGGTGTCGTCGACCCCAGACGCCATGATGCATATTCCGTGCTTCGCACTCGACGACGTCTTTGATCAAAATAACGATCAATTGACCGAAGGTCAGCTATGATCGCTAAATGAATCACAGCGTGGCGCTCGTTTACGACACCACCGAGTTCGGCGCCCGCATTCGCATGCTTCGGCATCAGAAGGGACTGCGCCAGGACGAACTCGCCGACCGCATCGGCGTCACACGGATGACCATCTCCCGCCTCGAACGGGGCGAAGCCGTCAACGTCGACACCGCACTGCGGGCGCTGTCAGAGTGCGGTCACGCGATCGCAGTTGTCCCGAAATTCACGCGCGTAGCGGTCGTCGATGCCCAGTAGGTCGCTGGAGGTCTGGTTGCACGGTGTGCACATCGCGCGACTGACCGAGCCAAGCCGCTTTCGATTCCGCTTGGACTTCAACGAGGATGCATTTGATGCGTTCGGAGAAGGTAGCCGCGTCCTCTCACTCGCTGTGCCGATCTCCCGTCACCCTGTCGAAGACGGAAAGCGGCCCGGCGCCGGCCAACAGGTGTCAGCCTTCATCGAAGGGCTTCTGCCCGAGGGAAATCTGCGCGAGCACATCGCCTCCGAGGCAGGAGTGCCCGTCACCGACAGCATGGAACTCCTGCGCCGAGTCGGCGCCGAATGCGCGGGTGCGGTGCAGATCCTGGAAACCGGACAGCGCCCCGGACCGGGTCGCGTACGTCGGCTTACTGACGAGGAGGTGACCCGTCTGGTCGCCGACCTTCCGGCCTATCACCTACCCGACGGCGCAACGCCTCAGGCGTCCCTTGCCGGTATCCAGGACAAGGTCTTGTTGACCGCACTTGATGGCGGCGGGTGGGGATGGCCGGAGCAGGGGGCGGTGTCGACGCACGTCGTCAAGCCGGAAGCCCTGATCGGGGCGCTGCCGCACCTCATCCAGACCGAAGATTGGGCGTTGCGGGTGGCGACGGCCGCCGGCCTGCGCGCTGCGAAGTCCCAACTTGCGAAATTTGATGTGCGCGAGGCGATCATCGTCGCCCGCTACGACCGCAACCCCTCCGGCGAGCGCCAGCATCAGGAGGACTTCTGCCAGGCGCTCGGTATGAGCCCACGCGCGAAGTACGAGAGCACTCCGGAGTTCAACCGGTACGGCTCCCGACTCAAGCGAGTGGCTCGCCTTGCAGCTGCACGCGCTCCAGATCCCGACGCGTTTCGCGCCGCGCTGTTGCAGGCAGTCACGTTCAACATCGTGATCGGCAACGGCGACGCGCATTCGAAGAACTACTCGCTGATGATCGATCGCAGTGGGCGGGTGACCTTGGCGCCGATCTACGACGTGGCACCAACGGCCTACCTCGATCCCAAATACAAGGGGACGGGCCACGTCATCAACGGCAAGACCACGATCGACCGGGTCGATGTCGCGGACCTGGCTGCCGAAGGGGCCTCTTGGGGCATGTCGATGCGCCGCGCCACCGCAATTGTGGAGTCCTGCATGGAAAGTACGCACAGTGCCATCGACTCGGTCGCGTTGCCGCCGGGCGCCGAGCACGTGAAGTCCAACCTCGAAGCGATGTGGGTGCGACGTGCATGGCCAAAGGGGAACGCTGACGGACACTGAGCCGCGCGACAGCGGTGAGTGGCGGCGTTGACACTGCGCTGACGGCGACGAAGTTCGAGTAGCGCGCACCGCCAGCGCAGTCTCGACGTCAGCTACGCCGCCGGAACAGCTCCGCCGGGCGCCCTCGAGTGCCGGCCGCCATCTCCCCAGTGGGGACCAGTTGGGGTTCCATGGTGCGGCGGAACCAGTCGCGCTGCAGCGGCCGCCCTGCGATCGCCTCGTGTGCCAGCCGCAGTTCCAGCATGGTGAACTCGTCGCCGAGCAGGTGGTCCGGATCGGGGCTCTCGTTGTAGCGGGACCGAAGGTGGTCGACCGCGAGTTCGATGATCTTGCGGTGGTCGTAGGGCAGTTGGCCCGGAGAGTCCACCGGCGCGAGCCGGGTGGAATCGACGTGGCGAGACGCCAGGCGGTCGACCCGTATGACGTCGATGTGGGCTACCGACAGGACCCACCCGCGATCGTCGCGGTCAGGGTCGTCGAAGACGTACAACTGCCGTGGCTGCAGTCCGGCGACGCCGGCCTTCTGACGGAGCGAGCGGTCGACGGCTTTGGCCAGCGTCTCCCCCTCGTGCAGAAACGTGCCCGGCAGACCCCAGCCCCTGCCGTTGTTGCGACGCACCTCGAGAACCACCAAGCCACGGTCGCCGTCGAGCGTCAGCAGCGCGGTGTCGACGGCGACCGACGGCTGCGGGTAGTCGGCGAGGGTCTTTCCGCTGCTGTCTCGATACGTTCGCTCGGTCATGTCGGAACGATATGATACCTTTACCGTATTAGATCAGTTCTGCGCGAATCCAGCGCAACAGGTCAGGTGCCGCCACCTCTCCACCGACGTGCAGCCGCTGCAGACGGCAGCCCCAGGTGACGGCCAACGAAGCAGATCATCACAAGAAGGAGACGGTATTGAACGCAAACCACGGATACGACATCATCGGCGACGTTCACGGATGCGGCATCCAGCTGGAAGGTCTACTCACCCAGCTCGGCTACCGGCCCGATGGTCCGAATGGCGCATACCGGCATCCGGAGCGCACCGTGATCTTCGTCGGCGACTTGATCGACCGAGGCGACGACCAACTGCGAGTCCTCGAGGTCGCCAAGGCGATGACCGACGCCGGAACCGCGCAGATCGTGATGGGCAATCACGAGTTCAACGCGCTCGCCTACGCCACCGAGTGGCCCGTCGGAAGTGGCAGCTATCTGCGAAAACACATCGACAAGAACAACTCTCAGCATCGGGTGTTCCTGGAGAAGGTGTCTGGCGCCGAGCGTAAGAAGTACCTGGACTGGTTCATGTCCATGCCGCTGTGGCTGGACCTCGGAGAGCTTCGAATCATCCACGCCTGCTGGCACACCGAGTCGATGACCATCGTGCAGAACGCGCTCGGCGGAGACCGCTTCACGTCGGTCGATCAACTCGTCCGAGCGAGCACAAAGGGCGACCCGCTCTACGAGGCCGTCGAAATCCTCCTGAAGGGCCCCGAAGTCAGCCTGACCGAACACGGTCAGCCCCCGTATCGCGACAAGGACGGCCACGACCGCCCACGCGCGAGAGTGCGTTGGTGGAATGAGACCGCGACGACACTGCGCGACGTCGCTTTGATAGAAGGCAACTTCACCACTGCCGACGGCTCGCCCTACCCGACGCTGCCGGAAATTGAGATCAATGCCGCCGCACGCTCCTACGTTTACGACGGGTCAGTGCCGGTGTTCTTCGGCCACTACTGGCGGAGCGGCGAACCCAGCCATCTGGTCGACTGGACTGCACGCGCGGCATGCCTGGACTTCAGCGCCGTGAAGCGCGGGGCGCTGACCGCGTACCGGTGGTCGGGCGAGAGCGAAGTGCGCGCCGAGAACTTCGTGCAACTCGCCTGATCCGGGCGGCTTGTCAGGGCCCTCGGCTATTCTGGACACAGCTCACGAGCGGACGACTGTTCGGGTACCTGGCCCGTCGTCCCGGCAACCGCGCGACCACCGCACGGTGCCCCAGGGGAAGAGCGGGCACGCGATGCGTGCAAGCGGTGGACGTCCGACGGTGGCGTCGCCAGGAACGGCGAGCGATGACACAGCCCGACTTGAGCGCAGCCGATGCGGCTCTGCGCGAACGCATTACCGAACTGTCGGTGCACATCCCGTGCGGCGGGATCCGCGGTCCGCTGCAGCGACGGAGCCCGTCGCGTCCGGATCGGCCGGTGCGGTGGCAGTCCTGCCAGGACGAGGACTCCCCTGAGAAGTGGAAAGGTGCCGACGTCTCACGCGACCACGACCTCTGCATCATTTGCTTCCGCGCCACAGCCGGCGGCCGCAGCCGCTGGTCATGGCGGGCATGTGAGGACTGCCGCTCGGTCAACTCCGCGATCCAGACGGTGTGGGGATTCCAGCCCTTCGCGCTGGGGCGGCACAGTCTGATGAACGGCATCGGCGTCCGCGGCGGAGCTCCAACTGAACTGCAGGAGGAGCAGATCACGCGGCTGGCCGATTTCGCGAAGGGCGATAACCGTCTGCCTGATTGGCGTGAGCATGAATTCCGTCGACTGGCAGGCGGTTTCGATCCGCAGGCTGATGTTCCACTGCAGGTGTGGCAGCAGGTCTGGCCACCCAGTCGAGTCGCTTCGCGGGATGCCTTTGCCCGCCTGATCGGTCCCGAGTACCCGCTGGCTTTGCCGCACTAGAGCACAACCGCAGTGCTCCTGTCGGGGACGGGGTGTACAGTAATTCTATTAGCTCATATTCGCGCTAACTGTTTTATAGGGGGAAGTATGGCATCACGAATTGACCGCATCGAGGGAGTGCTGCTGGCGACGGCGGCAGGAGACGCGCTCGGCGCACCGTACGAGTTCCAGCCACCGCGCGGACCGGAACTCGACGTCGTGATGACTGGCGGCGGTCCGTGGGCGGCCGGCGAGTGGACCGACGACACCGCCATGGCCGTGGCGATTGCCGAAGTGGCGGCGACGGGTGCTGACCTGCGCGACGAGACGGCGCAGGACGCCATCGTCGCACGCTGGCACGAATGGTCGCTCGGCGCCAAGGACGTCGGCATCCAGACACGCTCAGTGCTCAGCTCGGCGGCGACCGGTGGTGTGATCACCGCTGAGCGAGCGCGCGCTGCGGCCGCGGCGCTGCACGAGGACACCGGCCGCACTGCGGGCAACGGGTCGCTGATGCGCACCGCCCCGGTTGCGTTGGCCTACCTGGACGACGAGGACGCGATGGTCCAGGCAGCGCGCAGCATCAGCGAGCTCACCCACTTCGATCCAGATGCCGGCGACGCGTGCGTGCTGTGGTGCAGCGCGATCCGTCACGCGGTAATCACCGGCCAGCTCGACGTTCGAATCGGATTGCGCCACATGGACTCCGAACGAGGCGAGTTGTGGTCGGCGCGTCTGGATGCCGCCGAGGCGGGGCGCCCCGTGGGCTTCCCGAACAACGGCTGGGTGGTCTCCGCGCTGCAGGCGGCGTGGTCGGCCATCGCGACGACACCCATGCCGACTTATCATCCCACCGCGGGGACGTTCGGGGCGGACCACCTGCGCATGGCGCTCGACGCCGCGGTGCGCGCCGGGTTCGACACGGACACGGTCGCGGCGATCGCGGGCGGACTGCTGGGGGCAGCACACGGCGCCTCAGCGGTCCCGCTGGACTGGCGCGAACTGCTACACGGCTGGCCGGATCTGAGCGCACGGGACGTGGTCAGCCTTGCCGGGGCGATCGCCCGGCGGGGACGACCAGACAGCTTCGACTTTCGCTATCAGGGCTACCGGACCGGAGCGCTTGCGGCGCACCCGTACGACGAGAAGGTTCTGCTCGGCAGTATCGGTGCGCTGCGTGACCTGCCGAACGGTGTTGGCGCAGTGGTGTCGCTGTGCCGGATCGGCGACGATGATGTTCGCACCGACATCCCGCACGTTGAGGTGCGGTTGATCGATCGCGAGGATGCCGACGAGAATCCACACCTGGACTTCGTACTGCTGGAGGCGGTGCGGACTGTCGAGCGGTTTCGCCGCCAGGGCCGGACCGTGCTGCTGCACTGCGTCGAGGCTCAAAGCCGCACGCCAACCGTCGCGGCGCTGTACGGGGCGAGACTGCAAGGGGTCGGCGCCGACGAGGCGCTCAAAGCCGTGACGGCGGCACTCCCTAATGCTTCACCGAATCCCGCATTCCGAGAAGCGCTGCGGCGGTTCGGCAATGCGAAGTGGGAGTGACCGCGGGACGACTGCCCTGCTAGTCACCTCCACGGTCGAAACAGCAAGCAATTCAGAAAGAGGGGTGTGACATGCTGAGATTGGTCAAGTCATCAAATCCGGATGACGTCAGCAGGTTTGAGGTTCGCGCGCACTACACCCAACGCTTGGTGTTGACCGCCTCCTTGGCTCAAGAGCTCAACCGTGACACCCAGAAACTGGTCAACCCCAGAATTGGAGCAGCTTTTGAACTGTTGGCATGGTGGATGCGCAGTGTCTACGACGCGGCAGACGGCGACATCAAGTACACGCACGGTCTTGATGACCCGAAGCTGAGCGAGTTCGCCGGCGATCTTGCGCAGGAGCTACGAGCGGGAGCTGCAGTATGCGAGGCGCTAACCATGTTGTACACGGCCGACAAAGATTGGGAGTACGAGGGCGACGCTGAAAGACTCCGCGCGTCACTGAGAAGTTACTTTGCCGCCGTGGACAAGTAGGCGTTGGGGAACAGATTCATACGACCAGTCCCAACGACACGGCGCCGCGCCTCGCTCAGCGACCATCACATCGGCTGCGCAGCTGCCCGGCTCGTGGGCGAGTGACCTCTACACGAAATGTGTCGCTCGACGCTGCGCGCGTACGGGGACACGATCGAGTGCAAGCCGGGAGTCGGCGCGGGACCAGTGCGTTCGGCAAGCAGTCGAAGTTGGCACTCGAGATCAAGTGGATCCCTGTATAGTGCACGTCCCAAGTCTGACCGAATCGTTTGACCTTCATGAGAAGCTTCTGGCGCGCGGAGAGCTTGCCTGGGCCGCGGGTGTCCATGTGACCGCGCGCGATCAGCGCGCGACTTGTCGGTGGTGATCTTCATACTGAGCGGCTCGCTGGAAATGGCACGCTAAGCAGGGGGAAACAAATCGGGATGACGACGCGGATCGCCACACTCAACATCCGCCACGGCGGCAGCAAGTCCAGTGATGCCCTGGCCACCCGGCTGCTCGGCTACGACGCCGACATCCTGGTGGTCACAGAGTTTCGCGCCAATGTTGTCGGCGCGCGGCTGATCACCCGCCTCTCGCAACTCGACTACGACACATCGCATCCAGCGGTGGGGCCGAAGGAGAACACCGTGCTTATCGCCGCCCGCACCGGTATCGAGCGATCCTGGGCCTTCAGTGAATCGCTCGACCCGCGACATCTGTGGTGCACCGAGATCCGCGGAGCCAATGTGTGCGGTGTTTACATGCCGCAGAACACCGCGAAACTCCCCTACTGGGAGGCGCTGATCAACGACGCCGGACGTAACGGCATCGATCTGTTGATCGGAGACTTCAACACCGGCAACAACGATCTCGACAAGGATCCGCGGGGAGCCAAATTCATCGGACCGGAGATGCCCGGGCGCTTGATCGCGTCCGGCTATAACGATATATGGCGGTCACTGCACCCCGATGTGCGTGAGTACTCGTGGTACAGCAGGCCCGGCGACAATGGGTTCCGGCTCGACTACGTCTTCGCGGCATCGGATCTGGCGCAGCAGCACATCGGGTTCTGCGAGTTCGATCACGCTCCACGGATGGCCGGGGAGACGGATCACTCGGGCCTGGTGGCAGTGGCGAGCGACTGACGAATGACCAGACCTCCAATCCGCAGTTATTGCGGAGTCCGCACTTTATGCGGTATGGTGGTACATGCCCAGCCGGTACGACCGCATCCGCGCAGACCTCACCCACGCCGAGACTGCGACATCCGCAGACCAAGCGCTACAACACCTTCGGTTGGTCCTGACCGAGGTCAGCCAACTTCTCGACGAGCAGTTGGCCCGCGCTGTCGTCGACGACGAAATGTCGATCGCGGCGGCCGGAAAGAGTGCGGGCCTCACCGAGAACGCGGTCGGCCCACGCCTGGCCAGTACGCCGAGACTGAACCCGTACGTCAGCAACGGTGACCGGATCACCGCCGAAGACGTCAAACGTGCCCGTAACGACAAGCATGCCAATACTCCACTGCCACCCGCTCCCCCAGCCGAACCAATGCGGTTCAAACCGCGCCGAAACAACAAGCCTCGCTAACCAACAACCGAAAGGGATCCACCATGCCGAACCAGAACCTCACCCTCATCGCCTTCCTGCTCGACCGCTCCGGATCGATGCAGTCGATCAAGTCCGACGTGGTCGGGGGCTTCGATGCCTTCCTCACCGAGCAGCGCGCCGGCGAGGGTGAATGCCGCGTCACGCTCGCGCAGTTCGACAACGAATACGAGGTCGTCTATCACGCGGTTCCTGTCGATGAAGTGCCTCCGCTGGAGCTGAACCCACGCAACAGCACGGCGCTGCTGGACTCGATGGGCAAGCTGATCACCGACACCGCTGCAGAAATCGCCGCACTCGACAAGCACGACAAGCCGGGTTCGGTCATCGTCGCGATCATGACCGATGGTCTGGAGAACGCCAGCCACGAATGGAGCCGGCCTGCGATCAAGTCGCTGGTTGAGCAGCAGACCAACGAATTCGGTTGGGATTTCCTGTACATGGGCGCCGATCAGGATGCCGTGGAGGTCGGCAAGGATCTCGGGGTTCGGGCAGAGCAGGCTGTCACCTACGGCCGGGGGAAGTCCCGGGAGGCGCTGGCCGCGATGTCGGGCAATGTGCGGGGGTATCGGAACGCGAAGATGGTAGACGCGGAGGCGGCTATGCCGGCGTTCAGTCCGGATCAGCGGTCGGAGTTGACGGACGACTGATTCAAGCTCGGGCGCCCCTAAAGGGTTATCGCACAATGGACTCAGTGCCCCCGCCGCGAGCCCGGCAGGCCGCCACGCACCTCCCGGGTGACGCGATCAAGTTCAGAGCTGCGGACGATCCCAGCATGAGTTCCGTTGGCTGCCAAGCAAACCTCGCCCAAGCAGACGGCTCAGCCTATGTGGGCAATTCCCCCGGTGGCTCAAAGCGGACGCTTTTATCTGATCGGTTCAGGCCGACGGCCACACGATCTGTCCGAAGCTCGGCCCAGGATCGATTACCACCACAGCCTTCTTCGCCAGCTCCCTGGCCGTCGCAGTAGGGCCCGCGTCGAGATAGCTGCGGAGAGCGACGATCGGATCGGCCGACGGTGCAACTTTGAGCGAGCGGCCGAGCAGGTCCACGCGCCTACCTACGAAATCATGGTCGGCGGGATGGCGGCCGTGCTCGGACTCGCCGAAGTCGGTAACACCGCGGCGGCGGTACGGGTACCCGATGCCTGGATCTTCCGAGAAGAAAGTGTAGACGTCCAGATCCTTCACGCCGTTGGTGCCGTTCACGTAATGCAAGGCTGCGCCTTGGCAAAGCGCCGTCACGAGAATCCGGTCGCGGTACACAGCGAGGTGGGGTTTGCGCCTGAACAGTCCTTCGCGATCCGCCTCCGCTATTTTGAAGAGACGGCCCAGGTGCCTGTCAGTGATCGCAGCGATGGATCGTTCGACATTCACATGCCGCAGTGTAGGAGCGAGGTTCGGACTACGCGCCAGGTTGACGTGCATAGCCTCACCGCGGGTCATAATCGGCGGCGCGCATCGAATAGCGTCTCCGCCCGGCGCATCAACCCAGATGCAGCCAGCATCGCCTCCACCCGGGTGCGCCGATCACGATAACTCCTGCCAGTCGTGGCTTTGCGGCCGCAAGCCCACCGCCAGAGGCAATCGCCCCGCACAAGCATTTTTCTGTCATTGGGATCTCGGTCCGAGATTAGGTGCCCCCGGAGACGCACCGATCCGAATGGCAGACCCCTCCGACAAGAGCGCGTCGTCTGAGATTCATGACCAGTTGGCAGCCGCTCCCCGACCGTTGTGCAGTGCCTTAGACTGCGGGCGCGAGCAAAGGGGACCCTGTTGGCTGATGATCTTGTTCCGGTGACACCGGCGCACGTCGACAGTGAGTCACACTCACTGCCGGCGACCATCCCGGATAGCGGTGAGATCGCGATTTCCGTCCAGTCGGAGGGCCTTCTGGTCGCGGGCGACCCTAAAGAGATCGAGGCATACGTCGAGAGGATTCAAGGCGTTGTCAGCCACGCGATCGATGTCTCGGGCGTGGATAGAGCATCGCTCGGCAACACAGCCGGGCTCGCGGCAGGTGCGGCAGCGTTCTTGGGGCAGTCAGCCAAGTTCGTGCAACTGCACCCAGACAGCGTCCAGGCCATTCAAAAGGGCCAGTTGATCCCTGGCACCGACGGCTTCTACCGCATGATGACGCGCGGCGCGGACAAGAAGTTCGTCAGCCAGCTGCAGTGGAGAAACGCCAACCTGACGCCGACACGCATGATGTCGCTCCAAATGGTGGCTGTCCAGCTCGCGCTCAAGTCGGCGATCGCCGAGGTCGAAGAATCAGTCCGCCGCGTCGAGGGCAAGGTCGAGGAGATCTTGCGCCTGGCTCATGCCAACAGGTCCGGCGATGTGCTGGGTGATCGGGTCACTGTAGACCGGATGGTGGCCTATCTCGATCGGCACGGCTCATTCTCTGATGCTGATTGGGACGCGATCGCAGGAATCGGGCCGGCACTCAACCGAACGGTCGAGCAGCTTCGCCACCATGCCGATCGCACGCTGAAATCATTCGACCCGGCCAAGCCCATTCAGGATCGCGCCGAGTTCATCGTCAACGCAGTCGACAACAACCAGCTCGGCGAGACCTTGAGCCTGCTTGTCGTCGCGCAAGAGTCATTATTCAAATGGCAGCGGCTGCGAATTGCCCGAGTCGAAGCCACACAGCCGCAGCACCTTCAGCAGGTTCTCGACGACGCCCGTGACCTATTGGCTCGCCAGCTCGCCGAGGACGGTGCAGTCTTTCAACGAGCTCGAGACATCCTGGAGGCAGTCGCAAAGACCCAGGCCATCGACGGCCTGCGCTTCTGGTCGGTGAGCAATCTGGAGCGGAGCCTTCCGGCGTTGCGCGAAGATCTGGACCGATTCGCGAAAGCGCGACGGGCGCAATTGCAGGAATGGTCGGAGTTCAAGGCTCCAACGGCATTCGAAGGCGCCAGCGCTGCAGTCGATCTCGTGGGTGACACGGCCACCAAGGGCCTGGAGGCCGCTGGTGGTGCGGCGACGCTGGCGCTGGGCGCGGCGAGTCAAGGCATCGATCGAATTAGCGGACTCTTCGGCCGCTCGCGCGAGAAGACCAAGGTCTGGCGTCGGGACGGTGCCGATGAAGGCGATGGAACAACGTAAGCCAACCCACCCCCACCTTCGTGCCTCAAACAGGTCCGTAGGCAGCGGCCCCTGCCTTTGAACGGGAACTCCCGTCCCCAATGACGTCTCAGATTCATATATAGAGGATCTGCGCTCGTGATATCTGTACTGCGAACTGAAGTCACCGGTCGATCGTGGGTGGGCAGTACCGGTGGTGTCATTGCCAGCAGGCAAGCTATGGTCGGCAAGGGGTCAACTTTGCGGCTGCGGCCAGCTCAGCACACTCTTGCCAGGAGCGACTTGGGGAGGATCTGGATGCCTACGTTGTACCGGGACACTGGTTACACGCTCGATTACCTTGTACTCGACATCAAGGCGGGGCGCATCGCTCTACCAGACATCCAGCGCCCATTCGTATGGTCTTCGGCGAAGGCAAGGGATCTACTTGACTCGATGTATCGGGGCTATCCCGTGGGCACAATCATGCTGTGGGAGACCGGAGTTGACGCAGAGACTCGTAAGATCGGCGAGAGTGACACTGGTACGCCTCGCCTTCTGATAGTCGATGGACAGCAACGACTGACCTCGCTCTACGCAGTATTGACGGGCCAGCAGGTCCTTACGAAGACGTTCGAGAGTCGACGTATACGGATCGGATTCCGGCCATCGGACGAGACGTTCGAGGTTACCGACGCCGCGATTGAGCGCGACCCGGAATTCATTCCGGACATCACAGCACTTTGGACGACCGGATATCGGCCCACGGTCAGGCAGTTCCTGAAGGGATTGAACGACATCCGCGACGGAGGCCTATCGGAGGCCGACGAGGATTTGCTGGAAGACCGCATAAATCGAGTCCACGATCTCGATGCGTTTCGCTTCCAAGTGATCGAACTGGACAAGACAGCGGACGAAGAGCAAGTCGCCGAGATCTTCGTGCGTATCAACTCTGAGGGCGTCAAGCTCAACCAGGCCGACTTCATCCTGACGTTGATGTCAGTTCACTGGGAGAAAGGGCGCCGCCAGTTAGAAGCGTTTAGCCGCGCTGCTGTCGATCGGTCCATAGTTGGTCCGAGCTCGCGAAATCCCTACATCGAACCCAGCCCGGACCAGATGTTGCGAGTAGGAGTCGCACTTGCCTTCCGACGAGCAAGACTCCAGTACGTCTACAACATCCTGCGCGGCAAAGATCTGGAAACAGGTAACGTAAGCGCGTCGCGTCGCGAGGCACAATTCCAAATCCTGTCCGGGGCTCAGGACCGCGCCCTCGATCTGACTAACTGGCATGAGTACCTGAAGTGCGTCTACGCGGCTGGCTACCGCAGCGGCCGAATGATTACCTCTCAGAACACAATTCTGTTCGCCTATGCTCTATGGCTGATTGGTCGAGTTGACTTCGGGCTCGACTTGAATACGCTCCGCCCGGTGATCAGTCGATGGTTCTTTATGGCCCACACGACGGGGCGATATACATCTTCGCCCGAGTCGCAGTTGGAGTCGGACCTTGGTCGGATCGCCGATCTGCCCATCGGCGACGGCCAAGCCTTTATCACGGAGCTCGATAGGATCGTGTCCGCCAACTTCACCAATGACTACTGGGAGATCACGCTTCCCAACAAGCTCGACAATTCGTCGCCTCGCTCGCCTGCTCTGTTCGCCTATCTGTCGGCACTCAACCTTCTTGACGCTGAAGTCCTCTTTAGCGAGATCAAGATCTCCTACCTATTAGACCCGTCGACGACGGCGCCACGATCAATGGAGCGCCATCACCTCTTCCCAAAGAAACACCTAGCCACTTTGGGCATCACCAACACCCGCCAGATGAACGCTATCGCCAATATGGCGTTCCTCGATTGGGCGGAGAACTCGTCGATCAGTGCAAGCGCCCCCTATGACTACTGGGCGAAGATGTCGGCCCAGGTGCCGGCGGATCGACTGAAGCGCCAGATCCACCACCACGCACTGCCTGTCGGCTGGGAACAGCTTGACTATCAAAAGTTTTTGGAGCGACGCCGCGTGATGATCGCCAAGGTTGTGCGCGAAGGGTTTGGGACGCTTTGGGGGTCAGCCCCAGCGCCACGGGAAGCGACGATCGACGACGTTATAGCCGCGGGTGAATCTCAGACCATCGAATTCAAGTCGTCTGCGCGATGGAATCTCCATACGCAGCAGGCTGATCCGAAGTTGGAACACGTGATTGTCAAGACTGTATGCGGCTTCTTGAACGCAGAAGGCGGAACACTCCTCATCGGTGTCGACGACGCCGGCAAGATCTTGGGCCTGGAGGACGACTTCAAGACCCTCGGCAGCAGGAACAACGTAGATGGATACGAGCTCTTCGTCAGGCAGCTGTTGGACAACGGCTTATCGGTGAACACGGCAACCACGGTTCGGGTTCGCTTCGAATCGCGCCTTGACTCGACTGTTTGCGTGGTCTCTGTAGCCGCATCGGGCAAGCCGGTTTTCGCAGAACCGCCGAAGGGATCAGGCCTCTCTGCCAAAGAATTCTGGGTCAGGACCGGAAACGCGACCAAGCAATTTCACGGCGATGACATGCTTGAGTATCAAGAGCAGCACTGGGGCTGACAGGCCCTACCCGGCTGACTTGCTCGGCGAAGTTTCAAACTCCCTTGACACGCGGGTAGGTCGCGCAAAGGCAACGCGGCGGCACTCTGCGAATAGGCGCCCCTCAGGTCCGTCTTGAGTCCATCTTAAAGCCATCAGGCAGTGGCTTATAACTCTTTTTTCATGGTTCGGAGTCTTTGTAGGTGGCTTTTGCGCTAGACGTCCATCGACTGAAATGCTCGCAATCTGTCGAAGTCGCGATCTGCCCGACTACAAAGTAATCGTGCGAGCCACCTTTGAGGCGGACCATATCGCGTTCCCACCCGTTCGCCAGAGGAGCTCGGAGGCGTGTATCCCCAAAGCCGCTGTCAATGGCCAAGTTGAAGTATCCGCTGGTGGCCGGATAAAAGTACCCACCCCGTGCTGTAGTTCCTAGGTTGGCTTGGGTTACTCCTTTCGGTTTTTGGCGTCTTTCATGCGGTAGAAGTCGCCGTCGGTGATGACGACGGTGGCGTGGTGCAGGAGTCGGTCGAGGATGCTGACGGCTCTGGTCTGCTCGGGCAGGAAGCGTCCCCATTGTTCGAAGGGCCAAAGCGAGCCGATGGCCAGGGATCGGCTTTCGTAGGCGCCGGCGACGAGCCGGAACAACAGCTGGGTGCCGGTGTCGTCGAGCGGGGCGAAGCCGAGTTCGTCGAGAATGATCAGATCCACCCGCAGCAGAGATTCGATGATTTTGCCGACGGTGTTGTCGGCCAAGCCGCGGTAGAGGGTTTCGACGAGGTCGGCTACGGTGAAGTACCACACCTTGAGTCCGGCGTGGATCGCGGCGGTCCCCAGCCCGATCAGCGTGTGGTACTTACCGGTGCCGGGCCGATGAATGCCAGATTCTGTTGTGTCCAAATCCATTCCAGACTCGACAGGTAATCGAAGGTCTTCGGCGGGATCGAGGAGGCGGCCACATCGAAGGACTCCAACGGCTTCGGGGCGGGGAACGCCGCGGCCTTGAGTCGGTTGACGATGTTGGAGGCGTCACGGGCGGCCAGTTCAGTCTCGATCAGGGTGCGCAGGACCTCCTCGGGTGTCCAGCGTTGGGTCTTCGCGGTAATGAGGACCTCTGGTGCGGTGCGCCGCACCGCGGCCAGCTTCAATCGTCGCAACCCCGCGTCGAGGTCGGCGGCCAGTGGTAGAACCGATGGTGCTCCAACGGGTTCGACGTCGCTGGTCGGCGGTGTTGTCTTGGTTACGGGATCACCTCGCCGTCGATGACGGGGCTGAACTTATAGGCGTCCAGGGAGCGGGTCGGGGCAACCGGCAGGTCGAGGATGAGCGCATCCCCGGCTGGGGCGGGGCTGCGGTGTCCCGGTGCCGGCGGCCAGGATCGAACGCACGTCGGCGGCGCGGAACCGGCGGAACGCCACCGCACGGTGCAACGCCGAGATCAGGGTCTCGGTGCCGTGAGCGGCACCGAGAGCGAGCAGGACCTCCAACTCCGAGGCCAGTCGCGTGTTACCGATCGCCGCGGCGCACGAGGAACGCTTGGTCATCCTCACCGAGCTCGCAGAACTGCTTCTCCACGGTCGTCTTCGGCCGCGGCCCGCGACTCGGCGCGGGCCGGGGTCCGTCGTAGTGCTCGTCGAGGATCGAGGTGCCGCCAGGGGCGACGAGTTCGTGTTCGGCCACGATCACCCCGGTCGCCGGTTCCAGCAGGACGATCGCGCCGTGGTCGACGACCACGGCGACGGTGGTGCCGATCAACCGCATCGGCACCGAGTAGCGGGCCGACCCGTACCGGATGCACGACAGTCGGTCGACCTTGCGCAGCACCGAGGGTGCCCCGATCTGCAACCGCAGCGATGGGAGTGGTTGCAGCAGTCAATCGGAGGAAGCAAGATTGAAGTCACGACGACGACCTACGGACGACCTGCGATCGAAGCACTGAGCGCGCAGGTCACCGAGCTCAAGGCCGTTGATCCCCTTGCGTCTGTGACAGTGGTCGTGGCAGGTCCCCGAGAAACCATACGGGTTCGCTGCGTTCCTCCCGCACTCGAATTGTGTATTCGTGCCACACCTCATTCAGTTGTCCCGACCTCTTGTTGGAATCATCTCGACGCCACAACCCTGCGAAGCGCCTTTAGCCGCTGTCGAATCGGCGTTTCAGTCATACCTTGCAGATTGAGCGGGGGGTCCAGAATCTTGAGGACGCGGGTCTCGAGCCGCCCGAGTTCGTCACGGTCCTCGAAGGGGACCGCGACAACCTTCAGGTGATGGTGCATCCACTCGGTAAGAGCTGCTTCGCCACACGGGACGATCCGTCGATGCTGGCGAGGATCGCCCCGAGCGTCCTCCGAAACGTGGAAAACTCATGATTGCCCGCCAGGTGCATCGTCGTGATGCGAAGCCAAAGAGTGTTGTTCGACTGCTTACCGCTTGGCCACCTTGTCGCACCGGCCAAACCGGCGTAGATGAGACCAGCTGCGATTGGGATCTCGAGCCCGCGGCTGAGGTCGCTCGCCCCTACCTCATCGACCCACCAGCTGTACAAGCCGGGTGAGTTGGTCGCTATTGGTCCCGTGGCGAGAAAGTCATTGGGAGACATCGCCAGTGCCACATGCAGAAGGCGCTCGACGACCGACTGATCATCGTCGTGAGGAACGAGAGCGGCGTCCTCGGGAATGACATTCTGTCGCACGTACCACGCTAACCGCGGACCCATCGACAGGCCCCGCAGCGGCTCGACAACTTCCGCACCCACGTCCTCTAATCGCGGCCTGAGTACTTCCAAATACTCGGCGCCGGCGTGGACTTCGACTATTCGTCCTGCTAAAGGCCCCGCCAGGAGCTGGAGCCTCGCGACCACCCACCCGGCCCATGCGTCGCGATACGCCGCCGGCGTGTCCGGAAGGTAACGCTCGTACGGCGCGAGATACTCGTCCGGTGCGACCAGCCCGTGCTCGGCGGACAGAATGAACCACGGCACTCCAATTCGTTCTGCATAAGCTCGTTGCTTCTTGAACAAGGTCGACGTGTACAGATCTTTCGCCATCGCTGGCTGCGATCGCTTCGTCTTCACGCACGTCACCAGCAAGACATCGGCCACCTGAGACCCACTCACTTATCGGCCGGAATCAAACGGGCCACCACACCACACAACTGCTCGATCTCAGCCACCGACGGCTGCAATTCATAAGCGTGCACATGGCAAGCATTGCTCAAGCGGTGCCACGCAACCGCCGCCTTACCGGCCGCATCGGCGTCATCCAAGACTCGCAGGATCAGCAATTGACTGCGGGTGTTTGCCCGTGGCGCGCGTGCGTCAACGCTAATGCAACGAACATCGATAATCTCCTCAAGCGCGCGGCGGGCAAGGAACGCCGCCATCCTCGCGGAAAAACCTTTGGCGGCACGCGTCGTCAGAATCGACTCCGCCTGGGCCAGTAGCGCAACGGCTTTCAACGCAGGGCCAACAGAGTGTGCACCGTGCGTTCTAGTTCCTTCGCCTCCGGCTTCGTGATGTGCATTCCATCACCGTGCACGGCGTTGCAGACTCGGAACGTGTACCGCCGTTCAGGTTTCGCATCGAGCCAGGCAGTAATGTCAGACGTCGAGTCGCCGTGCAAGGCCAGCGCGAGTCGCTGGCCCGTCTTGGGTGCTGAGGCCCAAGCCATCTCGGAATCCTCCCGGCTTTCGCCCGCGAGCGCACGCTTGGTGAAGTAGGCCTGCTTAGCGGCGGCCTCCACTGCCAGTCGGAAGAGTCCGGGCATCAACCGCTTTCGAATCTCCTCCGGCAGCTCTTGATCCATGAGCAGCGCGAAGACATCATTGACTTGGCGCTGCGCGGGATTGACGTTGTCGCGAGTGGTGACCCTGGAGCCCTTTTCGCGAATCACCTCGATGAGCCTGGCGTCTGTGCCCGTCTCGCGGATCGTCGAGGCGAGTCGGTCGTCGTGGGAGAACACGATCACCTGATGGGTCTGCGCAATCTCCGACAGCACCTGGACGAAGCCGTCGATCTTGGCGGGGTCCATCGCCTGGATCGGGTCGTCGAGGACGACGAATCTAAATGGGCTGTCGATGGAGGTGGCCCTCGGTAGGAAGAGTGCCAAGGCCAGGGCGTGCAATTCACCTTGGCTCATGACCGGCAGTGCCTTGATCGACTCCCCATCGACCGTGCCCTCGAGCACCGCTTTGCGACGGGTGTTGGTGCCCGCGAGTGTGATGCTGCCAAGGTCGACGTTGCTCTCCTGCCGGAGCTGCCCCCAAATTTTTCGCGCGTGCGCGGCAATGCTTTCCAGCCTCTGATTGCGAAATGGACCGGCGTGTTGGTTGAGCCACTTCTTGGCCGCGGTCATGGTCTTGACAGTCCCGTCGACCGCGCGGGCGTCATCCTCGAGCGGGATCCAGCCGCCGAGCTGCGCGGCAATCGGCGCCCACGTGCTCTCTCGGGCGTCGAGGGCGGACTGTGCCTGCACCCGTAGCGCGCCAGCCGACTCAAAGACGGCCAGCATCGCCGATTCGAGATGATTGGCTAATTCCACGTCGTCGTCGGGCATGACTTTGGCGGCAGCTACGGCCCCGTTGTAATCGGCCAGTGCAGGAAGGTCCACGTTCGGCACCTCGTCGGCGTGCTGACCGGTGCTGCTGAGATCGATCGCAGCTGCACGCGCCGCGGTGAGTTCAGCGGTGGCGGCTTGGTATTTCCCAAGCGCCTCCTCGGTACTGGCGACAGATTGCTCCGCTGCGCTGACCCACTGACTGTCGAGTCGGCCCTGACCGCAGACGGGACAATCGATGTCTCCGTCGTGCTCATGGAGGCGAAGCGCCGATTGCAGAAGCTGGACGCGGTGCCGAGTGCTATCTGCCAACGATGCCGAGACAGCCTGCAGGTCCATTGATGCCGCACGGAGCCGCGCAGCCGCCGTCGCGATGTCGTCGACTGTCGGGACACTGAGCGCTGCCAGTGCACGCAACGCGGATACCGCCTGTTGCCCGTGAGGATCTGACCCTGTGGCCAAAGTCAGGAGGTCGTCCAAAGGCGCGCCGCCGCGCTTCTTCAGCAGCGCGGTGCCCTGCTGTGCCCGCTCGTCAGCACTCTCGGCGAGAACGCCGAGTAGGCGCTTGCGCTCGTCGTCAGCACGATCGCGAAGAATCTTCGAGGACTTGAGTTGAGCCGAAAGCCATCGCTCGGCATCGGCGAGCACCTCAAGGCCGAGTAACTTGGCAAGGGCGTCGTACAGAGCGGACGGGCCACCGTCGAACAGCCGGCCCAACTCCTCGTAGGAAAGCACTGGCCGGGTGAGTTCGAGCGGACGCGTCCATCCGAGGGAAGTGGTGCCCGGCAGGCGCTCACCGTCGCTCATCCGCGTGTACGACGTGCGTGCATCGAGTTCGGCATCTTTTTCCCACGTCACCCCGACGGTGAACGAACCGACCTGCTCAGCGGTGAAGCCCACCCTGATGGCGCAAGGATGCGGACGATGCACGTTTCGCCACGACTCCGCCCACAGCGTCTCCTTTTTGTTGAACCAGCGGTAGCTGGTCCCGGTGAGCGCGAGTTCGAGCGCTTCGGCGAAGCTGGACTTCCCCGAACCGTTTCGGCCGCTGACCACGGTGAGCCCAGGTGCAGGAAAGAGGTCGAGCTGTGTTTGCCCACCAATTCCGCGGAACCCCACCACGGAGATTGCGGTTAGGAAGGTGGGCGTCGGTTTGGCTTCGATGTTTGCGCTAGCGTCGGTGACCTCGGCAAGCGCATTCAGTACCACATCCTTGACGTCGCCAGCAATTGCAGTGTCATCGTTCAGCAGCTCCAGAATGGCGTCTTGTACTGATTCCTCGCCTGTCGCCCCCATCGCCCCATTGAACTACGGACGACTGACACGGCGGGGGCGGTTCGGGGAGACGAGACACTCAGCGACGGTGCGCCGGCAACGAACGCGTTGTGAGCAGCCATAAGTACGAGACCCATACGTTCAATGCGGGAAAATCTGATGCACCGCATCCAAGAATGCACTTACGTGCCGCACATGACACTCTGCTCGCAACGCTGAATGCAAGACGGTTTTCCGGCCCGCAAGATCGTCCAGCAAACACACCTCCATGTCCCAAGCACCCGCTAACGTCTAGACCAGCACTCGACCATGGAGGATTTGCAGATGACGTCGGCAGCGGTCTCGTTCAAGCCGGTCCGCCACGACGGAATGGTCCCTGAAGTCATATCTCCGCACGGCCAACCACTCCGACACACGCGAACGTTGTCGACCATCGAGCCTGAAGCCGGTGGTGACGATGCGATGGTCAAGAACCCGGCGCTTGTCCGCAACGCCTGGGGCCACGCCAAACGTGAGAAACGGGACCGCATTTTTAAGATCGAGGGATGGCGTCCGAGTCATCGTAGGCAGGCAAGGTGGCGGATGTTGCTCCAGGCGGAGGGACACACCAGGCATGAGCAATAAGGTTGTTTGGCCCCCCCGAATCGTCCAGCTCCCGGATTGGGATAACGCGGCTGGAGTCGCCGTCATATGTGGCGGTGCGGACCACCGAGTCATCAGACGCGGTGACGAGATCATTGCGCTAGATCATCCCGACGTCGAACCCGACTTGGCCGGAGTCCGCAGGGCAGTCGCCACGGGCAACATCCGGCTCCTTGGATTCCGTTTCGTCGACACCCATTTCATCGAGGAGGAAATTCACCGGGGGCGTACAGGTCGGACATGGATTTCGGCGAAACCCAATACCGCAGGCGTCGAGATTGGGGAGACGCCCGACGCCGACGGAATCGCACCGTGTGTCCGTCTCATTCTCGAACGCTTTGCCCCCTGCACGTGGTGCGGCAGGCTCCTCTCGAAGGGCACCAATTGCACGGCAGATGACAATCCGCTCTGCGTGCTTGCCAACGGCACCGGATGGCGCCGCTCGATCCCGGCGGGGTGGATGCAAGCCACGCTTGCCGGAGTCCCGAACGGCCTCTCCCGTAGTTGGCCACGCCGTTACGAATGGAGTCGCAACGCCCCCATGAACCATGTCAGAGCAGCGTTCCTCGCGTCACCCTGGTGGCCGGAATTGCACCCCCGCCGGTTCAAGAACCTGATCTGTCAACACCACGCAGACCATGGCGGCAGATTCGCAGACGCGATCAATGCGGTTACGCACGTCCTTGAGGAGAGCATGGGCGAGATGAGACCGCCACCGCCCCGTGAATAGATGAGCGCGAGCCGAGCAGTCTCCTGCCTAACTGGAGGCTTCGTCTTCGTCGTCGATCAGGGAGTAGCCGCCCCAACTTTCGGAAACCCAGTCTTCAAAGGTGATCTCCTCCCGTTGTTCGGAATCGAGATCTGCGAGGTCCTCGGAGAAGAGGTTTTGCATCTCTTCCTCGGTGTATTCATTTCCGTCTTTGTCCCGATATCTGTCCATATCGAACTTTGAGACCTCTCTTGAGCCACCTGACCGATTCAAGTGCCAACCCGACTCGCGAACCGGGTGGACTCAGTATCGGGGACTCGCCATACCGAACGGCACGACGGGGTCGTTCTCCGCGTAGTTGTCGACGTTATGGTCTGCCGATTGGACGTAGAGGTCCCTTGTCGTCGGCCTCAACCGAGTCAGAGCTCCGTCTCACCCACCGCTATGCCATCCGTTGAGTGCAGGCGGCACCGCATACGACACCGACATCACGGGCAGGACCTACCTGATCAACGGGGCTAAAGTGCGCTGCGGAATTCAGTCCTGCGGCTGAGTGCATTTGTCCTACGGCAAGACTTCTGGTGACTCCGTCGGGGACACAGGACACCTTGCCCTTGGACGGGCGCAGTTCGGCAGAAATCGAATGCCCATCAGGAAGCGGTCTGCGCCGCGCACTGCGAAAACATATGGAACCTAGCCCCGGCTATCACCGAACTCGGCGGCGGTAAGTGCTACGAGGCACCCCGATCCGTCATGCCCACCACCCCGAGCCTGCTCAGACAACTCGAACACGATGGTGTCGTCACCGAACAGGCTAGCGAGCTCGTCAAGAACATCCGCTTCGATCTCGTCAAGCTTTTCCTCGAGGCCATCTGCTGCGGCTGGCCCCAGCTGGGATTCTCCGACCCAGTCCACGAAAACTGACACGTGCTCGCAGAAATGTTCGCCAGGACCGCCCTCACCGACGATCACCGCTCCGCAGTACAAACAGTGAAACGCTGAAAAGCCATTCAGTCGGGTCAGTGAGACGGTGTTCGCAGGCATGGCAACTCCTATCGAGGCAGTGCGATGACACACTAACTGTGCATGTTGTGCGATTCGGGCGATCGGCCTTGTGTTCCTCATCCTGACCGTAAAGATCGACCACACCAGCGACACTAAATATTCACAAGTCGGGGCTGTTGAAGTCTGCACCAAATGTTCAGTTTAGAGATAGTCGATCGACAGAAGTTTTGACCGTGGCCGAGGCTGAAAATATGATGCTTCACCCAGGCCCGTTGACGTAGCACCACCCTCGCCCGGATGCCATGACAGCTAGTTGCGTCAAACCGCTACCGTCAGAGCGTCACCTCCTCTGGCCGGTGGCCGAACGCAGAGTGACCAAGACGTGGGCAATCACTTAGTTAGGAAGGTGGAAGGAGTGCAGTGAAGTTCAAGTGGGTGGCTCCGACCGAGACGACGGCGCGACCGGTCCCGAAGCCGTTCGCCGCGGCGCCTACGGCATCGAAGCTTGCAACGAACCCGCCAAAGGCGCAGCCCCCAATCACTCCCCCTCCAGCTCCCATCGTTCCCGGTCCACGCGTCGACCCGGTCACGCAAGGTCCGGCGGCGACCACCGCCGACATCCCGACTCTCGAGGGCGACGCAGCGAAGGCCGTCTCGCATCGTGGCACCCACATCCAGATCATCGCAGCGGCTGGCTCTGGCAAAACGGAGGTTGTTTCCCAGCGGGTGGCGTCACTGCTCGCCGACGGCACACCTCCGGAGTCAATCGTCGCGTTCACGTTCACGGAGAAGGCCGCTGCCGAGCTGAAAGAGCGCATTCGCGAGCGCGTGACCGCCCGCATTGGTGCGGAGGCAACCGATCAACTCGGCCGGCTGTTCGTCGGCACGATCCACGCATACTGCTTCCGCATGCTGCAGACGTACGTACCGCGGTACGAGACGTACACGCCGCTCGATGCAAACCAGCTGACAAATTTTCTGTACCAGCAGAGCAGGCTTATCGGCATCACCTCACTCGTCCCTACCGACGGCACGTTCAAGAACATTGCGACTTTCCAACGCGGAATCGACGTGATCGAGAACGAGTTGATCGACGTCGAGACTCTGCCGGCTGGCGATCTCAAGGCCGCGGTGGAGTCGTACTACGCGGCGCTCGATCGTCACCAGTTCATGTCGTTCGGCACACAGATCGTGCGCGCCGTCGAGGCACTGACTGATCCCGAGGTTCACGCCGCGGTGACCTCTCCGCTAAGGCACCTCGTCGTCGACGAATACCAGGACGTTAACCCCGCGCAGGAGCGGCTGGTTGAGCTGCTCGCGAAGCCCTTCGGCAACGCAGAAGTCGTGGTTGTCGGCGACGACGACCAAGCGATTTACCAGTGGCGTGGTTCGTCGGTCGGCAATGCTGCCGTTTCGCGAGGCGAATGGCCCCAGCGTTGCGTTGGTCCGCGACCCGGGGAAAGAGGGCGACGCGGCAGACGAGATCGCCCGGCAGATCCTCGACTTCCACTCGAGGGGCCTCCCCTACCGTGACATCGCGATCCTCGTTCGCGGACGGGCTGCCTATCCCGCGCTGATTGACGCCCTTGCCAGGGCAGCCATACCCGTGCAAGCGGGCGGTCGATCAGGATTGTTCGCCCAACCCGAGCCGCAGGTATTCGGAGCCACATATGCCTGGATCGCCGACATCGACTGGGCGACTGCGAAATTCGCCCAGCGGCAGAAAGTCACTTTTGATCGCCTCCTCGACGACTACTGTGCGACGTTCAACATCCCGACAGCAAGGCGTTCGGAGCTGTCGACGCATCTCGCGGAGTGGAAGGCGAGGGCTCTCGAAAGCCACTTCAACGAGAGCTTGGTGCGTGACTTCTACTCGTTGATGGAGTTGCTCCACGTCAACGAGTGGGATCTTTCCGATGAGCTGACGCGTAACCGCCTCGGAACGATCGCCCGCTTCACTACGGTTCTCGCCGATTACGAGGGGGTCAGCTGGCGCGCCCGCAAGGACAAAGACAATCCGGGTGAGCAGGTCGGTGGCCGAAGCGGCGGGGTGTGGTTCTACAAGAACCTCGCCATCCTGCTAACCAACTACGCGGTGGGGAGCTACGACGACTTCGCGGGTGAAGAAGGCCATCTCGCCGACGCCGTCGCTCTCGGAACGGTTCACGGCTCCAAAGGCCTTGAGTGGCCTGTCGTCTTCTTGCCGTCACTAGTGAAGAAGCGGTTCCCGTCCAGCATGACGGGACGCTCACTGGGCTTCCCCAAAGACCTACTCGGCCGGTTCGACCGACAACGTTACGAAGGGACCGACGCCGACGAGCGCCGACTGTTCTACGTGGCGATCACACGGGCGCGCGATGCGGTGCTGCTCTCGAGCTTCTCGCTACAGGACAATGGAAATAACCGCGGCGCGTCGCCTGGCAATGTCAACTTGAACTGGCCCCGGTGTGACGGCGTGATTTGGCTCCACCTCGGTCGGTTCGGACGTCCGCGTCGGTGGGGCGACGTTAGCCGCAGAAGATGGCAGGGTCGCGGTCAGTGAGAA
>NZ_JBAUJR010000106.1:0-6916 GCF_049683935.1 Mycobacterium sp. | reverse complement strand
CCACGATGGTGTTGGGCTGCAATCCGACCTCGGACGCGACACCGACGGGCAACGCCTCCGGGATGTCCGCCCCAGCGCCCGGCATCACCGCCGCCGCGTTGTCGATCACCGCTTGCTGTCGCGGCGTCAGGGCCCCGTACTGCGCCTCCGCGTCGGCGATCTGACGCAGCAGTTCACTCCACTTGGCCTGTAGGTCCGCGCGCACCGCGGCGGCCTGCTCGGCCGCGGTGCGGGCCTCGGCGGCCGATCGCTCCGAGTCCTTTGCAGCGGTGGTGGCCCGCTCGCTCGCCGATCGGAAGGCCTTCAGCTGATCGGTTGTCTCGGCGGCGACCGTGCGTTGCAGCGACAGTTGGTCGATCAGCTGTTGCGGGGAGGCGGCGGTCAGCACCGCCGCCATCTGACCGCTGCGGCCGCTCATGTAGTCCATCGCCGCTATCCGGTCGACCGCAGCCTGTCGCGGCTGCAGCTCGGCGTTCGCGATCGCGAGTGCCTGCTGGTCGGCTCGATGGCGGTCTTCGGCCGCTGTCTGGTCGGCCAGCCGGGCATCAGCGTCGCGCTGGGCAGCGGTGACGGCCTCACGGGTCTGCACCGCCTGCTGGGACAACTCGTTGAGCTTGGCCAGCGCGTCAGCCGCGGGGTCGGCGTTCACGGCGCCCATCGACATCACCAGGACCAGGACCGCAGCTGCCGCTGAACCGCTGACCATCCGCCGAAGTGAATGGCGCGCCCGGGTCATTCGGATTGTCACGATCCTTCGCTGTCGGGACCGATCGGCCCGGCCATCAGTTCTCGGACAGGCTACGAACTGCGATCGAGGATGTCCACTCGTCCGAAGAGTCAGTCCAGGTGCCGGTCGACGTCCATCCGCTGATGGAGGATTTGCACCGCGTCAAGCCGCAAGCAAACTCGCGAGCCCCGCCAGCGCCACGTCGACGACGCCGTCCAGCTTCGCCTGCGGCACTCCTGCGGCGGCATGCACCGCGACCCCCTGTCCGACCGTCACGGCGTACCCCGCCAGGGCTGCGGCGTTGATGCCCGACTCGGGTCGGGACGCGTCCGTCGTCCTGGCAAGGGCCTTCGCCACCGCGTCTTCGAGGCCCTGGCGATAGTCGGCGAGCAGTTGCGGGATGTGCGCGTTGTTCGGCGCACAGGCAAGCCCGCCCTGGATGGACAGACATCCCCGAGGCACGTCGCCTGAACGGGTCGCGGCCGTCACCGTGGAGCGCAGGTAGGACTCGAGGACCTCGTAGGCGGTGGACTGCGCCAGCACCGTATCCAGGTGTGCGTGATACGCGCGGCCGTATCGCGCCAGGGCGCGCACGAAGAGTTCTTCTTTGCTGCCAAAGACGGCGTACAGGCTCGGCTTGTTGATGCCCATCGCCTGGGTGAGTTCCGTCAACGAGGCGCCCTCGTATCCGAGACGCCAGAACACGTCGATCGCACGATCGAGCGCCTGACTCTCGTCGAAGGCACGTGGTCGGCCTCCGGCGGTCCGTTGCCCTGCGTCCATGAGCGTGATCCTAGCCCGGTGAACACCAAGTCCTACCGAACGGTACAAAACTGATACGCTCGGCATGCAACCGATCGGTACAAAACTGGAGGATCACGTGTCATCTCTGACAGGCAAGACCGCACTCGTCACCGGAGCAACATCCGGAATCGGCCTCGCCGCGGCTCGGGCTCTCGCGCAGCAGGGGGCCTACGTCTTCCTCGTGGGTCGCCGCGAAGACGCCCTCGAAGAGGCTGTCGCCGGCATCGGGGCCGGTCAGGCGAGCTTCATCCGAGCCGACGTGGCGGAGCAGTCCGACCTCGACCGCGTCGCATCAACCATCGAGGCCACAGGACGCACGCTCGACATCCTCTTCGCCAATGCAGGTATCGCCGAGGTCGCGACACTCGGGAACCTCACCTGGGAGCACTACGCCACGACGTTCAACACCAACGTCGGCGGCATCATCTTCACCGTGCAGACCGTCCTTCCGCTGCTCCGCGAAGGCTCGTCGGTGATTCTGTGCGGCTCCAGCGGCGATGTGAAGGCCTCTCCCGGAACAAGCGTCTATGCCGCATCCAAGACCGCGCTCCGGTCCCTGGCGCGCAGTTGGGCCGCAGAACTCGTCGACCGGAAGATCCGTGTCAACGTCGTCGCGCCCGGACTCACGCAGACACCGGGTCTGATCGATCTCATGTCCGGTTCCGACGAGGCCCTCGCAGACCTGACCTCCACCGTGCCGATGAAGCGCCGCGCCCAACCGGAGGAGATCGCGAGCGTGGTCACCTTCCTGGCCTCCGACGGCAGCACCTTCATGACCGGGTCAGAGGTGTACGTCGACGGTGGAGCCAGTCAGTTCTGACGCGTGACGCCTGTCGAAGGTGGCGCCGCTACTCGGGGTCGCCAATCAGAGTTGCGACGTAGTCGTCCACGTAGGTCGACAGCTCCCGTGGCGGGCGTCGGTAGTCACCGCTGAGAACCGGCTTCTTCGGCAGGGCGACCTTAGGCGGGTCGACGTCGTAGTAGTCGATGGTCGACAGCAGGTGCGCGATCATGTTCAGCCGCGCGTGCTTCTTGATGTCGGATTCGACGATGTACCAAGGGCTCAACGGTGTGTCGGTGTGCACCATCATCTGGTCCTTGGCCCGCGAGTAGTCCTCCCAGCGGTAGACCGACTCCAGGTCCATCGGGCTGAGTTTCCACTGCCGCATCGGGTCCTTGAGCCGGGACCGGAACCGGCGAAGCTGTTCGTCATCGGACACCGAGAACCAGTATTTACGCAGCAGCACACCGTCTTCGATCAGCATCTGCTCGAAAATCGGTGTCTGGCGCAGGAATAGCGTGTGCTCGGCCGGGGTGCAGAAGCCCATGACCTTCTCCACGCCGGCACGGTTGTACCAGGACCGGTCGAACAACACGATCTCGCCCCTGGCGGGCAGGTGGGCGATGTAGCGCTGGTAGTACCACTCCCCCCGTTCGCGGTCCGACGGCGCCGGAAGCGCCGCGATCCGGGCGATGCGTGGGCTGAGGTACTCGGTGATCCGTTTGATCGTCCCGCCCTTGCCTGCGGCGTCGCGACCCTCGAAGACGATGACGACCCGAGTACCGGTGTCTCGGACCCACTCCTGCAGCTTCACCAATTCCGTTTGGAGACGGAACAGTTCGGCCTCGTAGATGTCTTTGGCGATCTTGTTCCCGCCCGATTTCTTCTTACCCACCGGGCAATCCTAGAGCGGTTTCGACGACGGTTCCTGTCCGTCGCAGTTGGGGTCCTTCTCCACGGAGATGACGAAGTCGTCGCCGTGCTGGGTGACCCCGGTGATCACCGCGCTGTTGACGGCCTCGGCGGCATATTCGCGCCGGACCACCTTCGGGTCACGCCGCAGATCCTTCACCAATGCCACCGCCATGGCCACCATCACGAGCAGGAACGGCAGGGCCGCGATGATGGTGATCGTCTGCAAGCCCGTCAACGCGTCCGAACCGCCGACCAGGAGCATCACCGCGGCGACCGCGCCGGTGGCCACACCCCAGAAGATGACCGTGCCGCGACTGGGATGGATGGTGCCGCGTTGGGACAGCGATCCCATGACGATCGAGGCCGCGTCCGCACCGGAGACGAAGAAGATGGCGACCAGGATCATCACGATCACACTGGCGACGGTCGCGATGGGGTACTGGTCGAGGAGCGTGAACAACTGCTGTTCGACCCCACCTTCACCGGCCAGATCGGTGCCCCCCTGTTGGGCGTTGATCGCCGCGCCACCGAACACCGCGAACCACACCAGCGACACCAGGCTCGGCACCAGCAACACACCGGCGACGAACTGACGGATGGTGCGCCCCCGCGATATCCGGGCGATGAACATGCCGACGAACGGCGTCCACGACACCCACCATGCCCAGTAGAAGATCGTCCAGGACTGCAGCCAGGCGTTGACGTCGGCACCCTCGGCGCCGGTGCGCGCCGACATCATGTTCAGATCGGCGAAGTAGCTACCCAACGCAGTCGGCAGCAGGTTGAGGATGAAAACCGTTGGACCGACCACGAATACGAACAGCGCGAGCGTCAGGGCCAGCACCATGTTGATGTTGGACAGCCACTGGATGCCGCGGGCGATCCCGGACACGGCGGACAGCACAAAAGCCACCGTGAGGACCGCGATGATGACGACCAGGATCGTGTTGCCGGTCTCGCCGATGCCTCCGACGATCTGCAGGCCGCTGCGGATCTGCAGCGCGCCCAGCCCGAGCGAGGCCGCCGAGCCGAACAGCGTGGCGAAGATCGCCAGCATGTCGATGACCTTGCCCCACGGCCCGTTCGCCCGGTCGCCCAGGAGCGGCTCGAACGCTGCGCTGATCAACTGGCGACGGCCTTTGCGGTACACGCCGTAGGCGATCGACAGGCCGACGACGCAGTAGATCGCCCACGGGTGCAGCGTCCAGTGGAACAGCGTGGTGGCCATCGCGTTCTGCACAGCCTCGGTATTGCCTGCGGCACCGGTGCCCGGCGGCGGCGTGGTGAAGTGTGACAGTGGCTCGGCGACCCCGAAGAACATCAGACCGATGCCCATGCCGGCGCTGAACATCATGGCGACCCACGAGATCCCGTTGAACTCGGGGGTTTCGTCATCACGGCCCAGCGGAATGGTGCCGTAGCGGCCGAGCGCCAGGTAAAGCACGAAGACGACGAACCCGGTGCCGGTGAGCACGAACAGCCAGCCGGTCTGGTTCATCACCCAGGTCAGGGCGCCGCCGGACGCCGTCGCCAACGTGTCGGTGCTGACGAATCCCCAGACCAGGAAGCCGATCGCGAATACTGCGGTGACACCAAAAACCACCCAGTCGATGCCGCGGGACCGGGTGATCGAGGCTTCTTCGACGGGGATGTCGAGCACCGGGTGCGGGGGCGGCCCGACAGCGGTCTGGTCGGTACCAGCGTCCGGAATCGCGGTTATTTTGCGATCTGATATGTCAGCCATTCTGGACATTCGACTCCGGCGGCGGTCACCCGTCAATTCCAGCAGCGCTACGAACGCGTCACTTCGCGGCTTCCAACAGTTCATCCAGCGATTCGCGCAGCAGGCTCGGGAGCATGTCGACATCGCTCATCGCGTCGCGGTCGGCGTTGATGCCGAAGTACAGCATGCCGTTGTAGGAGGTGATCCCGATCGCCAGGACCTGGTTGTGCAGCAGGGGCGGCACCGCGTAGGTCTCCAGCAGCTTGGTCCCGGCGATGTACATCTGCTTCTGGGCGCCGGGGACATTAGTGATCAGCAGGTTGAACTGGCGGGCCGAGAAACTGGTCGCGACGCGGATGCCCATGGCGTGCAGCGTCGGCGGACCGAAGCCGGTCAGCGTGACGATCGTCCGGGCGTCGACCAGGCTGCCCGCGGTGGGGTGCGCCTCGGTGGCGTGCGCGATCTGCGACAACCGCACCACCGGGTTGGCCTCCCCGACAGGAAGATCCACCAGAAACGGCGACACCTCGCTGATCGCCTGACCGGGACCGGTCGAATCGAGGTCGGCCTCCGGGTACACCGACATCGGAGCCATCGCGCGCACCGTCGTCGTCGCGCCCACCGGTTCCCCCCGGGACAGCAGCCAGTTGCGCAACGCCCCGGCGACCACTGCGAGCACCACATCGTTGACGTCGCAGTCGTAACGGGCCCGCACCAGGCGGAAGTCCTCGAGACTGCCCGAGGCCACCGAGAAGCGCCGATTGCGCGACACGGTCGCGTTCAGCGGACTGCGCGGCGCGGTGCCACGCGCGACGGTGCGGGCCACCCCGGCGGCCCGACGCCCCAGGTCCATCAGCTGACTGGTATTGGTCACGGCGTCGGTGACCGCGACGCGCGCCGCAGTCGCCTGCGCGGTGGGCCGGGTGACCCATTCACCGAGCGCGCCGAGGAGCAGTTGGCGATCGTTGGGTTCGCGTCCGGGAATCCAGATGTCCTCGCCGAACTCGGGCGGCTTCTGGGTCCGGTCGGCGATCACATGGCCGATCTCGAGTGCGGTCATCCCGTTGACCAGTGCCTGGTGGGATTTGGTGTAGATCGCGAGCCGGTTTTTGGCGAGGCCCTCGACCAGGTACATCTCCCACAGCGGACGGGACTTGTCCAGCGGCCGGGAACCCAGCCTGGCGACGAGGTCGTGCAATTGGGTGTCGCTGCCCGGGGACGGCAACGCCGAGCGCCGGACGTGGTAGGTGATGTCGAAGTCGCGGTCGTCGACCCAGACGGGCCGGGCCAGTCCGAACGGCACCTCCTGCACCTTCTGCCGGTAGCGCGGGATCTGCGGCAGCCGCCGTTCCACGGTGTTGAGCAGGGTTTCGTAGCTCAGCCCGTTGCGGGGCTTGCGCAGGATGGACAGCGACCCGACGTACATCGGGGTGGCCGAGTTCTCCAACCGGAAGAAGGAGGCATCCGACGCCGACAACCTCGTCACCACGCGGCGCCGCCCTCCGTTCGATCACCCGACAGAAACACTGACACGTTATCTACAGAATCTGTGACTGCGCTCAACGGGTGCGCCGAGGGCCCTCGCGCGCGTGGGATCATGGACCCGTCTGCGACTCTCCAGCGGATGCCTTTTGTGTCGTGCCCGATCGCTGGAGAGCCCTCATGACCGCATCGCTGATCCCATTGGAACCCTCGCTGCAGTGGGCGACCTCGCCGATCGTCGACTACGAACCCACACCCGAAGCACTCGGACGGTGGCCGGAGCCGAGCTGCCCGGCGCCGACAACCGAAGCGCTGCATCGTCGCTCGCCGCGTCCGCCGCCTCGGCAAACCCCGTTGCACCTGTGTGAGCCGCCACCTCCGAAATCGGCGGTGGTGTTCGCCGAGACCGCGCTGCGCCAGGTCATCGAGGTCATCGACCGGCGCAGGCCGGTCGCCCAGTTGCGGCCGCTGCTCGCGCCGGCAC
>NZ_JBAUJR010000105.1:0-6378 GCF_049683935.1 Mycobacterium sp. | reverse complement strand
GCGTGGCACCGACGACCACGCCGACCAACCCCGGCCGCTCCCTGTTGACCGCGGCCGCGGCGTCGACCATGGACTGGGCCACCGTGAGTCCCCCCGATTCGGCGCGCTGCACGGAGGCTCCTTCCGGGTTCGACGTCGCGGCCAGCACGAACACCCCGCGGCCGTGTTGGTGCGCCACGTCCAGCAGCGGCTGCAACGACCCGAAGCCCAGATAGGGCGAGGCGGTCACCGCGTCGGCAACCAACGGCGAGTCACCCGCCCAGGCCTGCGCGTAGGCGGCCATGGTCGAACCGATGTCGCCACGCTTGGCATCGGCGAGCACCAGCACGCCGGAATCCCTCAGCGCGGCGATGGTGTGCTCGAGCACGGCGAATCCCGCCGACCCGTACGCCTCGAAAAACGCCACCTGGGGTTTGACGACGGCAAAGCCCTCGTAAGCGGCCACACAGATATCACTGAAGCGCGCCAGACCCTGCGGGTCGGTGGTCAGCCCCCACGCGGTCAGCAGTTCGGGATGGGGATCGATCCCCAGGCACAACGGACCCCGTTGCGCCATCGCGCGGGACAGGCGGTGACCGAACCCGCCCACGGTCAGGACCCCAACGTGCTGTGAAGTTCCTGCAGCGACATCACGCCGATGTCGCCGCGGATGCCTGCCTCGATCCCCTGGACCGCCGCGGATGCGCCCTGCACGGTGGTCACGCACGGGATGTTCATCGAGACCGCCGCCGAGCGGATCTCGTACCCGTCGATGCGGGGTCCGGAATTGCCGTAGGGCGTGTTGATCACCATGTCGATCTCCCCCGCCCGGATCGCGTCGACGGCCGACAGCGCAGGCCGGTCCGGACTGGGGGACTCAAAATGCTTCCGCACTTCGTCACACGGAATCCCGTTGCGCCGCAGCATTTCCGCAGTTCCTGCGGTTGCCAGCACCCGGAAGCCGAGATCGGCGAGGCGTTTGACAGGGAACACCAGCGAGCGTTTGTCCCGGTTGGCCACCGAGACGAACACCGTGCCCCGCACCGGCAGCGAACCGTAGGCGGCGGTCTGGCTCTTGGCGAACGCGCTACCGAAGTCACGGTCGATGCCCATCACCTCGCCTGTGGACTTCATCTCCGGGCCCAGCAGCGAATCGATCTGGCTGCCGTCGGCCTTACGGAACCGGTGGAACGGCAGCACGGCCTCCTTGACGGCGACCGGGGCGTTGCGCGGTGTGTTACCACCGTCGCCGGTGCGCGCCAGCACCCCCTCCTCACGCAACTGGGCGATGGTGGCGCCCAGCATGATCCGCGCGCAGGCTTTGGCCAGCGGCACTGCGGTGGCCTTGGAGACGAACGGCACGGTGCGACTCGCCCGCGGGTTGGCTTCCAGAACGTAGAGCACGTCGTCCTTGAGCGCGTACTGCACATTGAGCAGTCCGACCACTCCGACACCGAAGGCGATGGCCTCGGTGGCACGTCGGACGGCCTCGATGTCGCTGCGGCCCAACGTCACCGGCGGCAGCGCGCACGCCGAGTCGCCGGAGTGGATGCCCGCCTCCTCGATGTGTTCCATCACACCGCCGATGTAGACCTCGGTGCCGTCGCAGAGGGCGTCGACGTCGATCTCGATCGCGTCTTCCAGGAAGCGGTCGACCAGGACCGGGTGCTCGGGAGACAGTTCGGTGGCGCGGGTGATGTAGCCCTCGAGGGTCTCGTCGTCGTAGACGATCTCCATACCGCGCCCGCCGAGCACGTAGGACGGTCGCACCAGCACCGGGTAGCCGATGTCGGCGGCGATCTTGCGGGCCTGGTCGAAGCTGGTCGCCATGCCGAACTTCGGTGCGGGCAGACCGGCGTTGGTGAGCACCTCGCCGAAGCGACCGCGGTCCTCGGCCAGGTCGATCGCCTCGGGTTTGGTGCCGACGATCGGCACCCCGGCCTTCTCAAGACGTTCGGCCAGGCCCAGGGGGGTCTGGCCTCCGAGTTGCACGATCACGCCGACCACGCCGGGCCCGCCGCGTCCGGACTCCTGTTCGGCGTAGTAGATCTCCAGGACGTCTTCGAAGGTCAGCGGTTCGAAGTAGAGCCGGTCGGCGGTGTCGTAGTCGGTGGACACGGTTTCGGGATTGCAGTTGACCATCACCGTCTCGAACCCGGCCTGGCTCAACGTCGTCGCGGCGTGCACGCAGCTGTAGTCGAACTCGATGCCCTGCCCGATGCGGTTGGGCCCGGACCCCAGGATCAGCACCTTGGGCCGCTCCGCCTGCGGCGCGACTTCGGTTTCCGCAGCGGGATCCAGCTCGTAGCTGCTGTAGTGGTACGGGGTCTTGGCCTCGAACTCCGCGGCACACGTATCGACGGTCTTGAACACCGGGTGGATCCCCAGCCGTTGCCGTAGCGACCGCACACCCATCTCACCGGCCAATTCCGGTCGCAGTGCGGCGATCTGACGGTCGGAAAGACCGTGGTGCTTGCTGCGGCGCAGCAGTCCGGCTTCGAGCACCGGTGCGTCGATCAGTTCGGTGCGCAGCTCGACCAGGCCCGCGATCTGCTCGACGAACCATGGGTCGACCCCGGAGGCTTGTGCCACCGTCTCGACGGTGCCGCCCAGTCGCAACGCGTACTCGATGTCGTAGAGCCGACCGTCGGTGGGGGTGCGCAGCCGCTCCAGGACCTCGTCCAGAGTCCCCTCGACCTCCGCACCCGTCCAGAATCCGGCCCGCTTGGTCTCGAGAGACCGCATCACCTTGCCGAGCGCCTCGATGAAGTTGCGACCCAACGACATCGCCTCCCCCACCGATTTCATCGTGGTGGTCAGCGTCGTGTCGGCGCCGGGGAACTTCTCGAACGCGAACCGCGGAGCCTTGACCACCACGTAGTCCAGCGTCGGTTCGAAGCAGGCGGGGGTTTCCTTGGTGATGTCGTTGACGATCTCGTCGAGCGTGTAGCCGATGGCGAGCTTGGCGGCGATCTTGGCGATCGGGAACCCGGTGGCCTTGGAAGCCAGTGCGCTGGAACGTGATACCCGCGGGTTCATCTCGATGACGATCAGTCGCCCGTCGGCCGGGTTGACCGCGAACTGGATGTTGCAGCCGCCGGTGTCGACCCCGACCTCTCGCAGAATGTCGATGCCCAGCGTGCGCATGGTCTGGTACTCGCGATCGGTCAGCGTCATCGCCGGCGCCACCGTCACCGAATCGCCCGTGTGCACACCCATCGGGTCGAAGTTCTCGATCGAACACACCACCACCACGTTGTCGCGGCCGTCGCGCATCAACTCGAGTTCGAATTCCTTCCACCCGAAGATGGACTCCTCGATGAGGATGTTCGCCGAGGGCGAGGCGGTCAGACCGTCGCCGGCCATCCGCTCGACGTCCTCGGCGGAGTAAGCCATCCCCGACCCGAGGCCGCCCATCGTGAAGCTCGGCCGCACCACCACCGGCAAGCCGAGGTCGGCCACCGTCTCACGCACCTCGTCCATCGTGAAACAAACCCGGCTACGGGCTGATTCACCGCCGACCTTGCTGACGATGTCCTTGAACTTCTGCCGGTCCTCGCCCCGCTGGATGGCCTCGAAGTCGGCGCCGATCAGCTCGACGTCGTATCTGTCGAGGGCGCCGTTCTCGTAGAGCTGGACCGCGGTGTTGAGTGCGGTCTGTCCGCCGAGGGTGGCCAGCAGCGCGTCGATCTTGTTGCCGCGTTCGGCCTGCTGGGCGATGACCCGCTCGACGAACTCCGCGGTGATGGGCTCCACATAGGTGTGATCGGCGAACTCGGGGTCGGTCATGATCGTCGCCGGATTGGAGTTGACGAGGCTGACCTGCAGGCCCTCGGCCCGGAGCACCCGGCAGGCCTGGGTGCCGGAATAGTCGAACTCGCAGGCCTGACCGATGATGATCGGGCCGGAGCCGATCACCAGCACGTGGTTGATGTCTGTGCGACGCGGCATCTACTTCTCCCCTGCCATCAGATCCACGAATTGATCGAACAGATACTCGGCGTCGCGTGGACCCGCGGCCGCCTCAGGGTGGTACTGCACGGAGAACGCCCGCCCGCTGACCAGTTTGATTCCCTCCACCACACCGTCGTTGGCGCAGGTGTGGCTGACCATCGCCCGCCCGAAAGGCGTGTCGAACTCTTCGCCGGCCTCGCCCTCGAGCGCAAAACCGTGATTCTGCGCGGTGATCGCCACCCTGTTGGTGGTGTGGTCCATCACCGGGATGTTGATACCACGGTGTCCGAACGTCATCTTGTAGGTCGAGCGGCCCAGCGCCCGGCCCAGAATCTGGTTGCCGAAACAGATGCCGAACAACGGGATTCCAGCGTCGAGTACCGCCCGGGTCACGGCGACCACGTGATCGGCAGTCGCCGGATCACCCGGTCCGTTCGACAGGAACACACCGTCCGGACGCAGATCGGCGATTTCACTGAACGCGGCCGACGACGGCAGCACGTGCGTGCGAATCCCACGCCGGGTGAAATTGCGTGGCGTGTTCGTTTTGATCCCCAGGTCGAGCGCCGCGACGGTGAACCGTTGCGGCCCCTCGGGTTCGACGACGTAACTGCCGTCGGTGCTGACCTCGCCCGCCAGGTCCGCGCCGAGCATCGCGGCCTGGCCGCGCACCCGGGACAGCATCTCGTCGGCGTCGGCGAGCGCGGTGCCGCTGAACACCCCGGCCTTCATCGAGCCGCGACTGCGCAGGTGGCGCACCACCGCGCGGGTGTCGATACCGGCGATCCCGACGACGCCCTGACGCACCAGTTCGTCTTCGAGAGTGCCGGTGGCGCGCCAGTTCGAGGCTCGTGGCGACGGGTCGCGTACCGCGTAGCCGGCGACCCAGATCTTGTCGGCGCGGCTCTCGCTGTCCTCGAGGTTCCAGCCGGTGTTGCCGATCTGCGGCGCGGTCGCCACCACGATCTGGCGGTGGTAGCTGGGATCGGTGAGGGTCTCCTGGTAGCCCGACATGCCGGTGGAGAACACGGCCTCACCGAGCGTCTGACCGACAGCGCCGAACTCCGTCCCGGTGAAGATCCGACCGTCCTCGAGCACGAGGAACGCAGTGCGTGCGGTCATGCAACCTCCTCCGGCAGCCATTTCGAATAGTCGCGTCGGTCGTCGGCGCGGAAACCGGTGTCGATCTCTGCGCCGGACTGCAGCCGCCAGCGGATCGCAAGAATGCCCTCATGCGTCAGCGCCTTACCAGCGAGGTTCTTCTCGGCGCGGATGTCGACGATCGCCTCCTCGGGTATCCAGATCGGCCCGGCACCCTTGCGCTGCAACATGATTCCCTCCGGATAACGGCTGAGGACAGCCTTGGCGCGGAAGCCGAGATCGCCGGCGGCGACGCGGTCGTTCCAGTGCGGCACCAGCGTGCTGCCGACATATAGACCTTTGGTGGCCGAGACGGTCACCTGACCGACGGTGTCGGGCAGCGACGGGAGCGTTCCCACGATGAGCGCCTGCCGCTCCACACGGCGACGCCACCCGCGGATCATCGCCTGGATCAGCACCGCGATCACCAGGACCAGCACCCCGGCCATCACCAGAGAGGCGATCAGTGTCGGAGTGTTCACCCGCGCGCCTCGCCGCCGCGGGCGCTGATCTTGCCGCGCAGCATCGTCGCCGTCACCACCGCGGGCAACACCATCTCCTCATACGGCGTGTTGTCCGACCTGCTGGCAAGCGCGGGACCGGCCACCGTCCACGAGGAGTCGGGGTCGATCACCGTGAGGTTCGCGGGCTCACCGACCTCCAACGGTCGCCCCTGATCGGGCAGTCCGACGATCCGCGCCGGGCTCTCGCTCATCACCCGGGCGACATCGCGCCACGTCAGCAGGCCGGGTCCGACCATCGTCTCGACCACGACTGACAGCGCCGTCTGCAAACCCAGCATGCCCGGCCGGGCATTGGCGAACTCACACATCTTCTCGTGCTCAGCGTGCGGAGCGTGATCGGTTGCCACACAGTCGATCACACCGTCCGCGAGTGCCTGGCGCAGGGCCACGGCATCGCTGGCCTCACGCAACGGCGGGTTGACCCGGTTGCGCCCGTCGTAGCTGTAGAGGCGGGTGTCGTCGAGCAGCAGGTGATGCGGCGTGACCTCCGCGGTGATCGAGATCCCCTGCTCTTTGGCCCATCTCACGAGTTCCACGGTGCCCGCGGTGGAGGCGTGGCAGATGTGCACCCGGGCGCCGGCGTCGCGGGCCAGCAGTGCGTCGCGGACGACGATCGATTCCTCGGCGGCACGCGGCCAACCGGCCAGTCCGAGCTTGGCCGCGTTCGGACCCTCGTGCGCGATGGCGCCCACGGTCAGTCGTGGTTCCTCGGCATGCTGGGCGATCAGCACGCCCAGGCCGGTCGCGTACTCCAGGGCGCGGCGCATCACCAGTGGGTCGT
>NZ_JBAUJR010000104.1:0-2337 GCF_049683935.1 Mycobacterium sp. | reverse complement strand
CTCCTCGGCGATGGTGATAAATGCCATCAGATGCCTGAACTCCATGGCGCTCTCCCCAATTAGTTCGTAGGGATAACAGTAGCGAGAGGGAATAACTGCACGTGAACGCAGCGAAACCGCACGGTGCAGCCACGGTGTCAGCTGAAGGCCACTGCTGCGGAGAGTTCGTTTCCGCCAAGGTGAGGTGCACGCTCAGTCATTCGGCCCGTCGGTCAGCAACACTCCCCTCAGGTCAACCAGGGCGGATTCGCTGATGCCGATCGCGTTCAGGTAGGCCTCGAACGACCCGTGCACCCGGTCGACGGTCTCCAGACCGTGGCGATAGTACTGTTCACTCACCCCGAGCATGGCGTTCGACGGTTCGATCGGGTTCTCCTCGCCCATCGTCGACCACACTGCCTGCATGTGTTTGCGCAGCGGCTCGATTCCAGAGTTGCTTCGTAGAAAGTCGGCCACGATGTCCGTATCGGACACTCCCACAGCGCGCAACACTGTCGCTATCGTCCATCCCGCGCGGTCCTTACCAGCGGCGCAGTGCACCAGGATCGGCCCCTCCCCCGCTGCCAGTACTGTGACGACCTCGCGTATCGCGTCGAACGCGCCCTCGAGTGACGAATACGAGGAGTACGTGTGCATCATGTGGCCGAGCTGGTCGTCTTCGTCGCGCGCAACACCACCCTCGTGCGGAGCGGAATCGCCCTTGTGGTTCCGGTAGGGAGTATTGCGTAGGAGGACGCCGACGGGAAGGCGATCGGCCCCGCTACGCGCTATTTCGGCATCGCCGCGAAGATCGAATACCGCCTTTACTCCAAGCCTTCTCATTTCGGTGCGGCCTTGTTCGTCCAACTGTGACAGCTCGGATGATCTGAATAGCATCCCACTCCGAACGGCACGCCCATCCATTGTTCGGGCGCCACCGACGTCCCGGAAGTTCCATGCTCCGGACAATCGAAATTGGTCGATGCAGATCTGCTTCGACATGAGCGCGCATCACCCCTGCATCGCGATTTGAGCACTTCCCGAAACTGCCAAATCCGACAAATGGTGTCGGATATCTTCATTCATCTCTTCCAGCGCACCTGAAGTACGGGCCATTCCTCGTTCGATGGCGGCGATGAGTTGTGGTCGTAGTTCGGCGGCGGGGACGATGTGGTGGACGGATCCGACGGTTTGTGCTCGTTGGATGTTGTGGATGGCTTCGAATTCGGCGGCGACTTCGCCGAGTTTGGCGTTGCGGATGTCTGCTTTCTTGGTTGCCAGTTCGACGCGGAGGTGCGCGCGTTCGGCATCGGTCTCTGCGGCGGTGAGCTTGGCTTCGAGTTCTTTGACGCCGGGGTCGGCGGCGGTGCGGGCGTTGACGTCGCGGGTGAAGACCACCGCTGCTGCGGGTGCGCCGCCGAGGACGGAGGCGAAGGATCCTTCGACGGCGAGGACTTCCATGTTGTCGTTGAGTGCTCCGGAGAAGACGACGAATGCGCCGCCGTGGTAGCGGGAGACGACGCAGAAGACGATGGGTCCGTCGAAGTTGACGATGGCGCGGCCGATTTCGGCGCCGTATTCGAGCTGGATGTTGCGCAGTGACTCGGGCGAGCCGTCGAAGCCGGAGAGGTTGGCCAGCACCACGATCGGGCGGGAGCCGCTGGCGGCGTTGATTGCTCGTGCGGTTTTTTTGGAGCTGCTGGGGAACAGGGTGCCTGAGGTCCATTGGTCGGGTCCGTCGGACGGGAACCAGCCCTTACGGGGGATGGCGCGTGATTCGATACCGATGACGGAGACGGGGATGCCGGCGAGGTGGGCGTCGAAGACGACGGAGGTGTCGGCGTCGGCCATGTCGGCCCACCGTTCGAGAACCGAATGGTCCTGGTCGACGACGGCGCGCATGACGGTGCGGATGTCGAACGGTTTCTTGCGGTCGGGGTTGGTCACACTCGAGAAGATGTCGCCGACGGTGGTGAAGTCGGATGCCGGGTGCACGTGCGGGTAGCTGCGGACGTCGCGGGTGATCGGATCGGCGGTGGTCGCCCGACGCGGGAAGCGCTCACCGGGAGCAGCGTAGGCGTGGTCGTAGTGCGCGAACAGTACGTCGACAGCAGCGCGGAGGTTCGGGGCCCAGTATTGGGCTTGTCCGTTGGGTCCCATGACGCGGTCGTAGCCACCGATGCCGAAGTTGTCTTCGGCGGAGACGCCGCCGGAGTAGTCCAGGGACTGTTTGCCGGTCAGGACCATGGCGCTGTCGGGTGTCATCACCAGGATGCCCTTGGTGTGGGCGAGCATCGTGGCTTCGGCGTTCCAGTACGGCTGGGCGCCGACGTTGATGCCGGCGACGATGATGTTGAT
>NZ_JBAUJR010000103.1:0-13010 GCF_049683935.1 Mycobacterium sp. | reverse complement strand
GCACCACATATCGCGTGCTCTTGCGGATACCGCTCGCCGACAGCACGTGAACCACCGCGTTGTAACCGTAGAGGTCGTAGATGTCCTTGCGCAGCCTGCGCGCGATGATCCCGAGGTCGACCTCGGCCTCGACCACCACCCGCCCCGACACGATGTGCAGACCGCCGGCGAAACGCAGCAGGGAGGCCACCTCGGCGCGACGTGCGCTCACTGAATTGACCACCAGCCGGCTGAGCTCATCTTTGACCTCGGCTGTCATCGCCACGGGTGGTCACCTCTCGGTCCGTTCACTGTCGGTGTGGGCAGAATCGGCGGCGTCGCCTGGGTCGTGCCGGTTGTCGCCTCGCCGCGCCTTCGAACCCCCTCCAACGCCGCGGCCAGCCTCGCCGGGTCATGTAAAGGTGTACCAGGTCTGGAAACGTCAGCAAACTCAACGTGGGCATCGAGGATTCGGGCGGTGCGGCGCAACTGCTCCCGCTCACGGTCGCTGGGCACGCTGTCGGAATCGACGATGATGTCGTGAATGGTGAACTGCGGTGCATGCTGAGCCAGGACGTGGATGTGGCGCTCGACCGAGAAACCCGCCGTCTCCCCCGGCTCGGCCACCAGGTTGAGCACCAGAGCACGTCGCGCCGAGGTGGCCTGCAGCGCGGCCGCCAACTGCGGCACCAGGACGTGCGGGATGACGCTGGTGAACCACGAACCCGGCCCGAGCACGATCAGGTCGGCGTCCATGATGGCATCGACGGCCTGCCGGGTAGCCGGTGGATCGCTCGGCAGTAGCCGGACCCGGCGCACCTTGCCCACCGTGGTGGCGATGGCCACCTGGCCGCGGATCGCGCGGCTGACCCGCGGGTCGGATTCCAGCCCGACGACGTCGGCTTCGATGCTGAGTCCGACCGGGCTCATCGGAAGCACCCGGCCCTTGACACCCAGGACCCGGCCCAGTTCATCCAGCGCCGCCACCGGGTCGGCGAGCACCTCGTTGAGTCCGGCCAGCATCAGATTGCCGATCGGGTGGCCCGCCAGGGCGCCGCTACCGCCGAATCGATGCTGGATGATCGTCGCCCACAATCTGCCTTGCGGGCTGTCGGAAGCCAACGCCGCCAACGCCATTCGCAGGTCACCGGGCGGAACCACGTCCAGTTCGCTGCGCAGTCGGCCGGAGGAACCGCCGTCGTCGGCGACGGTGACGACAGCGGTGACGTGCGAGGTGAGCCGACGCGCCGCCGACAGGGTCGCATAGAGACCGTGACCGCCGCCGAGCGCAACGATGCGAGGGCTCATTCGCGACCCAGATCCCGGTGCAGGACCCGCACCGTCAACGTTGCGCCGTCCTGTAACCGCGCCGCCAACGCCTCGGCCATCGCCACACTGCGATGCTTGCCGCCGGTGCATCCGATGGCGACGGTCATGTAGCGCTTCCCCTCCCGGCGGTAGCCGTCGATCACGACGTCCAACAGCCGATGGTAGGAGTCGAGGAACTCGACGGCACCAGGTTGGCCGAGGACGTAGTCACGGACTCCAGGGTGCTGCCCGGTGTGCGGGCGCAGTTCGTCGACCCAGTGTGGGTTCGGCAGGAAGCGGACGTCCATCACGGTGTCGGCGTCCATCGGCAACCCGTACTTGTATCCGAAGGATTCCACGGTGACGCTGGTGTCGGCGATCGTCTCACCGCCGAAGGCGCGTTCGATGCTCTCCCGAAGCGCTGGCACCGACAGCGCCGAAGTGTCGATCACCAGATCAGCGGCCGCCCGCACCGGTGCCAGCATGCTCCGTTCAGCCGCAATACCTTCGGCCAGAGTCTGGTTGCCCTGCAACGGATGACTGCGCCGGTTCTGCTCGTAGCGCCGAACCAGGATGTCGTCGGAAGCCTCGAGGAAGAGCACCTGTGGGGTGATGTTCCGGGTGGCCAGATCTTTTCGCACCCAGTCCAGGTCGCCGGTGAAACCCCGGGATCGCACGTCCATCACCACTGCGAGTTGAGTGATGCGCGAACCCGCGGCGAGCCCCAGTTCGACCATCCGCGCGATCAGTTCCGGCGGCAGGTTGTCGGCGACGTACCAACCGAGATCCTCGAGCACCTTGGCTGCGGTGCCCCGGCCTGCACCCGAAAGACCCGTGACGAGCACCACGTCGATGCCGTTGGATTCGAGGGCCCCCTCGTCGCCGGCACCGCCGCGCAGTTCCTCGTTCGTTTCCTGCTCAGTCATCCCAACACCCTGCTCTGATCATCGCCGATAACCTCGGCGGGCGCTTCCGAATCGGCCGCGGAGTCCGTTGCCGGCACCCCCAGGGCCTCCAGAACCGCGCGTGCCGTTGCGGCGCCGATCCCGGGAACCGCGGTGATCTCGTCGATACTGGCCTGTTTCAGCCTGGCCAGCGACCCGAAGTGGGTGACCAGAGCTTTGCGGCGGTGCTCACCGAGTCCGCGCACCGAATCCAGCGCCGAGGCGGTCATCCGCTTGGAACGCTTGCTGCGGTGGTAACTGATCGCGAAGCGGTGGGCCTCGTCACGGACTCGCTGCAGGAGATACAGCCCGTCGCTGTTGCGAGGCATGATCAGCGGGTCTGGATCTGAGGCAACCCACACCTCTTCCAACCGTTTCGCCAGCCCGATCACCGCGACGTCGGAGATGCCGAGGTCCTCGAGCACTGCCGCAGCGGCATTGACCTGCGGAGCACCGCCGTCGACGACGAAGAGGTTGGGCGGATATGCGAACTTCCGCGACTTGCCTTCCGCCGACAGCTCCGTGGGGTGCTGCATATCGTGCACATGGCGGTGGAACCGGCGGCGCGTCACCTCGGCGATCGATGCGACGTCGTCGGATCGACCGTCGCCCGCGGCCTCCCTGATCGCATAGTGCCGGTAGTCGGATTTGCGGGGCAGCCCGTCCTCGAACACCACCAACGACGCCACCACGTCGGTGCCCTGCACATGGCTGATGTCGACACACTCGATACGTAGCGGAGCGTCAGCGAGTCCCAGCGCATCCTGAATGCTCTGCAGCGCAGCACTTCTGGCGTTGAAATCACCTGCGCGTTTGAGCTTGTGCTGGGTGAGTGCCCCCTCCGCGTTGCGCTTCACCGTCTCGGCGAGCGCCCGCTTGTCTCCACGTTGCGGCACCCGAAGTGACACCCGGGAGCCGCGCAGCTGCGCAAGCCAGGTCTCGAGTTGTTCGGCATTGCCGGGCAGTACCGGGACCAGCACCTGTCGCGGCACCGGGTTGGTCGCCTCGTCCATACCGGCGGCGCCGGCATCACTCAGCTCGGCCTGATCGCCGTAGAACTGGGTGACGAACTGCTCGACGAGATACTCCAGGGTGGATTCCCCCGGCTCACCGGACTTTTCGATGACCCATCCGCGCTGGCCACGAACACGACCGCCACGGACGTGGAAGACCTGAACCGCCGCCTCCAGTTCGTCGTCGGCGAACGCGACCACATCGGCGTCGGTGCCGTCGCCGAACACCACGGCCTGTTTCTCCATGGCCCGGCGCAGCGCGCCGATGTCGTCGCGCAATCGCGCGGCCCGCTCGAAGTCCAGCTCCGAGGACGCGGTGTTCATCTGCTGTTCCATCTCCCGGACCAGCTTGTCGGTCTTGCCGGCGAGGAAGTCGCAGAAGTCGAGCACGATCTGTCTGTGCTCCTGCGCGCTGACCCGACCGATGCACGGCGCCGCGCACTTGTCGATGTAACCGAGCAGGCATGGCCGGTCAATCTGATTGTGCCGCTTGAACACTCCAGCCGAGCAGGTGCGGGCGGGAAACACCCGGGTCAGCAGGTCGAGGGTCTCGCGGATGGCCCAGGCATGCGAGTACGGGCCGAAGTAACGCACTCCTTTGCGCCGCGGGCCGCGGTACACCATCAGCCGCGGATATTCCTCGTTGAGGGTGACCGCCAGGACCGGATACGACTTGTCGTCGCGGTAGCGGATGTTGAACCGCGGGTCGAACTCCTTGATCCAGTTGTACTCGAGTTGGAGCGCCTCGACCTCGGTGCTGACCACCGTCCACTCCACCCCTGCGGCGGTCGTCACCATCTGCCGGGTGCGCGGCGCGAGGCCGGCGAGGTCGGCGAAGTAGGAGTTCAGCCGGCTGCGCAGGCTCTTCGCCTTGCCGACATAGATGACCCGGCCGTGCACGTCGCGGAAGCGGTAGACACCCGGTTCGACGGGAATCGACCCGGGCGCAGGTCGGTACGTCGATGGATCAGGCACGCAACCCAGGTTACTGCGGTGTCCCGACGGGGTAGACGGACTACCGTGACTGTGATGCGGTTCTGGCCCGCTCGCAGGATGACGGCGGCACTTCTGGGAATGTCACTGGTGCTTGCCGGTTGCAGCAGCGGCCAGAACGCCGCCCCGGCACCCGCGGGTCCGTGCGACATCGTCGCCAACGGAACGCCCGTATCAAAGGCAGGGTCTACATCGGAGCCGAGAGACACCTCCGCCGCGCCTGAGGCCGCGACCGGATTCCGCAGCGACATGACGGCCGTGCACACGACGCGGTATGCGGTTGCCACCGCCAATCCGGTGGCCACGCAGGCAGCGTGCGAGGTGCTGAGAGACGGCGGCACCGCTGCAGATGCGCTCGTGACCGCCCAGGCCGTGCTCGGACTGGTGGAACCGCAGTCGTCGGGACTCGGGGGTGGCGGGTTCCTGCTCTACTACGACGCGGCCTCGGGATCGGTCCAGGCCTTCGACGGCCGCGAGGTCGCCCCGGCGGCGGCGACCGAGAACTATCTGCGGTGGATCTCCGACACCGACAGGACCGAGCCGAAACCCGACACCCGGGCCTCGGGCCGCTCGATCGGGGTGCCCGGGATCGTGCGGATGCTGTCCGAAGTCCACGCCGAGCACGGAAAGACGGCGTGGCGCGACCTGTTCGCCCCCGCCGTGACACTCGCCGACGACGGCTTCGACATCAGCCCGCGACTGGCGGCGGCCATCGCCGATGCGGCGCCTGAGCTTCGCCTCGACGAGAACGCCGCCTCCTACTTCCTGGAGCAGGGCGGGGCGCCGAAGACCACGGACACTGTGCTCACCAACCCCGCATACGCAAAAACGTTGGGCGCCATCGCAGCCGACCCGGAGTCCTTCTATACCGGAGAGATCGCCGGCAACATCGTCGCTGCTGCCGCGGACCCCTCCGGCGGCCGCACCCCGAGCCTGATGACCGTCGAGGATCTGGCCGGCTACACCGTCAGGACACGCGACCCGCTGTGCACCGAGTACCGCGGCAAGGAGATCTGCGGCATGCCGCCTCCCTCCTCGGGCGGCATGGCCGTGGCCGCCACCCTCAGCATGCTCGAACGTTTCCCGATGAACGACCACAAACCCACCGACGTCGACCTCAACGGCGGGCGCCCGACAGTGATGGGGGTGCATCTGGTCTCCGAAGCAGAGCGGTTGGCCTACGCCGACCGTGACCGCTATGTCGCCGACACCGACTTCGTGCCACTACCGGGCGGGACCCCGAACACATTGCTGGGCAGCGACTACCTGGCGGGACGCGCGGCGCTGATCTCGCAGGACAGAACGATGGGCACCGCAAAACCGGGTGAATTCGGCCCTCCCGCCGCTCCGGTGCCGCCGGTTCCCGAGCATGGCACCAGCCACATCAGCGTGATCGACGAGCAGGGCAACGCGGCGTCGCTGACCACGACCATCGAGTCGGCGTTCGGCTCTTTCCACATGGTCGACGGTTTCCTGCTCAACAACCAGCTCACCGATTTCTCCGCCGAACCCGTCGGGCCGGACGGCGTGCCGGTGGCCAACCGTCTGGAACCGGGGAAACGACCGCGCAGCACAATGGCGCCCACCCTGATCTTCGAGCCTCACACCGCCGGAGCGCGAGGACCTCTCTATGCCGTCACCGGCTCACCCGGCGGTTCGACGATCATCCAGTTCGTCGTGAAAACCGTTGTCGGGATGCTCGACTGGGGCCTGGACCCCCAGCAGGCGGTGTCGATGGTCGATTTCGGCGCTGCCAACACACCCAAGACCAACGTCGGCGGGGAGCACCCGGTGATCGACTCCTCGGACAACGGCGACAACGATCCGCTGGTCCAGGGGCTGCGCGCCCTCGGTCACGAGGTGGACCTCGCCGATCAGTCCAGCGGGTTGTCGGCCATCGTCCGTGACGGATCCGGGTGGGTGGGTGGCGCTGATCCCCGCCGCGAAGGTGCGGTCATGGGCGATGTGAATTGATATCGGGTTTGTACCGCTCCAGCACGATGCGGACCTGATCCATCGATTCGACGGCACGCCGCTTGTCGACCGCCTGGATCGCCATCACGGCGATGTACTCGTCGTCGGGCAGGTCCAGCCGTGCCCAGCGTGCCCCGGGGTGAAACGACACCCCCAGCACGTCACTCCACGGAAACAGCTTGTAGCCGAACAGGTTACGTACCGCGACCCCGGAGGGCCCGATCCGCAGTCGCGGTCTTGCGAACAGACACACGAACCCGGCGATGACCGCGCCCACCAACGCGATGGCCACCTGGTCGTAGGTGCGGAAGACCACTCCTGTCGAGGACGCCTTGAGCAGGACACCCACGACGACGTGCGAGGCCAGGATCACCAGCGCCGCACCGTAGGCGAAGATCGGTGTCAGATGAGGTTTGACCTCGAGGTCCCAATCGCTGCCGCTCATGAATTCAACTGGCGCAGCGTGATCGCCGTCGACAGCGCCGCAGCGGCCGCCTGAGCGCCCTTGTCCTCGGCCGACGTGGGCAGACCGGCTCGATCCAGGGCCTGGTGTTCGGTGTTGGTGGTGAGCACCCCGTTGGCGACGGGCGTGGAGGAATCCAGCGACACCCGGGTCAGCCCCTGCGTGACTGCGTCACACACGTAGTCGAAATGTGGTGTCTCACCGCGGATCACCACACCGAGCGCGACCACCGCATCGTGGGTCGCCGCCAGCGCCTGCGCCACCACCGGGATCTCGATGGCGCCGAGCACCCGGACCACCGTCGGGTCACTGATGCCGGCGTCTGCCGCGGTCCGTTTTGCGCCTTCGAGCAGTGCGTCGCAGATGGTCTCGTGCCACGTGCTGGCCACGATGCCCAACGAGATGTCGGACGCGTCGATCTCGGGTAACTCGGGGACGCCCGCCGCAGGACTCATACCGCGCCGCCGAACTCGCCCGGGAGTGCTTCGTCGTAGTCCTCGAGGCCGACGAGGTCATGGCCCATTCGGTCCCGCTTGGTCATCAGATATCGGATGTTCTCGGCGTTGGCGCGCACCGGCAGCGGCACCCGCTCGATGATGTGCAGACCGTAGCCGTCCAAGCCGACCCGCTTGGCCGGGTTGTTGGTCAGAAGGCGCATCGACCGCACACCGAGGTCGACGAGGATCTGTGCGCCGATGCCGTAGTCGCGGGCGTCGGCGGGCAGACCCAGCTTGAGGTTCGCGTCGACGGTGTCGTCACCGGCGTCCTGGAGTTGGTAGGCCTGCAGCTTGTGCATCAGCCCGATGCCCCGTCCTTCATGGCCGCGCATGTAGAGCACGACGCCGCGGCCCTCGCGGGCCACCATCGCCAGTGCCGCGTCCAGTTGGGGACCGCAGTCGCACCGGCGGGAGCCGAAGACGTCACCGGTGAGGCACTCGGAGTGCACCCGCACCAGAACGTCGTGGCCGTCGCCGTGCGGGCCGGCGATGTCGCCCCGGACCAGGGCGACGTGCTCGACTTCGTCGTAGATGCTGGTGTAGCCGACGGCGCGGAATTCTCCGTGGCGGGTCGGGATCCGCGCCTCGGCGATGCGCTCGATGTGCTTCTCGTGTTTGCGCCGCCACTCGATGAGGTCGGCGATCGAGATCAGGGCGAGGCCGTGCTCGTCGGCGAAGATCCGCAGTTCGTCGGTCTGCGCCATGTCCCCTTCGTCTTTTTGGCTGACGATCTCGCAGATCGCACCGGCGGGTTGCAGGCCGGCCAGGCGGGCCAGATCGACCGCAGCCTCGGTGTGGCCGGGGCGACGCAGCACGCCGCCGTCCTTGGCCCGCAACGGCACCACGTGACCCGGCTTGGTGAACTCGTTGACAGTGCTGTTCGGATCGGCCAGCAGCCGCATCGTCGTCGCCCGGTCCGACGCCGAGATACCGGTTCCGACACCACTTTTGGCATCAACGGTGACGGTGTAGGCGGTGCCGTGCTTGTCCTGGTTGACGGCGTACATCGGCAGCAGGCCGAGTCGGTCGCAGATGTCACCGTCGAGCGGCACACACAGGTATCCCGAGGTGTAGCGCACCATGAAGGCCACCAGTTCCGGGGTGGCCTTCTCGGCGGCGAAGATCAGGTCGCCTTCGTTCTCGCGGTCTTCGTCGTCGATGACGACCACGGCCTTACCCGCGGCGATGTCGGCCAATGCGCGCTCGACCGAATCCAGCCTCGTCATCCTCACCACCTTGCCGGTTCCGGCGCCGAAGCCCACGGAACACCTCAGTCAACGTCTCTCAGTATGAACCACGAGTAGACGCCGGTTATTGCCCGCCGGTCGGGTGAGGATGTCGAGGGCCCGTGGACCCTCAGGCCGGGTACGACAGAGTGAACGTCGTCGCCAGCCCCTTCGAGTCGGTGACCGTGACGTAGATCGTGTCAGAGGGTCCGTTCGAGGGCAGTTCCGGCGGAAAAATCTTGCCATCGCTGCCACCGCTGGACTTGTAGGTCACGGTGCGACTGCTGGTCCGGGTACCGCTCAACGGGTCGGTGAGATCGACCGGAAGAGAAAAGCTGACGGACCCGTTCGACGCAGAGTAGGTCCAGGTCAGGCCATCCCCGTCGGGGTCGTTCACGGTCACGCCGGTCCAGACCTCGGTCTTGCCCGGGGTAGGCGTGATGTTCAAACCCTTGGTGGTCAGCGTCGGCGCCCGGTTCGGCGTAACGGTGACGTTGGCCACCGTCAGCGATCCGCCGTCGGCGTTGGTCCCCACGATCGAGAAGCTCGCCTCCGAGCTGCCGGTGTAGGTGTAGGTGCCGTCTGCGTTGACTGTCACGCCCGCAGGAGAACCTGTTCCTAGGCTGTAGGTGAGCAGTCCGGACAGTGCCGACGGTATCGACAAACCACCTGTCACGCCCCCGCTGACGACCGTGTTGTCGTAGTCGATATTCAACTCGCGGGTGAACAGGCCGATGAGCGTGGATGCTTCTCCGCCCCGCCCGTCCGTGACGTAGATCCGGAAGCTGTCGTCGATGGTCCCCAGGATCGGGTCGCCACCGTCCACGGACGGGATGTAGGTCCACTTGCCGTCGGTATCGACGATCACCATGCTGCCGCTGCCAAGGATGACCGACTGGCCACCCCCGTACCCCGTCACGCTGTACTGCAGTTCGTCGCCGTCGACGTCCGTACCGAGCACGGATCCGGTCGCGATTCCGGTGAGGAGGTTGGGGATCGCTGTTCCGACAGGTAAGACCACAGGCGGGGTGTTCGGGGGCACGAGGTGCACCGTGACGGTGCTGATGGCGAAGCCGCCGTTGGCATCGGTTGCGGTGATCGTGATCAGGTCGCCGATGCCGATAATGTCGAGCGCCGCGGCCTGAATCGCGGCAGCCGACGGGGTGTAGGTGAAGGTGCCGTTGCCGTCCTCGTCATAGCTGACCTCGACGCTGGTCCCCAGCAGCGACGAGACGGCGAAACCGGTGAACGTCAGCGGGGTGCCGTCGGGATCCGTGGCCGCGAAGGTGCCCAGCATCTGCTGGGTATCGGGATCGGTGCTGACGATGGTCGCCTCCTGGGTGAAAACCGGGAAGCCGTTGATCACCGAACCGGACGTGACGTCGATCGTCATCGAGACCGCGTGCATTCCGAGCGGATGGTTACGCCAGCCGCCGTAGTCGTCGACCTTGATCGTGAAGGAGTCGTCTATCGCGCCGAGCGTCAGCGGATTGTTCGCGGTGTAGATGTACTGGAAGCCGCCCAGCAACGAGCTACCGATGATCTGCACGTTCCCGTTGGCGGGCCCGTTCTCCAGGGTGATGTTGACCGGGTCGCCGTCCTCGTCGTTGCCGATCAGCGTGCCGGTCACCACCCCGAGCGCCCGAATCGTGTTGGTCACCTGGGCGGTGGGCGCGTGATGGTTGGTGCCCAGATCCTCGAACCGGGTCCATGCCGCGATGGTCACCAACAGAAGCGGGATGGTGAGCAGCGGAGCCGTCGGGATGGAGATCACCGTCGCGGCCGCCGCGGCGATGAACACCACCGCCGCCACCTCGGTGTTGGTGACGCCCGCGATCTCCGGGTACTGCGGCAGGAAGTCCCACGGCGATTTCTCGTCGACCTCGGGGTCTGCCAGTGTCTCGACGAGTGCGGTTTGCTGCGGCACCACTGTGTCGTCGGGCTCTGTGGTGATCGAGGAGGACTCGAGGTCGGTGGGGGTCGGAGTCATCGACATGGTGTCGACCGATTCCGGGTCGGTGTTTCTCAGCGCGGCCTTCGACGTGGCCGCGCCGGAGGACTGGTTGGGCTCAGGGTTGGTGTCGTCGCCCTCGGCCGGCGGGGGCTCCGATTCGTCGATCTCGTCGGCGTCCCCCTGCTCTGCGTCGCCATCGTCGAGACCGTCGTCATCGAGACCGTCGTCATCGAGACCGTCGTCATCGAGACCGCTGTCATCGAGATCGCCGTCATCGAGATCATCGGCATCGTCGTCGGGATCGTCGCCCTCGTCGTCGGCGTCAGCGTCTTCGGACTGACCGTCGCCGTCTTCGGACTGACCGTCGCCGATCCCCGCGTCGTTGTTGCCGTCCGGATCGCCCTTCGGGCCGGCATCCGTTTTTGCGCCGGCGTCGGTGGAGGCGGAAGACCCCTCTGTCGCGTCGGCCGACGCTGTGGCAATCCCCGGCGACGCAACTGCCAGTCCCAGGAACGCGAGAACCGCTAAGCGCTTAGCCTGCTTATTTCGGTTCGCTGAAATCTTCCGATGGTTGGCCACAAACAACTCCTCGCCTGGTCACGCTGGACAGGAAAGGAGATTACGTCACCGTCAATTGCGCGTCGACGTTTTCTGAAAGATTGCTGCAATCGGCGTGTCGCGGATTCAGCAAAGTGTGACACGTGTGATTTGAGTGGCCGTGGTGTCTCCCGAGAATGCTAAAACCCACGGATAACGGGCACCGGGAGCTATTCGTTGCCGGAGCCGTCTTTCGCCGCCATCAACCGCTCGACGTACTTGGCGATCACATCTACTTCGAGGTTCACCGGGGTGCCGACCTCAGCGCGGCCCAGCGTGGTCAGATCCAGCGTCGTCGGAATCAACGACACCTCGAACCAATCCGGTCCGAGTGCGGACACTGTCAGAGAAACGCCGTCGACGGTGATCGACCCCTTCTCCACGACGTAGCGGGACAGCGAGACAGGCAGCGCGATGCGCACCACGGTCCAGTGTTCCGACGGCGTGCGGGAGACCACATGGCCCGTTCCGTCGACATGCCCCTGCACGATGTGGCCGCCCAGCCTGCTGCTGATCGCCGCCGCGCGCTCCAGGTTCACCCGGGTTCCGACTTCGATGCCGCGCAGACTCGAGCGGTTCAGTGTCTCGTCCATCACATCGGCGGAGAACGAGCCGTCGGCGAGCACGTCGACCACGGTCAGACACACGCCGTTGACCGCGATGGAGTCCCCGTGCCCGGCATCCGACGTCACAATCGGCCCGCGGATGACCAGTCGGGCAGAGTCGCCGAGACTTTCCCTGCCGACGACTTCACCCAATTCTTCGACGATTCCGGTGAACACGGTGTCCAGCCTAGAACGTGCCTGTGCGCCCGAGCCGTCGAGAGGCGTCGAAACTCCTGATCAGAAGCCATGATTGCCCCGGCGCCGGGAACCCGGGCAGCGCGTCCCCGCGGGCACACCCACTACGATGCAGGCATGCAGACCCGCCTTCTGGCGATCCTCGCCGCCCTGATCGCCGTCGTCGCCCTCGTTGCAGGGTGTTCCGGATCGTCGTCCGAGGACTCCAGCTCCGAACTCCCCGACCCCGCCACGCTTCTGTCGGAGTCGAGCGAGACCACCAAGGGCCAGACCAGCGCTCACCTCACCCTGACGGTGCAGGGCCAGATCGCCGAACTCCCAGTCGAATCCCTCGAGGGTGACCTCACGCAGACGCCTGCTGTGGCCGCGAAGGGAACCGCCGACATCGTCTTCCTCGGCCAGCGCCTCGAAGGTGTCGAATTCGTGGTCTCTGACGGCGATCTCTACGCGGCGATCACCTCGGGCGGCAGCCTCTCCAACTTCGGGCCGGCCTCCGACATCTACGACGTCGCGGCGATCCTGAACCCCGATGTCGGTCTGGCCAACGTGTTGACGAACTTCTCCGACGCCACGGCCGACGGCCGCGAGACCATCGAGGGCACGGAGACCGTGCGCATCACCGGCAGCGTCACCGCGGACGCCGTCAACAAGATCGCCCCCCAGATCGGGGCGACGGGCCCGGTGCCCGGCACGGCGTGGATCGCCGAGGGCGGCGACCACGAGCTGATGCAGGCCCGGCTGGAGCCGAGCCCCGGCAACAGCGTCACGATGACGCTGTCCAAGTGGGGCGAGCCGGTCACCGTCGACCAACCCGCTCCCTGATGCACCGTTCGTCCCCGGCGGACACCACCGCACCGGCGGTGAAACCGGGTCAGACCAATCGCAACATCGCGATCAGCGCGGGCAGTCTCGCGGTCGTCCTGGGTGCACTCGACACCTACGTCGTCGTCACGATCATGACCGACATCATGCGCGACGTCGGTATCGGTGTGAATCAGATCCAACGGGTCACGCCCATCATCACCGGCTACCTGCTCGGCTACATCGCGGCGATGCCGCTGCTGGGGCGCGCTTCGGACCGCTTCGGCCGCAAGATGCTGATCCAGGTCAGCCTCGTCGGGTTCGCAGTCGGATCGGTGGTCACGGCCATGTCGACCGACCTCACCATCCTGGTGCTGGGTCGCATCATCCAGGGCACCGCCAGCGGGGCGCTGCTCCCGGTGACGCTGGCCCTGGCCGCCGACCTGTGGGCTGCCCGCAAC
>NZ_JBAUJR010000102.1:0-4887 GCF_049683935.1 Mycobacterium sp. | reverse complement strand
GTTCGGGGCGCTGCTCGCGGTGGGCACCGACCTGTTCTCGAAAGCGGGCGTGCACTACCTGTCGGGCTTCTACGGCCCGTTGGAGCGGGCGCTGCGTGATGCCGGCGCCGACATCGAGTTCATGCCTGCGGACTTCCGGCGGTTCGCGCCGCTCATCGAACGGCAGGCGCCGCGGGTGATGACCACGGTCGCGACGCCGCCCGACGCCGACGGTTGGTGCTCGTTGTCGTTGCACGCGGGCGGCACCATCGACGAGATGCACCGCGCGGGCGCCGATCCCGATCGATTGCTGGTCGTCGAGGTCTCCGATGCCTACCCGCGCACGTTCGGGTTCGGCGAGCAGCACCGCCACGCGCTGCACATCGACGAGATGGACATCCTGGTGCGCTCGAACGACGAACCGGTTTCGCTTCCGGGTCCGCCGCCGACGGACGCCGACGCGGCGATCGCCCGGCACGCCGTCGAGTTCATCGGCTCGGGGGCGACCCTGCAGACGGGGATCGGTTCGATTCCGAGCCAGATCGCCACGCTGTTGGCGGAGGGTGCGGGTGGTGATTACGGCCTGCACAGCGAGATGTTCACCGACGGCTGCATGCAACTGCACCGGGCGGGCAAGATCACCAACGCCGCCAAGGGGCAGTACGACGGGGTGAGTGTGACCACGTTCGCGTTCGGTTCGGCGGATCTGTATGCGTGGCTGGACAACAACAGGGCGGTGGCGTTCCTGCCGGTGGAGATCGTCAACTCCCCGGACGTGATCGCTGCTAACCGTGAGATGGTCTCGATCAACGGCGCACTCGCGGTCGACATCCAGGGCCAGGTCGTCGCCGACACGATCGCGGGCGACCAGTTCAGCGGGATCGGCGGAGCCGAGGACTTCGTGGCCGGTGCCGGCCTCGATCTGTCGGACCGCTCGCTGATCTGCCTGCGCTCGACGTTCGAGAAGGACGGCGAAGTGCACTCGCGGATCGTGCCGTGGTTCGGCCCCGGAGCGGTCATCACCACCCCGCGCCATCACGTCGACGTCGTCGTCACCGAGTACGGCGCCGCGGAACTGGAAGGCCGGACGGTGCAGGAGCGCGGGCGCGCGCTCGCGTCGATCGCCCACCCGCTGTTCCGCGACGATCTGCTGGCCGCTGCCGAGCGCGCGGCGAAGGGACGCTCGCCGGTCGTCTGAGCAGATGGGTCGGCGGGTGCGGGGGTATGGGGACGCCTACCAACCAGTAGGTTGACCTAGTAAACCTTGTTCGTTTACGTTCGAGGGACACCACTGAGACTGAAGGAGTATCTCCATGGCTGAAGCCGTGATCGTCGAGGCCGTCCGTTCGCCGGTCGGAAAGCGCAACGGCGGCCTGTCGGGGGTGCATCCGGGGGAGCTGTCCGCGCAGGTGCTCAACGGCCTGGTCCAACGCGCGGGTGTCGATCCCGCCCTCGTCGACGACGTCATCTGGGGCTGCGTCATGCAGGCCGGGGAGCAGGCTCTCGACATCGCCCGCACCGCGGTGCTCGCCGCGGGGTGGCCCGAATCCGTCCCCGGGGTGACCGTCGACCGCCAGTGCGGGTCCAGCCAGCAGTCGGTGCACTTTGCCGCCGCAGGTGTGGTCGCGGGTCACTACGACGTGGTGGTCGCCGGCGGCGTGGAATCCATGTCGCGCACCCCGATGGGATCGTCGCTGGCCAACGGCGGGCACCCGTACCCGGAGGCCTTCCGGTCTCGCTACACCCAGACGCCCAACCAGGGCATCGGCGCCGAGATGATCGCCGACCAGTGGGGGCTCAGCCGCACCGACCTGGATCAGTTCTCGCTGGGGTCGCACGAAAAGGCCGCCGCAGCACAGGATTCCGGAGCTTTTGACGACCAGATCGTGGCGATAAAGGACCAGGACGGAAATCCGGTGCTCAAGGACGAGGGCATCCGTCGCGGCGGCACCATCGAGTCGATCGGCAAGATCAAGCCGGCGTTCAAGGAAGACGGCGTGATCCACGCGGGCAACAGCTCGCAGATCTCTGACGGTTCGGCGGCACTGCTGTTCATGTCCGCCGAGAAGGCGAAGTCGCTGGGGCTCAAGCCTCTCGCCAAGGTGCACACCGCGGTGCTCGCCGGTGCCGACCCTGTCATCATGCTGACCGCGCCGATCCCGGCCACCCAGAAGGCGCTCCAGCGTTCCGGCCTCTCGCTCGACGAGATCGGCGTGTTCGAGGTCAACGAGGCCTTTGCGCCGGTTCCGTTGGCGTGGCTGAAGGACATCGGCGCCGACGAGAAGAAGGTCAACCCCAACGGCGGTGCCATCGCGCTCGGTCACCCGCTGGGTGGGTCCGGCGCGCGCATCATGACGACGATGCTCTACCACATGCGGGACAAGGGAATTCAGTACGGCCTGCAGACGATGTGTGAGGGTGGCGGCCAGGCCAACGCCACCATCCTGGAACTGCTGTGACCGATGGTCCGACTCCTCAACGATCGTCGTCGGACGTGACCGAAGGGGTCAACGCCCCCGGCGCTCTGGTCGAGCGCCGGGGAAACGTCATGGTCATCACGATCAACCGGCCCGAGGCGCGCAACGCCATCAACAGCGCGGTCAGCATCGCGGTGGGTGAGGCGATGAACGAGGCGCAGCAGGACCCAGATGTCTGGGCCGTCGTCATCACCGGAGCGGGCGACAAATCATTCTGTGCCGGTGCGGATCTCAAGGCGCTGTCGAAGGGCGAGAACATCGGCCATCCCGACCGTCCGAAGTGGGGATTCGCCGGCTACGTCCGCCATTTCATCGACAAGCCGACGATCGCGGCGGTCAACGGCACCGCACTGGGCGGCGGCACCGAGCTTGCGCTGGCCAGCGACCTCGTCGTCGCCGGTGAGAGCGCGAAGTTCGGCCTGCCCGAGGTCAAGCGCGGGCTGATCGCCGCCGCCGGCGGTGTCTTCCGGATCGTCGACCAACTCCCGCGCAAGGTCGCACTGGAGATGATGTTCACCGGCGAGCCGATCACCTCGGCCGAGGCGCTGCGATGGGGACTGATCAACGACGTGGTGCCCGACGGGACCGAACTGGACGCCGCGCTGGCGCTGGCCGAGCGCATCACGGTCAACGCGCCCTTGGCCGTTCAGGCCAGCAAGCGCGTCGCCGTCGGCGCCGACGACGGCGTGGTGGCCGCCGACGAGCCGGGGTGGTCACGGACGATGCGCGAGGTCGCGACGGTGTTCACCACCGAGGATGCAAGGGAAGGCCCGCTGGCGTTCGCGCAGAAAAGATCGCCGGTATGGAAGGCCAAGTAAGCCAAGTGAGCCACGTGAGGGGAACACAATGAAGCGATTGATCTACGACGCCGAGCACGAGGCGTTCCGCGACACCGTCCGCGGATACATCGAGAGTGAGCTGGTCCCGAACGCCGAGAAGTGGGAAGCCGACCGGATGGTCGACCGGTCCGCCTACGTTGCCGCCGGCAAGCACGGGCTCATCGGGTTCAACATGCCCGAGGAGTACGGAGGCGGTGGGACCGATGATTTCCGGTTCAACGCCGTGATCGACGAGGAGATCGCCAGGGCCGGGGTCGCCGGACCCGCGCTGAGCCTGCACAACGACGTCGTCGCACCGTATTTCAAGGATCTGTCCAACGACGAGCAGAAGAAGCGCTGGTTGCCCGGCATCGTCAGCGGCGAGACGATCATCGCGATCGCGATGACCGAACCCGGCGCCGGCAGCGATCTGGCAGGCATCAAGACCACCGCGGTGCGCGACGGCTCAGGAGAGGACGCAGACTGGATCCTCAACGGGTCCAAGACGTTCATCTCTTCGGGGATCAACTCTGATCTCGTCGTCGTCGTGGCCCGCACCGATCCGGAGGCCGGCCACAAGGGCTTCTCGCTGCTGGTGGTCGAGCGTGACATGGACGGTTTCACCCGTGGCCGCAAGCTCGACAAGATGGGCCTGCACGCCCAGGACACCTCGGAACTGCATTTCGAGAACGTCCGGGTGCCGTCGGCGAACGTGCTCGGCAAAGAGGGTCGTGGCTTTTACCACCTGATGACGAACCTGCCCTCGGAGCGGCTGTCCATCGCCATCTCGGCGATCGCCGGTGCCCGCGAAACATGGCGGCAGACAGTGCAATACGCCAAGGACCGCAAAGCCTTCGGACAGTCGATCGGCAGCTTCCAGCACAACCGGTTCCTGCTTGCCGAGATGGACACCGAACTCGACGTGACCGAGCAGTACATCGACCGGTGTCTGCAGGGTGTCGTCGACGGCGAACTCACCGCTGTCGAAGCGGCCAAGGCGAAGTGGTGGGCCACCGAGACCGCCAAGAAGGTGATCGACGGTTGTGTGCAACTGCACGGAGGCTACGGCTACATGATGGAGTACCGGGTGGCCCGCGACTACGTGGACTCCCGAATCCAGACGATCTTCGGTGGCACCACCGAGATCATGAAGGAGATCATCGGCCGCGATCTCGGCCTCTAGACAGCGAATTGGGCGCGTTTTGCGACATTCACCCTCTTTGCCACGCTGGTTGTGAGTCAGTTCGAGCCAGTGTGAAGAGGTTGGGTTATGTCGATCAGTGCGGGGTTCAGTCCTGCCGAGATTCGTGAGCTTGTCGTGGAGTACCAGCTGGTGCCTCACGGGCAGAAGGGTCCGTGGCTTGCCGCTCAGGGGCTGTCTAACCGCCAGTTCAGACGTTGGCAGACTGCGGTGTTCGACGGTGACCTCGACCGGGGTCTGATTCCGCGAGAAGGTGGAGCCATGACGGTTCCTCCAGCGAAACGCAGGGCGTTGGCCAAGGCCGGTGAGGCCAAACAGGTACGCGACGAGGCCGAACTGGCTCGTCTGCAGGCGCGGGTGCGCGAGCTCGAGACGACCAACGAGGCGTTGGGAAAAGCTATCGGGCTCTTGC
>NZ_JBAUJR010000101.1:0-8583 GCF_049683935.1 Mycobacterium sp. | reverse complement strand
CTGCTGGACCCCGGATACCGGTCGGGGCTCTCGGGTGGCGACGCCGGCCGCGCCTGGTTCTCCGCGGAGCAGCTCCGGGTGCACTCGATGGTGAACCGGGTGTGGCCCCGCGCGCTGGGAACCACACCCCTGGGCATGGCTCGCGCGCTGAATGTCCAGTCGGGAGGTGTCGGGGTGCGCTACCGGTGGCGGCTGTGGTGGGGCCGGCGCGACCAGTTGGCCGACGTCCTCGCCGCGGTCGGGTCGCGGCGTCCGGTGCCGATGTTGATCGGCAGCTGCATCCCAAGGCACTGGGTGCTGATCGTGGACGCCTCCGACGAACAGTTGCACTGCTACGAACCGTCCTCGGGGGAGGTGCGCAGCGTCGGGATCGACGCGGTCCGGTGGGCCAGGCTCAGCGGGCTGGGCTACCCGAGGCCGTTCGCGTTCGTGGTGCCCGAGTCCGAGACACGTTCTGCCACAGCATGATCGGTAGGTGAATCGGAATCGCGCAGACCGGCCACCACGCCGTCGCGGTTGCGTTCGGGTTGGTTCTGGGACATCTTCGCTTTGCCCTGCACCGACGTGATCGTCAGCTCGATGCCGACGATGGCCTTCAGCTGGCCGTCGATGTAGGTCTCCGGGGCGTCGGTGACCTGCCAGGGCTCGGGCCGGTTCTGCTCGTGGTGATCGGTCAGCTGCGTGACCAGAGCGCGAAGCCAGTTGGGATCGTCGTGCGCGACGAGGTGGCCGTGAACGATGAGGACGTCGTAGTTCCACGTCGGCACCACCCTGCCGGTCTCCTGTTTGGTGGCGTAGAAGCCTGGTGAGATGTAGGCGTGCGGACCGGGGAAGATCGCGACCGAGTCGCCGCCGGTCGCCTGCCAGTGCCGATTGGCGCGGGCGACGTGCCCGATCAGCGAGTGGCGATCGGGGTCGTAGAGAAGCGGCAGCGGAGTGACCAGCAGCCCGTCGGCGGTGTGGGTGACGAGATGGGCGAACCCCGCCCGGGTGAGTGCCTCGCGGGTGTCGGCGTCCGACAGTGCGAACTTCGGCGGGATGTACATGGTCGATCCAGCCTAGAACCCTGCTACGGCGCGGATTCCGTCCCGGTGGCAACCGCAGGCTGCGTGTCCACGGTCCAGTCGGGCGGCGCCTTCAGGCTCGCGAGGAGCAGACTGCTGGCGCCCATCAGGATCATGGTGAGGATCAGGAAATTCGAGTAGCCGCCGAAGTGATCGGAGGTGGCGCCGGCGGCCAGCGGACCGAACGCGGTGCCGAGCGACAGCGCCGCGACCAACCCGCCGAACAGGCCGCCGAAGTTCTTGAGGCCGAAGTATCGCGAGGCGAGGTAGGCGATGACATCGACCTCGGCTCCCAGGGTCAGGCCGAACAGTGCGGCCGCGGCGGTCTGGCTCACCGGGTTGCCGCCGTCGAACAGCAGCAGGGCGCTGCCCACGATCGGCACCAGGTACGCGCACGCACCGACGAAGCGACCCGAGAACCGGTCCAGCAGCACCCCGATGCCGAGACGGCCGATGATCGAGAAGACGCCGACCAGTGAGGCGGCACCCGCTGCGGCGAGCGGCTCGGCGCCCGCGTCGCGCAGAATCGGCACCAGATGCACCACCACACCCAGCGTGGTGAAGGCGAACAGGCCGGCAGCGGCCAGAAGTTTGTAGAACGTCGCCGACCTCAGACCGTCACGGAGCGTGAGCCCGGGCAGGTCGGCCGCCGCGGGCACCTGGATCGTCTGGCTGCGGACGGGCGCAGCTGTTCTGTCGTCCTGTGCGCCGCGGAAGAAGAACCCGACGGCGACGAGGACGAGCAGACCCCACAGCACCCCGAGGCCGAGAAATGCCCCGCGCCAACCCCATTCGCCGATGAACACGGTGGCCAGTGGCGGGAACACCGCGGCTGCCAGTGACCCCCCGGACAGCGTCACCGCGAAGGCGAGCCCGCGCGATGTCTCGAATCGGCTGGCGACCGCCGAGGTCCACACGGTGGTCTGCACCCAGAAGGAGGCGAAGGCCAACAGCGCCCACAGCATGATCTAGTTGGCCATCGAACCCGTCGCGGTGGCCAACAGCGCGAAGGCCGCGGCCATGAGCGTCACGCCGACCAGGCCCACCCGTCTCGGACCCAATCGGTCGACGGTCAACCCGATGGGCACCGCCGCGGCGGCGGCGGCCATGCCGACGATCGTCAGTCCTACCGAGGCTTCGGCGCGGCTCCAACCGAACTCGTTCTGCAGCGGTTCCATGAACACGCCCAGGCAGTAGACGTGGATGACGCCCATCGAATACCCGAGGCCGGCTGCAAACGGCACCGAGCCATATCGCCGCCATTCGGCGGCTCCCGCACTCCCGATTCCGGCCATGGCACTCCCTTGACAGTGTTGGGCCAGATTGTAAAGACAGGGATGCGGTGGGTGAGCGTTCGGTCAGGCCGACTTCGGTTCGACCGCTCCTTCTGCTTCGCTGATGCGTCGGTGCGCTTCGCCGACGGAGATGCGTAATCGGCGGGCCAAGACGTCGGCCCACGGCGCGCCGGCGAACTCGATCGGGGCCGGACCGGCGACGAGTGCGCCGAGGAGACGACGCTGTAGGGCGGCCACCGTCTTCTCCATCGCGTCGAGTCGGATCAGCACCGCGCGCTGATCTCTCGGGGACAGGGTGTGAACCGGCAGGGCTGCAAGCGCCTGCCAGGCCGCGTCCGCGGCGTTGAGGGCGGTCAGTATGTCATCGTTCGAACTCATGTTCGACAGCCTACGGACGAGGTCCGACACGTCGATACATTGGAGACATGGCCCGAAAGCTCGCCACGGCCGACGTGGTCACCCTGCCCGAACTGCTCGACTTCGTCCGGCCGCGGCACCACATGGTGCTGACGACCTTCCGGGCCGGCGAATCACTGCAGAGTTCGCCGGTGACGGGCGGGGTCGACGGCGAGGGGCGCATCGTCGTCGCGACGTACCCGCAGCGCGCGAAGTCGGCCAACATCCGGCGTCGGCCGCGCGCGAGCGTCGTGGTTCTGTCCGACGAATTCGACGGCCCTTATGTGCAGATCGACGGCCACGCCGAGGTGATCGATCTGCCGGACGCCGTGGAGGGTCTCGTCGAGTACTTCCGGTCGGTGGCCGGCGAGCATCCGAACTGGGAGGAGTACCGGCAGGCGATGATCGACCAACGGAAATGCCTGATCAGAGTCACTCCGCAACGGTGGGGACCGGTGGCGACGGGCGGGTTTCCACCGCAATAAGCCAGGGTGGGCGGGAAGGGCTGGGCAGGACGCCCGACGGCGTCTGTGGTAGTCAGAGCTAGCGGTCGCGTTGCGTCAGCTAGCACGTCAAACTATAGTCTGGACACATGTCCAGAAGGGTCCGGGTTACTTGCTGCACACGATTCGACCAGCTCAGGGCGGCTATTGTTCCTGGATCACCGCGCCTGCGCGCCGTCCAGGGCATGTGAGCTGACCATGCGCATCGCCTTACTGTCCTACCGGAGCAAGACCCACTGCGGGGGCCAGGGCGTCTACGTCCGGCACCTGAGCCGAGGCCTTGTCGAACTCGGCCACGACGTCGAGGTCTTCTCCGGGCAGCCCTACCCCGAGGGCCTCGATCCGCGGGTGCGCCTGACCAAAGTGCCCAGCCTCGATCTCTACCGGGAGCCGGACCCGTTCCGCATCCCGATGCCCAACGAGATCAAGACCCGCATCGACCTGCAGGAGCTTTTCGCCACCTGGACCGCTGCCTTCCCGGAACCCAAGACCTTCAGCCTGCGTGCCGCGCGGCTACTGGCCGAGCGCCGCGACGACTTCGATGTGGTGCACGACAACCAGTGCCTGGGCACCGGTCTGCTGTCCATCGCTCGATCGGGTCTGCCGGTGGTCGCCACGGTCCACCACCCCATCACCCGCGACCGGGTCCTGGACGTGGCCGCGGCCAAGTGGTGGCGCAAGCCGCTGGTGCGCCGGTGGTATGGCTTCGCGGAGATGCAGAAGACGGTCGCCCGGCTGATCCCCGAGTTGGTCACCGTGTCCTCGACATCGGCCGCCGACATTGCCGAGGATTTTGCCGTCAGCGCCGACCAACTCCACGTCGTACCGCTCGGGGTGGACACCGAACTGTTCCAACCGTCACCGCACCGGGTGCGCAACCGGATCATCGCCATCGCCAGCGCCGACGTCCCGCTCAAGGGTGTCAGCCACCTGCTGCACGCGGTGGCGCGGCTGCGCATCGAACGTGATCTCGAGTTGCAGCTCGTCGCCAAACTGGAACCCAACGGCCCGACCGAGAAGCTCATCGCCGAACTCGGCATCTCCGACATCGTGCACAGCTCCAGCGGGTTGAGCGATTCGGAGCTGGCGAGTCTGCTGGCCTCTGCCGAAGTCGCCTGCATTCCGTCGCTGTACGAGGGCTTCTCGCTGCCGGCCGTGGAGGCGATGGCCAGCGGCACCCCCATCGTCGCCAGCCGGGCGGGCGCGCTGCCCGAGGTGGTCGGCGCCGACGGTGAATGCGCGCGGCTGGTCAAGCCTGCCGACGTGAACGAACTGACGAATGTGCTTGGCGAACTGCTCGATTCACCGATCGAGCTGCGCAGACTCGGTGACAACGGACGACGCCGCGCTCTCGACGTCTTCAGTTGGGAATCCGTCGCCGCGCAGACCGTGGCCGTGTACGAGCGGGCCTGCGAAAGGGTTGCACGATGCTGACTGTGGACTTCGACCGACTTGGAGTCGGCGCCGGAACCAAGGTCATCGACGTCGGTTGTGGCGCGGGACGGCACACTTTCGAAGCCTTCCGACGAGGTGCCGACGTGGTCGGATTCGACCAGAGCGCATCGGATCTCAACGACGTCGACGAGATCCTGCAGGCGATGAAGGAGCAGGGGGAGGCGCCCGCATCGGCCAGAGGTGAGGCCGTCAAGGGTGATGCTCTGGAGTTGCCCTACGGCGACGGCACTTTCGACTGCGTCATCGCCTCGGAGATCCTCGAACATGTTCCCGCCGACGACCGAGCGATCGCCGAGTTGGTGCGAGTCCTCAAACCCGGTGGTGCCCTGGCGATCACGGTGCCACGTTGGCTTCCCGAGCGGATCTGCTGGGCGCTTTCGGACTCCTACCACGCCAACGAGGGCGGGCATATCCGCATCTACCGCGCCGACGAGTTGCGCGACAAGGTCGTCGCCCACGGCCTGGAGTTGACCCACACCGAACACGCGCACGCCCTGCACTCGCCGTTCTGGTGGCTCAAATGTGCTGTCGGAACAGAGAAGTCAGACAATCCGGCGGTTGCTGCCTACCACAAGTTGCTGGTCTGGGACATGATGAGTCGGCCGTGGCTGACACGCACCGCCGAGTCGGCGCTGAACCCGCTGATCGGCAAGAGTGTGGCACTCTATTTCCGCAAGGCCGATGTCGCCGATGGCTGAGATCCCCAGCGTGCCTGGTGTGTTCACCGCTGACCAGTGTCTGCAGACGGCGGAGTCGATCGCCGCGACGCAGGAACAGAGCGGGGCGATCCCGTGGTCCGACGGTGGCCACACCGACCCGTGGGATCACATCGAGAACGCGATGGCGCTGACCGCCGCAGGACTGCTCGGCCCGGCCCGGGCAGCCTTCGAGTGGTCGCGCCGGACGCAGCGACCCGACGGAACCTGGCCGATTCAGCTACGCGACGGCGTGGTCGAGGATCCCAACAGCGACAGCAACTTCTGCGCCTACATCGCCACCGGCGTCTGGCACCACGTCCTGGTGACCGATGACCGGCGGTTCGCCGAGGCGATGTGGCCCGTGGTCGCCAAAGCCATCGACTTCGTTCTCGAACTCCAGGGCAGCACGGGCGAGATCGCCTGGGCGCGAAGCCCTGCCGGTATCGCCGACGAAGCACTTCTGACCGGTTGCGCGAGCATTCACCACAGCATCCGATGCGCGCTGGCGCTGGCCGACTACATCGGCGTACCGCAGCCGGAATGGGAGGTGGCGGTCGGGCGTCTCGGTCACGCGATCGCTCACCACCCCGAGGTGTTCGTCACCAAGGACCGGTGGTCGATGGAGTGGTACTACCCGGTGCTCGGCGGGGCGTTGCGCGGGTCGCAGGCCCAGGCGCGCATCGACGACCGCTGGGACGACTTCGTCGTCGAGGGTCTGGGAATCCGCTGTGTCGACGACCGCCCGTGGGTCACCGGGGCCGAAACCTGTGAGCTGGTGCTGGCTCTGGAGGCTCTCGGCGACCGGGAGCGGGCGCACCAACAGTTCTCGGCCATGCATCACCTGCGGGAGGATGACGGCTCCTACTGGACGGGTCTGGTCTACTCCGACGGCAAGCGCTGGCCGGTGGAGCGCACCACCTGGACGGGTGCCGCGGTGATCCTCGCCGCCGACGCGTTGTCGTCCACCACGCCCGGCTGCGGCATCTTCCGCGGTGCGGATCTGCCGAGAGGCCTTGAGGGCGAATATGATTGCGAGTGCGCAACCAGCGAGCGCTAGGCGCCGCCGAGCGCTCCCGCGTGTCCTGCCACCCGCTCGAGCACACGCATGGAACCGGTGGCGCGAATCTCACGGAACTCGCCGGTATCCAGCGCCCGACGGTAGATGAGGTACGGCGCGCGACCGCCGTCGGCCGGATCGGGAAAGACGTCGTGGATGATCAACGCGCCACCGACGTCGACCCACCGGGCCCAGCCGTCGAAGTCGCGGTTGGCCGCCTCCTCGGTGTGACCGCCGTCGATGAACAACAGCCGCAACGGAGTTCGCCAGCCCCGGGCCACCACGGGGGACCGTCCGACGATGGCGACGACGTGGTCGTCGAGCCCGGCGGCGTCGAGGGTGTGCCGCATCGTCGGCAGCGTGTCGAACAGGCCGGTGACGGGGTCGACCATCGTCGTGTCGTGGTACTCCCACCCTGCCTGGTGTTCCTCGGACCCGTGATGGTGATCAACGGTGTAGACCAGCCCGCCGGTCTGCTTGGCGGCAGCGCCCAGCATCACCGTCGACTTGCCGCAGTAGGTGCCGATCTCCACACCGATGCCGTCGCCCAGATAGCCGACGGCAGTGTCGTACAGCGCGCGGCCCTCATCCGCCGGCATGAAGCCGATGACGCCTTCGGCGAGGCCGAACAGGGCGGCGGCGGCCGGTGGCAGTGCGGTGCCGCTCTCGGATTGACGGCCCGCCACGGTATCGGATTGACGGCCCGCCGTCGTGTGGTTCATCCTGCCCAACTTACCGTTGCTGGCCCCTGCCAGTTGTAGTAGCGTCCGGACATGTGTCCGATCCGGCTCTGGAGTCGACTCGGCGCCGGTTGACGGCCAGACAGGCCGACACCGTGGACCGGTTGGGCCGAGCCGCCGTTGAGCTGCTCAGTCGTGAGGGATTCGCCGGTCTGACCGTGCGGCGGGTGGCCGCAGAGGCCGGCGTGGGAGCCGCCACGGCCTACACATATTTCTCGTCCAAGGAGCATCTGGTCGCCGAAGTCTTCTGGCGCCGTCTGGCCGGTTCGCCGTGCACTCCCCAGGACACCGGCGACCGGGCGGCCAAGGTGGTCCAGGTCCTCGGGCACATCTCGCTCCTGGTCGCCGACGAACCCGAGTTCGCCGGCGCTGTCACCACCGCGCTGCTGGGCCGGGACCCGGATGTCGAGGTGCTCAGACTCCGCATCGGACGCGACATCCGGGATCGACTCGCCACCGCGCTGGGGCCGGACACCGATCCCGACGTCATCGACTCGCTGGAGATGCTCTACTCCGGTGCGCTGGTGCGCGCGGGCATGGGCTACGCGTCGTATGCGGAGATCGCCCGGAAGCTGGAGAAGTCGGCGCGGCTGGTGCTGGGCTGACCTCTACCGAGGGCCGAGCATCGCCGTCCCGGCGGCGACGGCGGGTTCGACGATGCCGGCGATGTCACCGCCGTCTTCGACGAACAGCGCCGTCAGTTCGCGCAGCCCACCGAGAAGGATCAGGGCCATCGGCCGGGAGATCGGCGTCAGGTGTGCGCGTCGGAAACCCGGGCTGTCGGTGAGGGTGACGAGCATGTCGGTCAGGAGGTCCATGGCCTGGCGATGCAGCGGGCGGGCCACCGCGCCCAGTGCGGGAGCCTCGCGGATCCAGCTCAAGGTCACGGCGGGCCGCGCCCCGATGTGGTCGACGTATGCGCCGACCGCCTGGCGGATCTGCACCCGCCAGTCGGCTTCCCCGTCGACGGTCGCCTGGATGCCGGCGATCAGGTCGTCGTTGTTGCGGCGCAGCAGTTCGATCAGACAGTCCTCCTTGCTGGCGAACTGTTCGTAGAAGGTGCGCTTGGAGGTCCGGGCGTGGCGCACGATGTCGGCGACCGTGCTGTCCCGGTAGCCACGTTCGCCGATGGACGAGGCCAGGCCGTCGAGAAGGCGGTCGGCCGCCGGGGCGAGCACCGGAGTCGTCATGACCGCTCCTTCACCCTTGCGCCGTCGTGGTACCACCCGGTACCGTACCGGAGAAGTCTGCGGTACACCGTAGTACCACCGATCGACCGGGAGATTCCGATGAGCGAAGCCACGATCGTGACGCCGGCTCCAGCCGCCCCCACCGACCCCGCGGAAGCTGTCGCGCCGCCGCTGCCGGTCCGGTT
>NZ_JBAUJR010000100.1:0-1525 GCF_049683935.1 Mycobacterium sp. | reverse complement strand
GTGTGCCCCCAGGAGAACTCGGCGGCATGCTCGACGGCGGCGCGTCGCATGCCCGCCGGATCCCGCAGGAAGATGTCGCCGAGCGCTTTCGCCCAGTCGTCGGTGTCGTGCCCGTTCACCAGGGCACCGGTGACGCCGTCGCGGACCGCCACCGGCAGTCCGCCGACTGCGGCCGCGACCACCGGGGTGCCGCACGCCTGCGCCTCCACGGCCACCAGACCGAAGGACTCCGAGTAACTCGGGACCGCGACGACGTCGGCGGCCCGGTAGACCAGGACCAGGTCGTCGCGCGACTGCGGCGGTAGGAATGTCACGCGGTGGGTGATACCCAGCTCGTCGGCAAGCTGAACAAGGTTGTCGGGGGTCGACATGCCATTGCCCGACGGACCGCCGGCGATCAGGACGTGGATATCAGGAAGCTCGGCGGCGGCGCGAAGCAGGACGTCGGGCGCCTTGAGCGGCTGGATACGGCCGACAAAAGCCACGATCGAGGCATCGGGATCCAACCCCAGCGCGGCGCGCGCGGCCTGGCGGTCACCGGGGGTGAAGGTGTCGAGATCTACGCCCGGGTGCACCACATCGATGCGGGACGGATCCGCCTGGTGCATCGAAATCAGTTGCTGTGCTTCGTGTTCGGTGTTGACGATCAGTCGATCTGCTTCGTCGACCACCTGCTGTTCGCCGATCGAGCGCATCGGGGGTTCCGGTGAATCCTCGGCGGCCAGCGCCGCGTTCTTCACCGCGGCGAGCGTGTGCGCGGTGTGCACCAGCGGCACCGCCCACCGGTCTGCGGCCAGCCAACCGACCTGCCCGGAAAGCCAGTAGTGCGAGTGCACGACGTCGTAGTAGCCCGGCTCGTGAGTGGCTTCCGCGCGCAGCACGCCTGCGGTGAAGGCGCACAACTGGGTGGGCAGATCGTTCTTGTCCAACCCCTCGAAGGGGCCGGCCACCACGTTGCGCACCAGCACGCCGGGCGCCACCGGGACGATCGGTTGATCGGTTGACGACGTGGCCCTGGTGAAGATCTCCACCTCCACGCCGCGCCGGGCCAGTTCCAGCGCGGTCTGCAGGACATAGACGTTCATGCCGCCCGCATCGCCGGTGCCGGGTTGCGCCAGCGGGGACGTGTGCACCGACAACACCGCTACCCGGCGTGGCACGGGCAGTCGGGATGACGGGCCGGCCAGGTCTGTTGCTAGACGCACACCGTCATGTCTACACCGCGGCCCGACGGGCCTGCGCGCGGCGCATTGCACCGATCGGGTCGGCGTAGAGACCACTCAGCGACACCACGCCGGCTCCGGCCTCCTGGACCCGGTTGCCGAACGTCGTGACGCGCAGGTCTCGCTGCGGCAGTACCGATCGTCCGACGAATGCGGCCTCGACGGCGCCCATGGCTTCCGGGTACTCGGTGAAAGCCTGGCCGCCGACCACGAGATCGTCCGGGTTGAGCATGTCCCGCAGCAGGGCGACGGCCTCCCCGAGCACCCGCGCCCGTTCGGTCACCAGCGCGACGGCCCGTTCG
>NZ_JBAUJR010000099.1:0-17838 GCF_049683935.1 Mycobacterium sp. | reverse complement strand
GCGGTGGGCACCGGCCAGTCGGCGAGCGCGTCGAGAGCCGCCATCACCGGCGCCTCAGTCGCCGACCACGGCGTGCACGCGTCCGCGGGGGTACGGCAGGTCGATACCGTTGTCGTCGTAGGCGCGCAGGATCTCCCGCCGCAGCGTGCGCTGCACCGACCACTGCGCGTTCGGGCGCGTCTTCAAGGTCATCCGCAGCGTGAGCTGATCCGCCGACAACTCCTGCACACCGAGCATCTCCGGCCGGCCGAGGACCTTGTCCGCCACCGCGGAGTCGGCGATGGCAGCCTCCGCCGCTTCGACGGCGACCTGTTGTGCCCTGTCCACATCGGCGGTCAACGCGACCGGAACCTCGATACGGGCAACCGCATACTCCTGGCTCATGTTGCCCACGCGTGCGATCTCACCGTTGCGGACGTACCAGAGGGTGCCGTCGATGTCGCGGACCGTCGTGATGCGCAACCCGACACTCTGCACCTCGCCGGTCGCTTCGCCGAGGTCGACGAAGTCACCCACCCCGTACTGGTCCTCCAGCAGCATGAACACCCCGGTGACGAAGTCCCGGACCAGGTTCTGAGCGCCGAAGCCGATCGCGAGTCCGATCACTCCGGCGGAGGCGATGAACGGCGCGATGTTCACGCCGAGGACATTGAGGATCGCGAGAATGACCCACACCAACAGCACGATCGACACCGTGGACTTGAGGACCGACCCGATGGTCTGCGCCCGTTGCAGGCGGCGTTCGGACAACTGCTGGCTGCTTGCTGTCGCCGGCACCCGATCGCGCAGACCGCGCAGCAACGGCGGCTTCGTCGGCGTGTTGTCGTCCACGCGGAGCTTCTTGCGGGATCGGCCGGTCGCCCGGTCGATCATCCGGTGCAGCACGTAGCGGGCGATCAGGACCGCCACGATGTACAGCGTGATTCGCAGCGGAACTTCTCCGAGCCAGTAGCGACTTGTCTCCGTCCATTCGAAAGCCAAAGTGTGAAGATCCATGCCCTCGACCGTACGGGTGTCTGCCTGTCCGTCGAGGACCTGACCCGGCTAGGACTTGCCTGCGATGTAGTAGAAGTTGAGCGGATCGGACTCGATCTCACGAACCTGGACATCGTCGAATCCGGCGTCGGCCAGCATCGACGTGGCGAGGTCGCGGCCCCAGCAGGTACCGAGGCCGTCGCCGTCCAGACCCAGCGACACGCTCATGCAGTGCATCGTCGACACGGTGTACAGGTAGGAGGCGAACGGCACCCCGATGTTGTCCTCCAGGCGGCTCGACGCCTTGATGTCCACCATCAGGAAGACCCCTCCGGGTCGCAGTGCGCGATGGATGTTCGCCAACACCTGCGCGGGGTGTGCCTGGTCGTGGATGGCGTCGAAGGCGGTGACGACGTCGAAGGCGTCGGTGCGGCGGTCCTCGGCGACGTCGGCCGACTCGAAGGTGACGTTCTTCAGCCCGAGGCTCAGGGCCTCCGCGGCACCGGCGGCGAGGCCCTCCTGCGAGAAATCGATACCGACGAATCGGCTGTTCGGGAAGGCCTGCGCCATCAGGTTGACGGCGTGGCCGCTGCCGCAGCCGAAGTCCGCGACATCGACGCCGGCCCGCAGCCGCTCCGGCAGCCCGTCCACCAGCGGCAGGATTCCGTCGATCAGCGCGGCGTCGAACACCTGCCCGCTCTCTTCGGCCATCAGTGTGTGAAAGCGCGGATACTCGCTGTAGGACAACCCGCCGCCGTGGTGGAAGCACTCGATCACCTTCTGCTCCACCTCGCTCAACAGCGGGATGAACTGCGCGACGCGCGCGAGGTTGTCGGGTCCGCCCGCCCGGGTCAGCACCGCAGCCCGATGTGCGGGCAGCGAATAGGTCTGCGCCGCAGGGTCGTAGTCGACGATCTGTCCGGCGACCACACCGCCGAGCCACTCCCGCACATACCGTTCGTTCAGCCCGGCGGCATCGGCGATCTGGGTGCTGGTGGCCGCCGGGAGATCGGCGAGGGTGTCGAAGAGCTTGGTCTGATGCCCGATCGACAGCAGGATGGCCACGCTGGCGGCATCGATGGTTCCGACGATGCGCTCGGCGAACTCCTCTCCGGTGTCGGTCGGGAGCGCTGATGATTCGTGCGTTGTCGTCATGTCCACGACGCTAGGCCGTCGAAGCGCGCGAGGGTATCGGTCAGACCATGCAATCGTGTCAGCGGTCGGTGGTGCGAATGATGTAGGCAGTGTCACAGAACGTTGTTGTCGCGGGCCCACGATGCCGCGGCGGTACGCGACGAGACACCGACCTTCGCGTAGATGTTCGCCAGGTGCCGGCCGATGGTCTTTTCGCTGAGGTGCAGCTGCTGCGCCGCGTGGCGATTGGTCGCGCCGCGCGCAACGCACACCAGTACCTCCAGCTCGCGGCGGGTCAGCCGACCCGGCGCTGCAGAGCCGCAGATGCCGGCCGGCTCCACCCCGAGTTGGGCGTAGATGGCGTCGGCGGTGGCGGCGTCGGCGTCCGCGGCGGCGAATTCCCCCGACCCCCGGCGCGCCAGCGACATCCACTCGTAGACCTCGGCCGTCTCGTATCGGGACTGTTGAACCCGGTACTCACGAAGCGCCACCTGCAACGACTCCAACGCTGTCTCGAACTGTCCGCGCCGCACCGCGACCGCACCCCGCGCGTGCGCCGCCCACGCGAGAAAGCCCGGGGTGCCGAACGCCTCGGCATGCAGTTGCAGTTCCGCACAATAGGTTTCGGCCTCGTCCAGAGCGTCACGACCCAGGGCGATCTCGACCGCGGCCCGCAACAGCCGGATTCGGTCGAGTCGGTCACTGCCGGCAAGCGCGACTCGGATCGCCGTCCAGGCACCGTGGGCATCACCGCGCCGGCACGCCAGCAGCGCCTCGCCGGGCTGCGGATCCATACCCATCGACCTCGCCTGCGCGAATGCGCCTGCCGCGCCGTCGAAGTCGCCCAGCAGTCGCCGCACCTCACCGAGCTGGTAGTACCCCTCCGCCGCCGCCCAGGCGTTGGCCTCCTCGAGTGCCCTGCTGGCCAGCACGAGTCGGTCCGCCAGTCCGCGGTAGTCGTCGGTCGCCACCTGGGCCTGCAACCGGTGCACGTCGCACACGCCGCCGTAGGGAACCGACCCCGACAGCCCGCACCACTGCTCCATCGCCTGCGTCCAGGCACGCATCTTCGGCAGATCGGCAAGCTTGTGACAGTGGTGCAGCACGATGCAGTAGATGTCGCCGGCCCATTCGATCGGAACCTGGTCGGCGACCAGCGGCAGGATCGCCTCGTCGATCAGCGCGTAACCATCGGCCGTGCGCGCGTGCAGGATTGCTTCGATGCCGCCGGCGACGAGGGCCAGCGCGGAGATCGCAGGGGTGTCGAGCCGCCCACCCATCTCGCGCAGGGCCCGTACCTGGATCTCGAGGGTGTCCAGATCCAGAGACACCGCCGCCACCGCGGCCTCGAGATAGGCCAGGTAGCCGTGCGCCGGGCTCTCCTCGGCGCCGGCGAGCAGGCGGCGAGCCCGGTGCATCCAGCCCTGGGCGATGTTGATGTCGCCGCGGATCAGCCAGGCCAGTGCCAGCTCGTTGGCCTTCATCGCCGCAGCGCCCGGATCGGTTCTGGTGAGTTCCGAGAACACCCGCTCGGCGGCGCGACTGGATTCCTTGACGTGGCCCAGCCGCCAGGCGGCGAAGGCAAACGCCTCGAGATCGTCGGTGTGCAGCGGTGCATCCCTGGCGGCCGCTTCGAACCCCAGATAACTCGCAGCCCAGTCGCGCCGCAGGTGCGCTGCACGTGCGGCGTGCAGAAGTTCCGTTCGGGGGTCGGCAAGCATGTGACTTCTACGGTAAGCCGATCCGCCTGCTCAGGACACTTTTCCGGGACCATCGGCCGGAGCTCGACAGCAGTCCGCCACGCGCCCACCCACACTGGACATGCGTTTGGACGTTGATCCACTTCGTAGTCGAACCATTAGGTTGTAGCTATGACTCAGACGGTGCGAGGTGTGATCTCCCGGACGAAAGCTCAGCCGGTCGAGGTGGTGGATATCGTCATCCCCGACCCGGGACCAGGTGAGGTCGTCGTCGACATCCAAGCGTGCGGGGTGTGCCATACGGACCTGACCTATCGCGACGGCGGGATCAACGACGAGTTCCCGTTCCTGCTCGGCCATGAGGCCGCGGGCGTCGTCGAAACAGTCGGCGCCGGGGTCACCAACGTCGAGCCGGGAGACTTCGTGGTCCTCAACTGGCGGGCGGTGTGCGGGCAGTGCCGGGCGTGCAAGCGCGGTCGACCGCATCTGTGTTTCGACACCTTCAACGCCGCCCAGCCGATGACGCTGACCGACGGCACGCCGCTGACCCCGGCGCTGGGAATCGGCGCGTTCGCCGACAAGACGCTGGTGCACGAAGGCCAGTGCACCAAGGTCGATCCCGCCGCCGACCCGGCCGCAGCCGGGCTGCTCGGCTGCGGTGTGATGGCAGGCCTCGGCGCGGCGATCAACACCGGGGCGATCAACCGCGACGACACCGTGGCCGTGATCGGCTGCGGTGGCGTCGGGGACGCCGCGATTGCCGGTGCCCGACTGGTCGGCGCCAAACGCATCATCGCCGTCGACACGGACAACCGGAAGCTGGAGTGGGCCCGCGAGTTCGGCGCCACCCACACCGTCAACGCCCGCGAACTGGACCCGGTGAAGACCATCCAGGATCTGACCGACGGCTACGGCGCCGACGTGGTGATCGACGCGGTCGGTCGGCCCGAGACCTGGAAGCAGGCGTTCTACGCCCGCGATCTCGCGGGCACCGTGGTCCTGGTGGGGGTCCCGACGCCGGACATGACACTGGAGATGCCGATGATCGACTTCTTCTCCCGCGGCGGGTCACTGAAGTCCTCGTGGTACGGCGACTGCCTGCCCGAACGCGACTTCCCGACGCTGATCAGCCTGTATCTGCAGGGCCGGTTCCCACTCGACAAGTTCGTCTCCGAGCGCATCGGACTCGGCGACATCGAGGACGCGTTCCACAAGATGCACGCCGGTGAGGTTCTGCGCTCGGTGGTGGTCTTGTGAGTGGCCCGATCCAGCGACTGGTCACCAGCGGCACGTTCGAACTCGACGGCGGCAGCTGGGATGTCGACAACAACATCTGGCTCGTCGGCGACGACAAGGAAGTGGTGGTCTTCGACGCCGCCCACACCGCGCAACCGATCATCGACGCCGTCGGCGGCAGGCATGTGGTGGCAGTGGTGTGCACACACGGTCACAACGATCACGTCACCGTCGCGCCGCAGCTCGGAGAGGCGCTCGACGCGCCGGTGCTGATGCACCCCGCCGACGACGTCCTGTGGCGAATGACTCACCCCGACAGTGACTTCCGCCCGGTCGCCGACGGCGAGACACTACGCGTCGCCGGCACCGAACTGCGCGCACTGCACACGCCGGGACACTCCCCCGGCTCGGTGTGCTGGCACGCGCCCGAACTGGGTGCGGTGTTCAGCGGCGACACCCTGTTCCAGGGTGGACCCGGCGCCACCGGCCGCTCGTTCTCCGACTTCCCCACCATCTTGGAATCGATTTCGGGTCGGCTCGGAAAGCTGCCCGGCGAGACGGCCGTCTACACCGGACACGGCGACACGACGACGGTCGGCGACGAGATCGTGCACTACGACGAATGGGTGGCCCGCGGCAGCTGAGCTGCCCATCGTCTGAAGCAGCTGAGCTGCCCATCGTCTGAAGCAGCTGAGCTAGTCACCCAGGATCCGGCGCTTCTCGGCCTCGAACTCGGCGTCGGTCAGTGCTCCGGAATCACGTAGCGCCGCCAGGGTTTTGAGCTGCTCCAGTCGCACGCCCCGGTCTGTGGGCTGATAGCTCTCGACCGGCGGCGGGAGCGGACCCGGCCAGCTCGGCTCGTCGAGGCTGACCGGCGCCCGCAGCGGTTGCGGCCGTCTGCCCGAGCGCGTTCGCCAGCTCAGCGCCATGATCAGTCCGGTTGCCCCTGCCGCGGCGAGGCCACCGAAGGTCCACCGCAGCCACCCCGGCGAGGTGTCTCGACCGAACGCCAATTGCGGGTTGATGTATCCGGCGACATCGCCGTCGGTCGAGATCTCGTAGAGGCCGTCCTGCGGGATCTGAGCAACCCAGATCCGGACACGGACATCGCTGTTGATCGACGTCGTCGACCCCATGGTCTCGGTCACGATCGGTTCGGGCACGCCTTCGGGCGGTTCGATGCCGAGCCCCAGAGGTGGCACCGGGAACCCGCCGTTGATGCCCCCCGTCACCAGGGTGTGGAAGCTGACGGTGACTTCGCCGGCGGGTAGCTGGAGTCGGCCACTACCCGGGATCGGCACCTCACCGTAGGCATCGAACTCGTCGAACACGAAGACGTTCAGCACGATCGCGATGATGAACCCGGCCCCGCCGACAACCAGCGTGAGGATCGCGCTGACGATCGCGATCCGTGGACCGACCCGTCCCGCCATCGCGAAAGTGTGTCATGAACGCTTCCACGGCGCGCCCGCCGCGTGAGGACTACCGTCCAAGGAGTGCCCGAGTCCAGCATCGTCGTGCAGCCGGAGCCGGCCGACAGCGGCTCCTACACCGCTGCTGCGCGCCTGCAGGCGGCCGGACTCCAGTCGGCCATCGCGGTCTTCGAGCAGGCTGCCACCGAGGTGCCCATCCCGACGGCGCCGCAGCCGATCGTCATCGCCGACTACGGCGCATCCACCGGCCACAATTCACTGCTTCCGGTCAACGCCGCGATCGCGGTGCTCCGCAAGCGAACCCGTCCCGAGCACTCCATCCTGGTGGTCCACACCGACAAGCCGGACAACGATTTCACCGCGCTGTTCCGGACGATGGAAGAGGATCCCGACACCTATCTGCGCAAGGACCGCGCGACGTTCGCGTCAGCGGTCGGCCGGTCGTTCTACTCCCAGATCCTGCCGTCGGACAGCGTGAACCTCGGCTGGAGCTCCTGGGCGATCCAGTGGCTCAGCCGGGTCCCCGCCGTCGTCGGCGACCACCTCCAGGTGGCCTACTGCTCCGACGAATCCGTGCGTGTGGCGTACGCCAAGCAGGCCGCACACGACTGGCACGAGTTCATCGCGTTCCGGGGCCGGGAACTGTGCCCCGGCGGCCGCCTGGTCGTGACGACGATGGCCATCGGCGAGGACGGCGAATTCGGTTACCGGCCTCTTCTGTCGGCGATGATGGCCGGGCTCAACGAGTTGGCTACCGATGGGCTGCTCACCGACGACGAGGTGACCCGGATGTGCATTCCGACGGTCGGGCGTCGGGCGGCCGACTTCGCGGCGCCGTTCGCACCTTCCGGACGCTTCGAGCGGCTCGAGATCGAACACCTCGAGATCTTCGACGCCGAGGACCGGTTCTGGGGCCGCTACCGGATAGACAGTGATGCAGCGGCTTTCGGCGCGCGCTGGGCCGGGTTCGCCAGGGCATCGGTGTTTCCGACGCTGTCGAACGCGCTCGCCGGCGGCAACGCGGATGCTCGGGCGGCGGAGATCTTCGACCGACTCGAGGCTGGTGTCGCGCAACGCCTGACCGCCGCGCCGCAGCAGATGCAGATTCCGCTGGCACACGTCGTGCTGTTCAAGCGTCCCAAAAACTGACGGGCTGCGGGTGTAGAGATTGCGGGAGTGTCTTCGTCGTCTTGGTAAGGGGGTTTCGTACCCCGCGACTACCAGGAAGGATCCACGGACATGTACTACTTGGCCCTGTTGTATTGGCGCGAAGATCCGGTGATGGCGGACCCCGAGACCGCGGAGTTCGCCGAGGACGTGGCACGGTATGCAGCTTTCGACGAGGTGGCGGGCGCGGCGATCGTCGGCGGGGCCGCCCTGTACCCGGCGAGCGAAGCGATATCGGTTCGCCACGGCTCGACGGATCCGATCGTCACCGACGGACCGTTCGTCGAGGCGGCAGAAGTGATCGGGGGAATCATGGTGCTCGACCGCGACAACCTGGACGACGCGCTCGAACTCGCCGCACAGATCCCGGCGGCAGGCGACGCCGGCGGCGCGGTCGAGCTGTGGCCGATGGTGGACTACCGGCAGGATGAAGGCACGCAGGCGGATTGGTGGCTGGCGTTGCTCTTCGAACCACGCGACATGACACTTGATCCGGGGTCCACCGAATGGAATCGCGGCGTCGAAGAGCATGTGGTGTTCGGCGAGAAGCATGGCGGGGTGATCCGTGGCGGTGGCGCTCTCCACCCGGCGGTCGCCGCGACGACGGTTCGGGTCCGTGACGGACAGAAGGTGGTCACCGACGGCCCGTTTGCGGAGTCCGCCGAGGTGGTCAACGGTCTGTACTACTTCACTGCCGCGGACCGCGACGGCGCCGTGACCCTGGCCGAGCAGATCCCGGTCGGCGACAAGGGCGGTATCGAGCTGCGTCGGGTCGTCGACATGGGCGAGTGAACATCGACCGGGTCTACCGCGAGCAGTTCGGCCGGGCAGTGGCAACGGTCGCTCGCCTCGTGGGCGACATCGGGCTCGCTGAGGACGCGGTGCAGGACGCTTTCGCCGACGCTCTGCGAACGTGGCCCCGCGGCGGGCCGCCCGAGAATCCCGGCGCCTGGATCACCACCGCTGCCCGCAACCGGGCCATCGATCGACTCCGCCGCGAGTCGCTGCGCGCGACCAAGGAGACCGACGCGTCGTCAGTGGTCCCGCCTCCGGCTGATGGTGAGGTGTTGCCGGTGCCCGATGACCAACTGCGACTGCTGTTCACCTGCTGCCATCCGGCCCTCCCACCGGACGCGCGCGTCGCGTTGACGCTGCGGTTGGTCTGCGGGCTTCGCACGGTGGAGATCGCCCGAGCCTTCATGCAGCCGGAAAAGACTGTGGCGCAACGGATCACCAGAGCCAAAGCCAAGATTCGCACCGCGGGTATACCACTGCGAGTGCCGCCCCGACATCTGTTGTCGAACCGGGTCACCGATGTGCTGGCTGCTGTCTACCTCGTCTTCGCCGAGGGCTACTTCGCGACCGAGGGTGACCACGTCGTGCGTGCCGAACTGTGCACGGAGGCGGTCCGACTCGGACGCCTGCTGTGCGAGTTGATGCCGGACGAGTCCGAAGCACATGCGCTGCTGGCCTTGATGCTTCTCGACGACAGCCGGCGCGCCCAGCGTGTCGGCCCGACCGGTGAGTTGGTTCCCCTCGAGGAGCAGGACCGCAGTAGATGGGATGCTGCGTTGATCGCCGACGGGATGTCACATCTGCGACGCGCGGCGTCGCTCGGCCGTGGGCCCTACCTGGCGCAGGCGGGAATCGCCGCGGCGCACGCGAGCGCGCCGAGTTGGGAGACGACCGACTGGCGGGTGATCGTCGCGGCCTATGACGAGCTGACGACATGGTCGGCCTCACCCGCAGTACGCCTGAATCGAGCTGTGGCAGTGGGCTTTCTCTGTGGATTTGAGGTCGGACTCGCCGAACTCGACGCCGTCGGGACCGATTCCCGGGTCGCCGAAGGACACACACTCGCGGCGGCACGCGCGGACCTGTTGCGTCGGCTGGGTCGAACGTCCGAGGCGGCTGATCAGTATCGGCTCGCCGTCACCCGGGTACGGAACGCCCAGACCCGGCGTTTTCTGCAGCGCAGGCTCGAGGAGGTGCTGCTAGCGGATGGTGCCGGCACCCGGGATCAGCGGTAGGTCGAGAGCGGTGACCCAGCCCGGCGACAGGTTGTTGACGGCCGGCACCGCATTGAGGGCGCGCAACCCGGTGGCCAGACAGCCGGCGGCAGCGGCATCGCGCCCCGACCCGTCGGTGAACCGGAACGCGGTCTCCTGGAAGATGCTCGGGGTGCCTTCGATGTCGACGCGGTAGACGTCGTTCTCGTTGCCCGAAGGCCAGTCGGGTGCGGCGTCGTTGCCGATCCGGTTGACGTGCTCGAGCTGGATGCGGGTCTCGCCGCGGTACACGCCGTTGATGGTGAACCGAACGGCGGCCACGTTGCCCGGTTCGATGACGCCTTTGGCGGTCTTGCGCGCCTCCGGAGTCACCCATTTCTCCCACGTGGTGGTGATGTCGTCGAGCATGATTCCCGCCGCGTCGGCGATCATCGGAACCGTTGCCCCCCAGGCGAACACCAGGATGTCGGGATTCTCCAGCATGGGCCGGTACTCGGGCGGTCTGCCGATGCCCATCTCGCGGTCGTAGTCGCCCTCGTAGTTGGTGTAGTCCAGCAGTTCGGAGGCCCGGACCCGGCGCACTTCCGAGCACAACCCCATCAGTGTCATCGGGAACAGGTCGTTGGCGAATCCGGGGTCGATGCCGGTGGTGAAACACGACGACTCCCCCAGCTCGCACGCCACCGTGATCGGCTCGATCCAGTTCGGCGGGTTGAGGTTCATCGTGGGCCAGATCCACGGTGTCATCGCCGTCGAGCAGACGTCGATGCCGACGCGCAGGAAGCGGGTGATCAGTTCGATGTTGGCCTCGGCGTGCGCGGCCGTCGGGCCGTAGTGGACGAGTGCGTCGGGGCGCAGGCCGATCAGCGCCTCGACGTCGTCGGTGGCGGTCAGCCCGAGGGTGCGACCGAGCCCGCAGAGCTCTCCGACGTCACGACCGACCTTGTCCGGATTGCTGACCCCGACACCGACCAGTTCGAAGTTCGGGTGTTTGACGATCTCGGCGATCACCATCTTGCCGACGAATCCGGTTCCCCAGATCACCACTCGCTTGACGTCGGATCCGCTCACACGCACCGCCTCTCGTGTCGTAGGTCTGCCATGTCCTGATCGGGGCAGCTGGAGACCAGCGTCAGAAGCAGCGTCGCAGTCCGCCCGGCTCGCAGATCAACGGGTACTGGTCGACCGGGATCGGCAGCGGTTCCTTGAACGCCAGCGTGAACGGTGTGTTGATGAGGGCAGGCGCGGTGCCACACGCCCCCGAGTGGGAGACGCTGCGCGTTCCGGACATCGTGGCGTCGTCGAACGTGAACTCCTCGACGGTCGGCTCCCAGGTGCCGTCCGCGCACTGGATACCTTCCTTCTGGGGCACGCTGAAGCTCCACCGTCCCCCGACCAGCCTGGCGTCACCGCTGGGCAGGCCCGACGACGCGGAGACCTTCAGCCGGCACCCGACGGGCAGGTAGAGCGGTTCGCGGAGATCGCCGACGACCGGCACACACGACGGGTAGATACTCCAGGTGCCGGCCGCACCCTCGGCCGGCGTGTAGTCGAAAACACCTTCCATGACCTGCGCGGCATGGGCGGGGGCCGGGAGCCCTACTGCGGTCCCGACGACGACGACAGCGGCGACGAGGCCGCGCAGGAGCTTCACGTCGTCGAGTATTTCAGTCGCGGGTGGACAAAGTCACGCGTTTGTCCTCACGACCGATGGGTAGTCAGGTCGAGGCAGAACTCGAATCCCAGGGTGGTGCATATGTCGAGAACGGCGGTGTCGACCGCTGTCCTCCGCGTTGCTGCAGCTTTCTTCACCCTTGTCGTGGCGTTGACCGGCTGTTCGACGGGGCAACGGGTTGACCTCGGTGCCGGCGCCGACGGACTGGTGGCTGCCATCGCCGGTGAGCCCGACCAACTGGATCCGCATAAGACCTCCGCGTACTTCTCGTTCGAGGTTCTCGAGAACGTGTTCGACACACTGGTCGAACCCGACGAGAACCTCGAGATGCAGCCTGCTCTGGCCGAGTCCTGGGAGGTCAGTCCCGACGAACTCACCTGGACCTTCCGGTTGCGTGACGGCGTCGTCTTCCACGACGGCACCCCGCTGACCGCCGATGACGTGGTGTTCTCGTACCGCCGGATCATCGACGAGGAGTTGACCAACTCCGACAAGTTCAGCGCGGTCACCGCCGTCGAAGCGCCCGACCCGTTGACGGTGGTGATCCGGACGGATCGTCCGACCCCGAACATGCTCACCAACCTCGGTGGGTTCAAGGGCATGGCGATCGTGTCGCGCGAGAACGTCGAGAATGGACAGATCGCCACCCGGCCGATCGGAACCGGACCGTTCAGCTTCCGCGACCAGCGCAGCGGCGACTCCATCACGCTGGCGGCCAACCCGGACTACTGGGACGGCGCACCGGAGATCACCGGGGTGACGTTCCGGTTCATCTCCGAACCGTCCACCGCGCTGTCTGCTCTTCAGGCCGGTGAGATCGACTGGACCGACTCCGTTCCGCCGCAGCGGGTCGCACAACTCCGCGAGGACGATTCCATCGAGCTGGCGGTGACCCCCAGCAACGACTACTGGTATCTCGCTCTCAACGAGGCCCGTGCGCCGTGGAACGACGTCCGGGTGCGACAGGCGATCGCCTACGCGGTCGACCGGCAGGCGATCGTGCAGGCCACCAGTTACGGCACCGCCGCGCTCAACGAACTCGCCATCCCGCAGGGCAATCCCTGGTACACGCCCTACGACCGGTACCGCGACGGCGGCATCGACAGGGCGCGGGAACTACTGCAGGAGGCCGGCGCGGCGCCGACGAATCTGGACATGCTGGTCACCAACGAGTACCCCGAGACCGTGACGTCGGCTCAGATCATCGCCGATAACCTTGCGCCACTGGGCATCACCGTCGACATCCGCACCGTCGACTTCGCCACTTGGCTAGACGAGCAGAACTCCGGCAACTTCGACATGTTGATGATGGGATGGCTGGGCAACATCGATCCGGACGACTTCTACTACGCCCAACACCACACCGACGGCACCAGCAACGCGCAGAAGTTCTCCGATCCCGAGGTCGACCGGTTGCTCGACGCGGGCCGGGTCGAGACCGACCGCGCCGTGCGGGCCGACATCTATGCCAGGGCCGCCACCCTGATCGCCGACCAGGTCAGCTACATCTACCTGTACAACCCGTCGGTGATCCAGGCCTGGAATCCGGCGCTGACGGGGTATGAGGCGCGCCGCGACGGCGCGGTCCGGTTCCGCGACGCGTCGCTGGCGTCGGACGGTGATGCCTAGCCATGTCCGCTTCGTCCGCTTCGTCCACTACGTCCGCTTCGTCCACTACGTCCCTGCTGACCCATCCGATCGTCCGGTTCGTCGCACGCAGGCTCATGTATTCGGCCGTCGTGCTGTTCGGTGTGCTGGTGCTGGTTTTTGCACTGGTGCATCTGGTGCCCGGGGACCCGGTCCGCATCGCCCTGGGCACCCGCTACACCCCGGAGTCCTACGACGCGCTGCGCGCCGCCAGCGGGATGGACCGCCCGATCGTCTCGCAGTTCTTCGGCTACCTCGGATCGGCGCTCACCGGCGATCTCGGGGTCAGCTTCCGCAATGGCGACCCCGTCACCGTGACACTGCTGGAGCGACTGCCAGCGACGCTGTCGCTGGGATTCGCCGGAATGGCGATCGCGTTGCTGATCGCGTTGCCTGCAGGCATCTACTCGGCGCTGCGCGAAGGCCGGGTCAGCGACGGAATCGTCCGCATCACAAGCCAATTCGGCGTCTCGGTGCCGGATTTCTGGCTGGGCATCCTGCTGATCGCCCTCTTCTCGACGACGCTGGGCTGGCTGCCGACCTCGGGGTACCGGCCGCTGTTCGGCGACCCCGGCGGCTGGTTGCGCCACATCATCCTGCCGGCCCTCACGGTCGGCGTCGTGGCGGCGGCGATCATGACCCGCTATGTCCGGTCGGCCGTGCTCGAGGTGGCCGCGATGGGCTACGTGCGCACCGCGCGGTCCAAGGGCCTGTCACCGCGCGTGGTCACGCTGCGCCACACCGTCCGCAACGCGCTGGTACCGATACTGACCATCACCGGGATCCAGCTCGCGACGATCCTCGGCGGTGTCATCGTCGTGGAGGTGGTGTTCGCCTGGCCCGGGCTGGGACGGCTGGTCTTCAACGCCGTGGCAGCCAGGGACTACCCGCTGATCCAGGGCGCGGTGCTCCTGATCGCCGCGCTTTTCCTGCTGATCAACCTGCTCGTCGATGTGCTCTACGCGGTGGTCGACCCGAGGATCAGGCTGGCATGACGACAACGGAGAGCACCGGTTCGACGAGGGTGGCGTCGTGGCGACTGCTCGCGCGAAATCCCATCACTCTGATCAGCGCGCTGACGTTGGCCGCGGTGGCCGTCGTCGCGGTGGCCGCGAACTGGATTGCGCCGTTCGGTGTCAACGACATCGATGTTCCCAACGCTCTGCAACCTCCCGGTGGCGATCACTGGTTCGGCACCGACGAATTGGGCCGAGACGTGTTGTCCCGGGTTCTGGTCGCCATCCAGGCGTCCATGCAGATCGCCGTTGTGAGCGTGACGTTCGCCGTGGTGGTCGGGTTGACCATCGGCGTGCTGGCCGGATATCGCGGCGGCTGGCTCGACACCGTGCTGATGCGCGTTGTCGACGTGATGTTCGCGTTCCCGGTGCTGCTGCTGGCGCTGGCCATCGTCGCCATCCTCGGACCCGGAGTGACCACCACCATCCTGGCGATCGGCATCGTGTTCACGCCGATCTTCGCGCGGGTGGCGCGGGCCAGCACTCTGGGGGTGCGCACCGAACCGTATGTGGCGGTGTCGCGGGCGATGGGCGCCGGCGACCTGTACATCCTGCGGCGCCACATCGTGCCCAACATCGCCGGTCCGTTGATCGTGCAGACCTCTCTCTCCCTGGCCTTCGCCATCCTGTCTGAGGCCGCACTGTCGTTCCTCGGGCTGGGAATCCAGCCCCCGCAACCGTCGCTGGGCAGAATGATCTTCGACTCCCAGGGATTCGTGACGCTGGCGTGGTGGATGGCCGTCTTCCCGGGTGCCGCGATCTTCGTCATCGTGCTCGCATTCAACCTGTTCGGCGACGGGTTGCGTGATGTGCTCGATCCCAAGCAGCGCACCATGATCGAGGCCCGGAGGCGCGAGTGACCAGTCCCCCGCCCGTGCTCAGTGTCCGCGACCTCGGTGTACGCATCGGGCCGCGCACGCTCGTCGACGGTGTGTCGTTCGACGTCCACCGGGAGCAGACCCTGGGCATCGTGGGTGAGTCCGGGTCGGGCAAGTCGATGACGGTCCTGGCGGCCACCGGCCTGCTCGACGCCCCGGGCGCGCGGGTGTCGGGCATCAGCACTCTCGAAGACCCGACCGGCGAACCGGTCCAATTGGTGGGCGCCCCTGCGCGGACACTGCGTCGCGTGCACGGAGCGCGCATCGGTTTCGTCTTCCAGGATCCCGGGACCTCCCTGAACCCCCTGCTGACCATCGAACGTCAGATCACCGAATCCCTCGAGACACATCGCCGAATGACGCGCCGGGAAGCGAACACCCGCGCGTTGGAGCTGCTCGAGGCGGTCGGCCTGCCCGATCCCCAGATGCGTCTGCACGCGTACCCGCACCAACTCTCCGGCGGCCAGCGCCAGCGGGTGATGATCGCGATCGCGCTGGCGTGTGACCCCGAAGTGCTGATCGCCGACGAGCCGACGACCGCACTGGACGTCACCACCCAGGCCCAGATCATCGAACTGGTGCGGGCTCTCCAGCGGGATTTCGGGACCGCGGTGGTGTGGATCAGCCACGACCTGGGGGTGATCGGCCAGGTGGCCCAGGACGTGACGGTGCTGCGCCACGGTGCCGCCGTCGAACAGGCCCCGATCATGGAGGTCTTCGACCACCCGCGCGACGAGTACACCCGCGAGTTGCTCGCCGCACGACCGGTTCTCGACCGCTCCGGGCCGGCTGCGGTGACCGATGCCGAGCCGCTGCTGCAGGTCGACGGACTCGATGTGCGATTCGCCGTGTCGACGCCCGTGGGACGCTCGACGGTGCATGCGGTCAAGGACGTGTCGTTTCGGATTCGCCGTGCGACCACGCTGGGGCTGGTGGGTGAATCCGGTTCGGGCAAGTCCACCGTTGCAGCCGCACTGACCGGCCTGGTCAAACCAGATGGTGGAAGTGCCACCCTGGACGGCACCGACATCCTGCACGCGAAGGGGGCGGCGGGCAGGGCGCTGCGCCGACGCATCGGCCTGGTGTTCCAGGACCCGTTCTCATCGCTGAATCCTCGCGCCCGAGTGGACACCTCGGTCTCGGAGCCGCTTCGGGTGCACGGACTGGTCGATGGCGCCGGGGCGCGTCGCGACCGCGTCGCCGAACTGCTCGAACTCGTCGGGCTGCCAACCGAGTTCGCCCAGCGGTACCCGCACGAACTCTCGGGTGGACAACGCCAGCGGGTGAGCATCGCCCGTGCGCTGGCCGCCGAGCCCGATCTGCTCATCCTCGACGAGGCCACCGCATCGCTGGACGTGTCCGTGCAGGCGAGGGTGCTCGAGCTACTGTCGCGCCTGCAACGAGAACTCGGGCTGACCTATCTGCTCATCGGCCATGACCTCGCGGTGATCCGCCGCCTCAGCCATGACGTGCTGGTGATGCGCGACGGTGCGGTCGTCGAGAACCGGCCGGCCGACGACCTGTTCGCCGCCCCCGAGCAGCAGTACACCCGTGACCTGTTGGCGGCGGTTCCCCCGGTCGCACCCCGCGCCACTGTCTGACCGCTGCAGCGGCCGTGAGAAGGTCGTGGGCATGACTCAGTTGAGCGGGAAAGTCGCGTTGGTCACCGGTGCGTCAGCAGGTCTGGGCGCGGCGACGGCCCGGTTGTTCGCCGAGCGGGGGGCGAAGGTCTTCGGCATCGCCAGGGATGCCTCGCGCATGACAGAGGTGTTCGCCGACGTTCCGGGCGGAGCCTTTTCCTCGGTGGACATCTCGTCACCGCAGGCCTGCGCGCAGGCCGTCGCGGATTGTGTCGCGCACTTCGGGCGTCTCGACATTCTCGCCAATGTCGCAGGCTTCCACCAGATGCGGCACACGATGACGACGTCAGACGAAAACTGGGACAACGACCTCGCGGTGAATCTCAACGGACCCTTCTACCTGTGCCGCGCGGCCCTGCCGCACCTCCTGGAGACCGGCGGGAACATCGTCAACGTGTCGTCGATCGCCGGCGTCGAGGGTGAGGTGTACTCGGCGGGCTACTGCGCGGCCAAGCACGGGTTGATCGGCTTGACCCGCGCCCTGGCCGTCGAGTTCACCAAGGAGCGGCTTCGAGTCAACGCGATCTGCCCCGGGGGCATGCCGACCGCGCAGGCCACGGAGTTCCAGGCACCGGAGAACGCCGACTGGGACCTGATCATGCGTATCGCCTCACCTCGCGGGTTCATGGAAACCGTCGATGTGGCCAAGACGATCGCGTTCCTGGCCAGCGACGACGCTGCGGCGATCCACGGCGCCGTCTACCGGGTGGACAACGGCAAAGGCGCGGGCTGACCCGGCGGCTCGGGCTGCTCGTCGCGAGATCGACGCGACGGCGGCGCAGTTTCGTGTCAACGCACGGATCACAACCTTCATGTAGATCTCGGCAAGAGGGTGGTGTTAGCCCCATCGGACCAGCACTCGCCCACTCGCGAATGCCAGATCCGCGTCTTTCCGATTGGACTGGACACATGTCTTGCTGTGGGTCCAGTTTCAACGTCAGAAAGCACCGGTTTGGCACCATATCCGTCCCGACGAGCTCGATGAAAATGCCAATAGCGTTTTCTGGCAACCACTTTCAGTCGGAGATTGCCTGATCGTCAACCGCCTGCCTAAACTGGACTAGTGTCCAGTCAATCCGCTGCGTCTGACAGCCCACTATCTGACAACCCACACCGTGGCCTCGACTTTGGTTTGGTGTTGTTCACCTCTGATCGTGGGATCACCCCGGCCGCGGCGGCCACGCTGGCCGACGAGCACGGCTTCACCACGTTCTACGTCCCCGAACACACCCACATCCCGATCAAACGCGACGCCGCCCACCCCACCACCGGCGACGAGACCCTGCCCGACGACCGCTACATGCGCACGCTGGACCCCTGGGTCTCGC
>NZ_JBAUJR010000098.1:0-37869 GCF_049683935.1 Mycobacterium sp. | reverse complement strand
CACTCAGGGTCGGTGGACGTCGCGATCCGCCCGGTCGCGAGGTCGGCGAGGAGGGCCGCGAGATCGTCGACGTGCACCCACGCGAACGTCTTTCCGGCGACGGCGTGGCGTGCGGACTCGGTCGTCGCCATCCCGCGCGGGCGGAGCGAGTTCCAGATCGAGGTCTCGCCGGGGCCCAGGATGGCCGGCGGCCGGACGAGGACGCGGGTGAGATCGTCGACCGCGGCGAGGGCAGCGTCGGTGTCGCGTTTGGTGACGGCGTAGTCACCGGCATCGTCGTCCACCAGCGCCGCTGACTCGTCGACGTCACCGACGCCGGGCGACCGGTCGTAGACGGCGGCGGTCGACATGTGAATCAAGCGTTCGACGCCGGCGGCGCGGGCCGCCCGCGCCATCACCGGGGTGCTGTCGACGGCCACTCGGTGCTGGTTCTGCCGATCAGAGCCCATCGGATGCACGGTCGTGATGACGGCGCCGGCCCCGGCGACCACTTCAGCGGCGAAGTCCGGGTCACCGAAGCTCCCCACCCACTCCTGGACCCCGCTGAGGTTCGGTGCGGATCCCGCCCGGCGTACGACAGCGCGCACCGCGACCGCACGTTCCACAAGTGCGGCGCAGGTACGCGCGCCGACAAAACCGTTCGCTCCGGTGACGACGACGGGTGAGAGGTGATCGGCGGCCATCTGCCCACCATGCCAGCTACGCGCGAACGTCCTCGATGAGACATCGAGGCATCGATTGTCTTTTATATGAGACGCATTCACGAAGCTGTTGCGGTCAGGCTGCTCTGCCTGCTAAACCTGACGGGTTGGAGTGATGTAGAACACACTTTGAGGAGACTCGATGCGCTCACCCACCAGCCAGACCGAGGCGCCGACGTCAGGACCCGGGGGCACGGCCGGGTCCGGCAGGTTCATCGGGCGGGTCGGCGCGCTCGCGGTCTTCCTCGGCGTCGGTGCGGCACTTGCCATGCCGTCCGCGCACGCAGACAGTGACGACTCGTCCGCGGGTTCGTCGTCATCGAGTTCGTCGTCGAGTTCGTCGTCGAGTTCGTCGTCAGACTCGGCGACTGAGTCCACCGGAAGAAAGTCCAGGACTTCGTCCGCATCGTCATCGTCCCCATCGTCATCTTCGGCGGCGTCGTCGACCGATTCCGGAGACACGACCCAGACCTCGGACAGGGAGGCCGCCGCCGAGAACCCGCGCCCCGGAAAACGCAGCAGCGAACCTGTAGGCGATCCCGACGAAGCCGCGGAGTCGGACTCCGCTGACGACGAGTCCGACGACACCACCTCGACCGCACCCCCGGACGAATCGGAGGACGACGCCTCCGTGACCAAGCGCTCCGCTCCGCTTACCCCGACTGCCACGCAGGTGTCGGTCGATACACAAGTGCCGGTGGACGAGGTCAAGATCGTCGAATCCTCCGCGCGGTCGGCCCCGGACGATCGCGAGACCCCGCTGGCATCGCCGGCCGAATGGGCGATGGCGGCGGCGACGCGGCGTGAGGTCGGCGTCGAGGCAAACACCGCAATTGCGCAGCCGCAAGCCGCCGTGAGTATCAACAGCAGCGCTCTGACGAACCAGGTGAGTCCACTGGGCACACCGGAGCAGATCGCCCGCGAGAAGATCGCCCGCGAGAAGATCGCGATGCAGACCGCCAACTCGCTGCCGGTGGCTTTCATGAAACTCGTTCTCCGGATTGGTTTCCTGGCGGCCGCCAAAGAGCAGTTCGCGCTCGTCGGCGGCCCCGACGCGGCGAACCTGGAAGCGCTGGACCGGGCCGTCGACGAGTACGCGCTCGCCGCGGCGTTCCAGCAGCAGATCCTCAATCCCATGAATCCGGCCGTCGTCACCCAGGTCGCGCCTCCGCACAGCTGGTACGGGATCGATGTCGGCGGCTCACGTCTGCTCTACGACAATCCCGACACGATCTACCGCTTCATCGCCGTCAACAAGACCTCGGAATATGTGATCACCGGCCGCCTGTACGACGGGATTCCCGCGGACACCACGTTCAGCGTGCTCGAGGGAACCGCCGGTACGACGTCGACGATCCTGACCCTCAGCGACCTCGACGTCGACGAAGACGGCTCGTTCGTGATCACCGTCAGTGGTGAGCCCGCTACGCCCGGCCAGAGGAACCACCTGCAGCTGACCTCCAAGTCCACACTGATTGCAGCGCGAGACACGTTGGGCGACTGGACGATCGAGGATCCGATGGGACTGGCGGTGCACCGTGTCAGCGGTCCGCGCAACAGTCTGTTCGCTCAACTCGGGGGGTTCGTTCTGCTGGGCGGGCTGGTCAACGACAGTCCGCTGCTGACGTCGCTGGTGTCGCTGATACCGCCGTTGGGCATCGCCGAATCACGTTTCGTGCGAGGCACGCTGACCGCGCTGCTGCTGTTGGTCAGAGGCGCGGAGCAGGCCAAGTACATGGCGCTGGCGACGACCGATCCCGACACCGGTGAGCTCAGGGCCCCCAACGTGATGACTCAGCCGGCCAGCAACGCCGAGTTCCTCGCCAACCAACTGCAGAGCAACGGGTATTTCCAGATCGCCGATGACGAGGCCCTGGTACTGACGATCGACCCGGGCAACGCCGGGTTCTTCACCGTTCCGGTCTACAACGACTGGACGATCACAGACGACTACTGGAACCAGCAGACGAGCCTGAACGACGACCAGGCCGTCGCCAACCAGGACGGCACCTACACCATGGTCATCTCAGTGACCGATCCCGTTGTGGCCAACTGGATTTCGACCGGCGGGCTGAATCAGGGCATCATCTCGATGCGGTTCCAGAACCTCGACCCCGAGTCGAGCGACGCGCCGGGCGTGCAATCGGTCGTCGTCAAGCTCGAAGAACTCGACGAGCATCTGCCCGCGGGCACGATCTACGTCACGGCGGCGGAGCGGGCGGCACAGCTGGCGGCACGCAAAGCCGGCTTCGACAAGCGTTGGGCGCCCTATCCCCAGGTCTGAACCGGACCTCTCTGGCCGCACTGTCTCGGATTCGAGGTCAAAGGTCGGTGTGCGGTGTGACGTGGTGCGCGCGTTAGTGTGCTTCGGTCGGCCTCAGCGAACGAGAGGCCAGGAAAGTCGAGCACACTCATGACCGCATCAGCAGACGCACCGGCACTCGAGGCGCGGGTCGGCCACTACTACCAGATGGACGACACCTACCTCGTCGGCCGCGAAAAGGTGCGCGAGTACGCCCGCGCCGTGCAGGATTACCATCCCGCGCACTGGGACGTCGACGCTGCCGCGGCGTTGGGTTACTCAGGTCTGGTGGCCCCGCTGACGTTCACCTCGGCGCCGGGTATGTCCTGCAATCGCCGCATGTTCGAGTCGGTGGTCATCGGCTACGACACCTACCTCCAGACCGAAGAGGTCTTCGAACAGCACCGCCCGATCGTGGCCGGCGACGAACTCCACGTCGACGTCGAACTGACGTCGGTTCGCAGGATCGCCGGCCGGGACATGATCACCGTGACCAATACGTTCACCGACGCCGCCGGCGAGCGGGTGCACACGCTGCACACCACCGTCGTCGGCGTCACCGCCGAGGATCTTGATCCGACGATCAAGACCGCCGTGCAGAACGCGATGATGCATGACGTCGACTTCTCCGGTATCGGCACGTTCGACACCGAGTACCACAAGACGGTGCGTCCGGAGGGCGAGGTGCGCATCGCCGAAGGGGGCACGACCCGCAACCCGGGAACCCCGTCGTTCGAGGATGTCAACGTCGGTGACGAACTTCCAGTGCGGCACACCCGACTGTCGCGGGGCGACCTCGTCAACTACGCCGGCGTCGCGGGTGACGCCAATCCGATCCACTGGGACGAGGACATCGCCAAGCTGGCTGGGCTGCCCGACGTGATCGCCCACGGAATGCTCACCATGGGTCTGGGCGCCGGGTTCGCCTCTGGGTGGTCGGGTGACCCCGGGGCGGTCACCCGCTACGCGGTGCGGCTGTCTGCGCCGGCGATCGTGTCGGCCACCGAAGGAACCGACATCGAGTTCGGCGGCCGGATCAAGTCATTGGATCCGGCGACGCGCAGCGGCGTCGTTGTCATCGCCGCGAAGTCCGACGGCAAGAAGATCTTCGGGCTGGCGACGATGAACATCCGCTTCAGCTGAGCGCGGCGCCGCAGTTACTCCAACCGGAACGCTTCGGGGCGTCGCACAGTGGGTAGAGACCTGTTGTGACGCACATCACGACAACCAGGTCCTTCAGCAGACGTGGGGCCGCGACGCTCGCCGGGGAGTGACCGATGTCCACTGATCAGGGCGCTCGAGAAGATCTCGAACGCCACCCACGAGACCCGCACGGCGACGACGAGGTCGACGAGCGATCGCCGGGTGAACGCGCGGACGCAGAGAGCACATCGACGTTCCGCAGGCGCTGGCTCGGTTTCGGCGGCGGCCTGTTGCTCGCGGCGCTGGTTTACCTGGTGCTGCCCGGCGATCTGGCCCACTCCGCCAAGGTCACCGCCGCCATCGCGGTCCTCATGGGTGCGTGGTGGATGACCGAAGCGATCCCGATTCCGGCCACCGCGCTGCTGCCGCTGGTGGTTTTCCCGCTTCTTGTCGACGACGTCAGCGTCGATGATGTGGGCGCCAGCTACGGCAGCGACATCATCTTCCTGTTCATGGGCGGATTCCTCATCGCGCTCGCTATGCAGCGGTGGAACCTGCACCGGCGCATCGCGCTGCTGACGGTGCGGGCGATGGGCACCAGTGCGACCCGGGTGATCGGCGGCTTCATGCTCGCCACTGCGTTCCTGAGCATGTGGGTCTCCAACACCGCCACCGCCGTCATGATGGTGCCGATCGGCGTCTCGGTCCTGATGTTGGCAGGCACCGTGACGGCCTCTGGGAGCGACGCCGAAGCTGCAGAAAACCCTGAGGAACAGGGTGACCAGGAAGAGGTCAAGGAGCAGGTCAAGCAATCCAACTTCGGCACGGCATTGATGTTGGGGATCGCCTACGCGGCCTCGGTCGGCTCCCTCGCCACCATCATCGGCACACCGCCGAACACGTTGCTGGTGGGCTACCTGCAGGACGAGCAGGGCATCGAGATCAGCTTCGGCCAGTGGATGCTGCTCGGTCTTCCACTCGCCTCGGTGCTGCTGGTGATCACCTGGGTGTTGTTGACCAAGTTCGTGTTCAGACCCGAGATCGATGAACTCCCCGGAGGTAAGGAACTGTTCGACACCGAGTTGGCCAAGCTCGGCAAGCCCTCGGGCGGCGAGCAGCGCGTGGCGATCATCTTCGCCCTGGCCGCCGTCAGTTGGATCTCCTTTCCGCTGATCTGGGAGGACCCGCCGATCTCCGACGCCGGCATCGCGATTGCCGCCGGGGTGCTGCTGTTCATCCTGCCGGCCGGCGCGAAACTGGGTGTGCGACTGCTGGACTGGGCCACTGCGGTGCAACTTCCATGGGGTGTGCTACTGCTGTTCGGCGGCGGACTGGCGCTGTCCTCACAGTTCAGCAACTCGGGACTCACCGAGTGGATCGGCACCCAGGCGCAGAGCCTGCAGGGGTTGTCCATCCTGCTCCTGGTAGGCATCGTCACGACAGCGGTGATCTTCCTGACCGAGCTGACCAGCAACACCGCCACCGCAGCGACGTTCCTGCCGGTGATCGGCGGCGTAGCGATCGGCATAGGTGCGGATCCGCTGTTGCTGACGATCCCGGTAGCGCTGGCGGCCACGTCGGCGTTCATGCTGCCGGTCGCCACCCCGCCCAACGCGATCGTCTTCGGCACCGGCTACGTCAACATCGGCAGCATGGTGAAGGGCGGAATCTGGCTGAACCTCATTGCGATCCTGCTCATCAGCGCGGCCACCACGACGCTCGCGGTGTGGGTCTTCAGCATCGCGACCTGACGATCGCGTCCGCCGCCCCCGGTGAGGTCCGTCAGGCCCTGGGGCGCTTCGCGCCTCTGGCCGGGGACCCGGTGAATCGGGGATTCACTCCGGTGGAGTCCAGGATCAGGCGCACAGTCTCAGCGGGCTTGTCCCAGTGCGGAAAGTGCCCGCAGTCGGAGAACCAGTGCATCCGGGCGTCCGGGAAGAGTTCCTGGGCGCGCTGGGCCTGCCGCGGCAGCGTCACGCGATCCTTGCGTCCCCAGCCGATGACGACGGGAGCGTGCAGCGTTCCAGACGGCGCGCCTTGCTGTTTGGGGCCGCGGATCAATGCCTGCAGGGCGTCGAACAGACTTGGCGAACTCGCGAAGTTGCGCAGTTCGCGGAGCACCAGGTCGCAATCCAGCGCCCACGGCTTCGCCGAAAACTGCGCCAGCAGCGCCGTCCGGCCGATCCGGTTGTTCACCAGCACGGGAAGCAGCGGCTGGATCCGGCGCACCATGGCAATCGAGGGCACCACTGTGGCGGCGAAGTACTTGACGGCGGTATCGGACCAGAACCCTCCCGGGTCGAGCGCAACGGTTGACCCCCCATGTCCGCGGCGCGCCATCTCGAGTGCCATGCGGGCGCCCATGGAACTTCCCACGACGTCGACATCCTGCAGATCGTGCTCGCGGAGGAAGTCCTCCACGGCATCGGTGAGCGTGGCTATCGAGACCTCGCCTGACAGTGGCGGGCTTTCCCCGAATCCTGGCAGATCGACGGCGATGACGTCGCGTTCACGGGCCAGGTCGGCTACCACTGAATCCCAATTGTGCAGATTGGAGATGCCGTGGATCAGTAGCAGGGGTGGGCCGGAGCCGGTGCGCGAATATCTCATGGACCACGGGTACCCACAGAACCTCCGATTGTTCCTGCGTTCCCGGGTTCCTGTTCTTCATCGAGCTCGCCTCTCCGGGCAGAACCCTTGCGCCATCCATTCGACGGACTCCCGGACGTCACGGGTTGACGGGCACCGGACCTGAGCCCATCACGACCGTGATCCGGGCAGAGACCTCGACAGACCTCCCGGCAAATGGATTGGTGCCCACCACACGATCCTCGAGTTCGGGGGGCGAAGGTAGCGACGCTTGCTGGAACTGCAGGAAGCCCGCGTCGATCAGCACCCGAACCGCTTCGGCATAGGTCAGCGACGTCACATCAGGAACCACTCGCAGCGCCGGCTGCTCGGCGTCGGAAACGCTCCGTGCGGGGCCTGTTGACACGTTGACAGTGATCTCGTCGCCGGACCCCACTGCCGTATCCGCCGCGGGGACGGTATCGATCACGTGGTCGCTCGGCACTGTCGGATGCGCCTGTTCCTGGACACGGGTGCTGACGCCGGATTCGTGCAACGCCGCGACCGCGTCGGGCAGGGCCTGACCACGCACGTCCGGAAGCGGGGCACTGCCAGGGCCACGTCCGGCCAGGTTGACCGCGACAGCCAACACGACCGCGAGCACTGCGAGCGAACCGAACGCAATCAACTTCCGAGAGGTCGACGAACCACTCCGCCGCGACGGATGAGTCGGGACCTGCTCGTTCGGGCGATCCGGCCCGGCCAAGGACAACGGCGACGTGAGTTCAGCGGCAGTCCCCGTCGCGGCGGCGAACGGCGTATCTCCGTTCTGAAGGCGGATCAGGTCGACGCGCATCTCCGCGGCCGACTGGTACCGATCGACGGGATCCTTGGCCATCGCCTTCAGGACCACGGCGTCAAAATCCGGTGTCAGTCGAGCGTCGCGGCTGGACGGCAGATCCGGGTCCTCGCGGACGTGCTGGTAGGCGATCGCGACGGGCAGATCACCGGCGAAAGGCGTTTCACCGGTGGCCAATTCATACAGCACGCACCCGAGTGAGTAGACATCGGAGCGGGCGTCGACATCACCACCACGGGCTTGCTCGGGTGACAGGTAGTGGGCGGTACCCATCACCGCCCCGGTCCGGGTGACGCTGTTGTCGCTGTCGGCGAGTGCCCGGGCGATGCCGAAGTCCACCACCTTCACTGCTCCGGCCGCAGTGATCAGAATGTTGGCGGGCTTGACGTCGCGATGGACGATCCCGTGCCGGTGACTGAACTCCAGCGCTTCACAGACATCCGCGGCGACCCCGATCGCCCGCCGCGGGGTCATGGCTCCCCGGGCACGCACGGTATCCCGCAACGTCAGACCCTCGACGTACTCCATCACGATGTACAGCAGCTGCCCTGTGGACGTCTCCACCTCGCCGCTGTCATACACGGCAACGATCGCGGCGTGGTTCAGTCCCGCCGTCTTCTGTGCCTCCCGCCGGAACCGCGCGTTGAGGCTGGGATCTCTGGCCAGATCCGCGTGCAGCACCTTGACCGCCACGTCGCGATTCAGTCGCAGATCGCGCGCCAGGTGAACTTCGGACATGCCGCCGATTCCCACGATCTCGCGCAGTTCGTAGCGATCGGCGAGGAGGCGCGGCGTGCTCACTGCCGGATCCCGACGTGTCCTGCCCCAGGTTCGCTCGACACTCTGCTTCCAAGGCAGGTTGTCCTTGGTGAGGCCACCTGACAATCCTGGCACGTTGCAGGTGCCCCGGCCAAAGACCACTCGGAGATCAGCCGGACCGGCGACGACGGCGACGTGGTCAGTCCCGGTCCGACCACCGGAACACGGCGAGGCAGCCGATCAGTCCGCCGACGGTCCATGCCATCAGCACCAGGAAGATTCGCCAGTGCTCCCAACTGCCCGCTGGTTCGAGTATGACCATCTCAGGCGGCAGGAGCACCGAGCGGAACCCCTGCGCCATCCATTTGACCGGAAAGATCGAACCGACGATCAACATCCAGGTCGGCAAGACCATGATCGGCACGTAGGTACCCGACAGGAACTGCAGTCCCACGGCGGGCCCGTTGGTGAGGACCGCCGCGGACACGGCGTTGCTCGCGACGTTGCTGATGAGGATGCCCAGCAGGGAGCAGCTGACGATGCCCAGAGTGAAGACCCACGTCAACGTGAACCATCCGAAAACGTCGGTCGGCAACCGCAGTCCGAAGACGAACACACCGACGAGCAGCAGGAGAACGGCCTCGGCGAGACTGACGATCCCGACCAGGACGATCTTGCCGATGAAGTACGACGACGCGGTGGTCGGCGTTCCGCGGAGGCGCCTCAGGGCACCGGTGTCGCGGTCCGCGGCGACGCTGATGCCGAGGTTGATGAAAGACGTCGACAGGATCCCGTAGGCGAGCATGCTCGCTGCGATCACGGCGCCGGTGCTGATCTCGCTGTTGGGCAGTCTCTGCGAAAAGATCGACCCCAGCAGCAGGCAGATCACCGCCGGCATCGCGAATGTCAGAACCATCTGTTCGGGCCGGCGGTAGAACATCTTCAATTCAGGGACGACTCGCGACAACCCGATGCGCATGGCGGAGGGGATCGGAGATCGCACACCGTCGGCGCGGTGCCGGGCCGACGAGGACTTCTCCGAGTGGCCGACGGACATCACGCCATGCCGATCAGGTGCAGATAGGCGTCTTCGAGCGTCGGCCGCGTCACGGTGAGCTGTGCCAGCTCGGTGCCATCCGCGCTCCGTTGCCTGATCAACTCGGTCGGGTAGTCGGTGTGTTCCACCCGGATCTCGTCGCCCACCATCCACCGGACCGTCGCCGAGGTGTTGACGTGCTCGGTCAACCGTGTCGGCGAGTCCATCGCCACCACCTTGCCGCCGGCGATGACCGCCACCCGATCGGCGAGCGCCGCGGCTTCCTCCAGATAGTGGGTCGTCAGCAGGATCGTCGTGCCGTCGGCAGCCAGAACCCTGATCAGCTCCCAGAATTGGCGCCTGGCCTCAGGGTCGAACCCCGTCGTGGGTTCGTCCAGGAACAGCAGTTCCGGCATGCCGATGATGCCGAGGGCGACATCGAGTCGACGACGCTGGCCACCCGACAACGTGCGCACCCTCGAACCCGAGACCGAGGCGAGTCCGACCAGGTCGAGAACCTCCCCGGGACTTCGAGCGGTGCCGTAGCACCTGGTGAACATCTGCACCGTCTCGAGCACGGTGAGCATTCCGGCGTCGCTGACCTCCTGCAGGACGATGCCGATCCTGGCCCGCCAATTGCGGTCGGCGGTACCGGGATCTTCACCCAGCACCCGCACCTGTCCGGAGTCGCGTTTGCGGTTGCCTTCGAGGATCTCGATCGTCGTCGACTTGCCCGCCCCGTTGGGTCCCAGGATGGCGAAGATCTCGCCGTAACCGACGTCGAGATCCAGATCGTGCACCGCCTGCAGCTGCCCATAGGACTTCGACAACCCCCGAACATGCACTGCCGACGATTGATTCGGCTGAGTCACCGATCCGGCTCGTCGGTCTGCGCCTCGAGTTCGGCCAGCAGCGCCCGAAGGTCGGCGTCCGACAGCTCGTCGATCAGCTGGGCCACGTCGGCATCGGCGCCGGGGGGTGGTGGTGGCGTCGGCTCCTCGGTGGCCGTCGGCGCATCACTGTGGATGAACTCGAGTTCGGCAAGCACCCGATCGGACAATGAGTTCACGCTGACGCCTCGGAGTATCTCGAGCACCGGTAGATCGATCGAGAACATCGTATTGATCCTGACCCGGAAGTCCATCGCCATCATCGAATCCAGGCCGATGTCGTCGAGCATGTCGTCGGGCTCGATGTCGGCCACCGCACAGTCGAACACTCCGGCAACGATGCGCCGGACGTGTTCTGCGATGACAGCGGGCCTGTCGATATCCGGTGTCGCCGCCAGAACATCGAGGATCGAGGTGTCCACCCCCTCGGCCTGCGAAGCCGTGTCGGCCACCTCTAGTTGCGAGAACATCGACGGCAGTCGTCCGCCGAGGCCGGCTTGGCGGGCGCGGCCCCAGTCAGCGGTGATGGCAACGACGCTGGGCGTTCTCTGTCCGATGAGCCGGTCGAGGATCCGTGCGCCCACCGCGGGTGTGATCAGCTCGATTCCCCGTTGTGCGTAGATCTTCTCGAGCTTGAGCTCTTCGACCATTCCGACCGACCAAGGCCCCCACCCGATGGTGAGTGCGGGAAGCCCCTGCGCCTGCCGGAATGCCGCGAAGACATCGAGAAAGGCGTTGGCGGCAGCGTAGTTCCCCTGGCCGGGTGCGGCGATGGTGGACCCGGCGGATCCGAACATCACGAAGAACTCCAGGTCTTTGAACGTGTCGTGCAGCACGCGGGTGCCGGCGACCTTCGGGGCCAACACCGTGGCGAAGTCGTCTTCGCTCATGTTGACAAGAAGCTGGTCGGCCACCGATCCCGCGGCGTGGACGAGTCCGCGGACGGGCCGTCCGCCGTCCCGGGTGTGATCACGCAGCCAGTCCGCCACCGCGGAGGCATCGGTGATGTCCACACTGGCGGTGGTGATGTCGACACCGAGGCGCTCGACCGCCTGGATCATCGACACTGTCGCGAAATGGCTGTCGTGTTCCGTCAACGACGACCAACTGCTTCTCGGCGGGATGGCGGTCCGGCCGAGCAGCGTGATGTGCCGCGCTCCCCGCTCCGCGAGGTAGGTCGCCACGACGCGGCCCAACGCTCCGGCCCCACCGGTGACGACATAGGTCGCGTCGGGTGTGAGCTTGGTCGGGAAGGGTTTGGTCAGGGTGGCGCACGGACGCAGCCGCGGGACGAACGTCGTGTCGCCACGGATCGCGATCTGGTCTTCGGAGCCGCCGTCCAGCAGGTGCTCGCAGATCCGCGCGGCATAGAAGGCGGGCGCGCCGGCACCGTCGATGTCGAGGAGACCGCCCCACAATTCGGGGAACTCCTGGTGCCCGATGACCCGGCCGAGGCCCCAGAGGGCGGCCTGGTCGACCTCTGTCACCTCACTTCCGGGTGCGGGTTGTGTGTTGGCGGTGATGAGAAACAGTCGCGGCTTGACGGTGCCGTTCTCCGCCAGGGCTTTCACCAGACGCAGCAGCGTGAAGGTCCCGATCTGGTGGTTCGCTGCGTCGAGAGCCGAGCGCTCGGTGCCGGAACCGGACATGTCCAATGGCCAGCAGTTGACCACGCCAGCCAGGTCGCCAACGCCGGCGAGATGGGCTGCGATGAGCCGGCCTACCTGTTCGGGCTCGTGTGGGTCGATCAGGTATCCGCCGTCGACCTCTTCGAGCGCGGCACCGCGTTGCTGTCCGACGGTGTGCACACGGTGACCGCGCCTGCGCAATTCGGCCGCGACGGCCGTGCCGGTACCCGAAGCGTCGACGAAGACGAGCCACGAGGATCCCTCGGCCACGTTCTCTCGCACGCTGTCCGAGTCCTCATCGGCCATCTCACACCACTGGACCTCGTACAGACCCTTGTCGATGCGGTCAGCCGACATCCGCGAGGACGCGCTCAGCGATTGCACCGTGAAGCCGTCCAGGACGGCGAGCGTATTACCGAGTTGGTCGGAGATCGTGATGTCGCTCTTGATCTCCTCCCTGGTCGCCGAGAGGACGTGGACCCGAACAGTCATGCGCTTGTCGGGCGGGCCGTACACGGCGCAGTGCCCGATCCGGGTCGGCAGGTACGGGTCCTCACCCTTTCCCTCCCCGAGAAACGGCGCGCCGAAAAGCGTCTGGAAGGCGCCGTCGATGAGCGCCGGATGGAAGCTGAAGTCGTCGAGTTCGTCGGCGATCACGGCGGGCACGTCGATCTCGGCCTCCGCCCAGTCCTCACCGGCGGTCACGCTCCGGACGGATCGGAATGCGTCGCCGTAGTCGAATCCGATTGCTGCGGTGCGGGCGTAGAAATCGTCGCCGCTGAGCGAGGTGATCTGTTCCTCACTGCCGGACGGATCATCGTGGCGGGGTACCGCCGGGAGCGTGTTCAGTTCCGCGGTCGCTGTGATCGTCCACTTCATGTCCCCGTCGGCCGTGGCCGTGAACGCAGCGAACTCCAGCGTGCCGTCGTCCTGGTCCAGTGTGGTCCTGAGAATGGGATCGCAGGTGTCGTCGAGGATGACGGCCCGACGCAGGACGAGGTTGTCCACGCTGTGATTGGAGCCGTAGGTCGCCTTGGCGGCTGCGAGCGCCATCTCGATGTACACCGATCCCGGCACGACCACGCTTCCCTGGATACGGTGATCGGCCAGAAACGGGTTGAGGACGGTGCTCAGTTCTGCTTCCCAGGTGGGATGCACGGCGCTCACCCACTGACCCAGCAGGGGGTGCACGGGGTCGTAGAACAGCGTCTCGGTCGCTTCCTGGGTTTCATTCCAGAAGCGCTTCGTCTGCCACGGGTACGACGGGAGCTTGAGCAGTCGTCCACCGACGCTGGGTTGCACGGCGTCCCACGCGACGTCGTGGCCCTGGCAATGCAGCGCGCCGACACAGTTCAGCAGTGTCCGCCGCGCGCCGTGATCACGACGTTGCGTAGCCGTGACGGAAACGCGCTGTGTTCCAGCGGTTTCGAAGATCGACGCGGCGAGCACCGGATGGGGCCCGAGTTCGACGAAGTGGGTGAATCCGTCATCGATCATTCGCCGGATCGCCGGTTCGAAGAGCACGGTGGCGCGGGTGTTCTGCCACCAGTAGGCGGCGCCGGCGGTGTATCCGTCCAACCGTTCGCCGGTCACTGTCGAGTAGAGCGGAAGCACCGCCGTGGCAGACGACAGGCCTTCGAAGGCACTGACGAGATCGTCCTTCACCGCGTCCATGTAGTGGGTGTGGTAGGGCACCTTCCCGGACAGATACCGGTTGAAGATCTCGGCTTCGTCCAATTGCCGCGCAATGTCCTCGAGGACGTCGCCGTCGCCGGCGACGGTCACCGCTGACGGGCTGTTGATCGCAGCCACTGAAACCCGTTGCCCGAACTCATCGCTGACCTTCTCGTCCAATGCCCGCATCAGCGATTCGGCGTCGAGGCCGACCGCGAGCATCCGACCCTGGCCGCTGGTGCGCTGCTGCAGCCGGCTTCGGTGGTAGATCACCTCGATCGCCTGCTCGAAGGTGAGCAGCCCGGCCAGATGATGGGCGGCCACTTCGCCGGCGCTGTGGCCGACCACCGCATCCGGGGTGATCCCGTAGTGCGCGAGTTGCTCGGCCAGTGCGATCTGGATGGCGAAGTTGGCGGGTTGCGCAATCTCCGTTTCGTCCATGCGGGAACTGTTTTCGTCACGTCGGAGCTCGTCGAGCAGAGACCAGTCGGCGTAGCGGGACAGCTCCCGGTCGCTGCGTGTGATGCTGTCGGCGAAAACAGGCGAGGTGTCCAGCAGATCCCGGCACATCCGCCACCATTGGGGACCCATGCCGGTGCAGACGAAAGCGAGTTTGGGCGCGACCGATCCGGTGCGGGCCGCCGATATCTGCGCGCCGTCGGCGAGGGCCTGGAGCTGCTCCCGCACATCGGTGACGCTGTCGGCGATCAACGCCTGTCGGTGATTGAGATGCGAGCGTCGGCGGCCGAGGGTGTAGCTCAGATCCGGCAGCGTGATCTCCGGATGCGCGGCGAGATGTTCGGCCAACCGCCCAGCGACCGCGACCAGTGCTTCGTCGCTGCGCGCCGAAATCGGCAGAACCGCAAGCGGAAGCGGTTGTTCGTCGTCTGAGACCTCGACCGGGGCCGGGGGCTCGGCGAGCACCACATGGGCGTTGGTGCCGCCGAACCCGAAGGAGTTGACCCCCGCAAGTCGGCGGTCGCAGTCGGGAAACGGCCGTCCCGTCCCGGCGATGTCCATGTGGAGTTCGGTGAGAGAGACATGCCGGGTCGGTGTTTTCAGATGGAGATTGGCGGGGATGTAGCTGTGCTTGAGCACCAGCGCCGCCTTGATCAGACCGGCTACGCCGGCGCCGGCCTCCAGGTGGCCGATGTTCGTCTTCACCGACCCGATCAGAAGCGGGTCCGTCGCGGACCGGCCCGGAGCAAGCGCTTTCGCCAGCGCCCGCATCTCGATGGGATCGCCGACGGGTGTTCCGGTGCCGTGCGCTTCGACATATCCGATCTCGGCGGGCTCGACACCCGCACGTCGGAGCGCTGTCGTGATCGCCGCTTCTTGCGCGTCCTCGCTGGGCACCGTGATGCCGTCGGTGTGGCCGTCCTGGGACACCGCTGTGCCGAGTATCTGCGCGTAGATCTCGTCGCCGTCACGCAGCGCCTGATCGAGAGGCTTGATGATGACGATCGCGCCGCCTTCTCCACGCGCGTAGCCGTCGGCGGAATCGTCGAAGGCCTTGGAACGTCCCTCCGGGCTGAGGAAGCCGCTTCTCGACTCGGCGATGGCGGTGTTGGGACCGAGCATCAGGTTCACGCCGCCGGCCAGGGCGAGATCACACTCGCCGGTCCAGATGCTCTGCGCCGCAAGGTGTACCGCCACCAGCGAGCTGGAACACGCGGTGTCGATCGTCATGCTGGGCCCGCGGAGGTCGAATGCATACGACAGCCGGTTGGCCAGCATCGTCATCATCATCCCGGTCGCCGAATGCGACTTGAACCGGTATCGACTGGTGCGGCCCTGATTCTGGAGCAGTTGATAGTCCAGGGTGAAGCCGCCGACGAACACCCCGACGTCGGTACCCGCGAGGGCATCGGCGGGTATCCCCGCGTCTTCGAAAGCCTCCCATGTGGCCTGCAGCAGCAGACGCTGCTGCGGGTCGAGGGTGTGCGCCTCACGCGGGGAGATACCGAAGAACTGAGGATCGAATTGATCGACGTCACTGAGAAATCCGCCGCGACGGGTGACGATCTTGCCGATCTTCGTCGGATTCGGATCGTGGTATCGCCCAGCATGCCAGCGTGTTTCGGGCACGACGCAGGTGGCGTCGGTCTCACTGCACAGCAGGTCCCAGAAGCTCTTCGCGGAGTCGGCTCCGCCGGGGAACCGACATCCGATGCCGACGATCGCCAACGGCGCATGATAGCTGTCTTCAGTGAGCATGTTCATCCTCTACCCTCACAACCGGGGTTGATCACCGGCTGCAGTCCGTTCTTTGTTCGTCGATCGATGCCGTCGCGGGTGAGTCGGTGTCAACTCGGCTGCAGCGCCGGCGCGGTGGTGATGATCCAGCCGTCGCTGACGGGATTGATCTCCTGCTCACGGCGATAGACCGAACGCATCTCGCGCAGCAGCGAATCCTGCTGCCACGCCTGAACCTGCCGCATGACGTCGTCGTCTCCGAACATCGAGGATTTTTCGGCGAGCACCGTTTCGACGAGTTGACCCGCGAGCTGGCGGAGCAGCTGCGCATTGGTCTCGAACACCTCGTTGAAGTTCGGAGTCGGTTTCATCATCGCGATGTGCAGCGTCTCCATGAAATTCAGTGGCGCATACAAGTCGAGGAAAGGAACCGAAGAAGGCCCCTCCTCCACTGCCGCCCACTGCCGGAAGAACTTCTGGACCCGATTGCTCAGTGCGATGAGCCCTTCCAGGTGGGGGACGAACTCGGGGTCGTCGGCGACGCGCGCGAATCGGTCATTCATGTAGAGCAGCCCGACGAACCCCCAGTAGAACGCGATGTCCCAGACGACCTTCGCCGACATCACCGTCGGGGCGCCCATCAGCCTGTACTGGTCCTGGTAGATGGCGAGCCACATGTCGGTGAGCGAGCGGAACAGCGTGTCGCTGATCTGCGATCGTGCGACGACTTCCTCGCCGTCGAGATCGCGGGTGATCATGTCTGTGATCAGGCCATTGCCGATCGCCACAAGGTCCAGTCCGGAGGAATACAGCGGGTCCAGGAAAACTCCGGCGTCGCCGGTCAGGCACCATCGGTCGTTGCCGTCGAATATCTTCGTCACGCCGTGGCTGTACTTCTTCATGACCCGGAAGTCCCTGATCAGGTGGTCGTGCTCGGCCAGCACTGCAGCACATTGCGGTTCGTGCTCCCGAAGCCATGCCTTGAAGGTGTCGGGTGTGTTGAATGTGTCGAACGGGTGCACCGCCGGATCGGCGACGATACCGACGCTGGTGGCGCCAGAGGCCAATCGGATCAACCACACCCAGTAACCGTCGCCCATCAGATGGTTGGTGGACATCGCACGTTCGCCCTCGACGAGGCGCTGCTGCCATGTGGGGTCATCACTCCATCGACCGATGTCGATCTCCGTGGCAACACGCAGCCACGCCGCGTTGCAGTGGTGCTCGTTGGCGCGCTTGAGGTCCAACTGCCGGGGCAGCACGCGGTTCCGGCCTGACGCATCGACCACCCACCGCGCCGTCGTTTGCGTGAGTTTGTCACCGTTCTGGAAAGAAATGGTGTGCGGCTCTTTTCCGCTACCGAATTCCACTGACCGCACCCGACCGGTCGCTATCTCCACGCCGCCGGAAATGCAGCGGCGAGTGAGTTCGTTCTCCAGTCTGCCGCGATCAATTTGATAGGTCGGCTGGGGAACGAAGCGCGAACCGCCGATTTCCATTCGCTGTGCGATATCGGTGTTTCCGTCGTGTGAAAAGAACATCCGCAAGCCCATCTTACGAATCTGTGACGTGCTCAAGTGATCGCCCAAACCGAGCCGCTCCCGGAAGTAGTGCGCCGATACTTCGACAGTCGATTCTCCGACCGTGTGGGTGACTTCCGGCACCGGATGAGCGATCGGTTCGATGATCAGGATCCTGGTGCTGGGTCGCTCACTGCGGAGCTCGAGAGCGAGGGTGAGAGCCGCCGCACCGCCCCCGACGATCACGACCTCGTGATTCATCTCCGGTGTCTCGGTTGCCGCGAGCTGGCTCCGGATTCTGCGGGCCAATGCCTCTCGCGCCTCGGCGTTCAGTTGCGAAAGTTGCACTCGCGTGTCCATGCGCTTCCCTTTCCGGAGATGGGCTGGAGGAGTGTCGCAGCGAGGGCAACGTTACACGCGGCGAGGTCCCTGCCAGCGGTGAAAAGGGGGGTTCACCGAGGTGGCGGGCCGCTGGAGGACGTCCCGCCGTCGCTTCCCGGCGACGGGTTCGCCGGCACTCGGTGGCGGCCGTAGAAAAATTCGAATATCGGTGAAGCCATCAGCGTGGTGACAATGGCCACCAGCACCAGAATGGTGAAAAGTGTCGGAGTGATGATGCCCGCTTGAAGCCCGATATTCAACAGGATCAGTTCGATCAGACCGCGCGCATTCATCAATGCGCCGAGCGCGACGGATTCGCGCATCGGTAATTTGCTCAACCGGGCCGCTACGGTGCACGCGATTCCCTTTCCCGCGATCGCGACGACGAGTAAGCCCGCAGTGGCGGCCCAGAGTGCCGGGGTATTCACCAAACCGATTTGTGTGTTGAGGCCCGAGTAGACGAAGAACAACGGCAACAGGAACGTCGTGGTGACCGGTTCGATGGTGTCGGTGAGGCGTGTGGCGAAGAAACCGGATGGCATGGCGACGCCCAGGAGGAATGCACCGAAGATCGCGTGGATTCCGATGGTCTCCGTGTACCAGGCGCACACCATGAGCAACATCAGGACCGCGCTCAACACCGACGGCGGAATGACCCTGCGATCTTCGGACATTCTGTCGAGAGCACCTAGAGCGCGCCGTCCGATCGTCAGCAGCAGCAGGGTGTAGACAAGGCCGCCGCCGATCGCGGTGACCGCCGTTGCCGGACTACCTTGGTGCACGGCCAACACGACGGCCAGAACACACCAGGCGATGGCGTCGCCGCTGGCGCCACACGCCAGCGCAAGGGTGCCCAGAGGTGTTCCGCTGAGGCCTTTTTCGAAGATGATCCGAGCGAGCATGGGAAACGCGGTGATGGCGATGGCTGCGCCGAGGAACAACATCGCCAGAATGAGGGGGACGTCCGGGCCGAAGAAGTCCCCGCCCGACAGCATCGGCACGGCCACGAGCGCCCCTAGAGCCATCGGCGCGAAGGTTCCTGCCGCCGAGACGGCAACCGTGATACCTGCGCGCTGTTTGATGTGGCCGACGTCGAAGTTGAGTCCGATGATGAACATGTAGAGCACCAGGCCGATCTGCGCCGTGGTGTAGAGCACCACGTTCGACGCGCCCGACGGGAACAGCGCATCCTGCAGGTCAGGCGCTATCCGCCCCAGCAGGGAGGGCCCGAGAACGACGCCGGCGATCATCTCGCCGACGACTTGTGGTTGACCGACGCGTTGCGCGGCCAGCCCGGCAAGCCGGCACGTCCCGAGGATGACGGCCAGCGCGAGGAAGAACTGAACGGCTATCTCTGCGGGCATGGATCAGGCTTCACGCGTCAGCATGATCGTGGAAATCGTTCGGGCTGCGGCACGCTCGTAATGTAACCGGCAGCGCGGTGAAGCCGCGCACCCCGAGGGTGGTCATTTGATGACGCTTGGGTCAGGGGCGCACTTCTACTGGCTCCGACTGAGGAACGTGTGGGGGCTAGCGCTACCCGGCCGGAGCGGGCCCCACCCAAGCGAGCGGAACGCGAATCAAAGTGCGCGATCTACAACAGACGCAGGGATCGGGCGCCGCACGCGTGCTGTTCTGCGACGACGTCAGCGACGCTGCTCAGCCTGGCTCCGCTCTCCCGACGTTCTACGCTGGCGCACAATCGATTCTGAATCCTGGCTGATCAGTTGCGCACGGATGTGTCGACCTGCGGCACCTTCACCGACGGGTAGATCTTGTCCAGCCAGGGGTTGTTGCGGTGATCACGACCGTATCCATATCCGAAACCGTAGTCACTGTTGTTGCCACCGAACACGTAACCGTTGTCGTCAGCCTGCGCCGGAGCGGAGAACCCGATCACGGCCACGGACAATGCTCCGGCTACAACGCCTACCAATCCGAATTTCTTCATCGAACTCGCCTCTTCCCTCTTACCGCTACGCCGACGGGTGAAACTCCAGCGACACCGCGTGTAACAGGCGATCAAGGGCATTGATTCCGTCCACGCGATCAGCGGCGTCGCAATGCCTACACCCCCGACGACATCCGCGCCCGGCTGCATGAGGCTCGCCGAGCACAAGCCAAGGCCGACTAGGCCAATGAACTAACTGGCTATGTCGGTGGCTGGTGGTGGCTCGGGTTGGTAGGGGTGGTACCACTTCCATTGGGCGCGTTCGCCGGTCGGTCCGGGGTAGGGGTTCACCGCTGGTGGGGGTGTGGTGGGTGGTCGGGCCAGCGAGCGGTTGGTCAGTGGTTGACCGGTGTGGTCGGTGACGACCAGGCGGTCGGCGGGTCCGGTGATGGTGATCAGGCCGCGGTGATGGGCGCGGTGATGGTACGGGCAGACCAACGCCGGGTTGCACAGTTCGGTGAGACCGCCGTCCTCCCAATGCCGCAGGTGGTGGGCATGCAGACCGCGGGTCGCCCCGCACCCAGGGACCACGCAGCAGCGGTCGCGGTGTTCCAGCGCCCGACGCAACCGCCGGTTCACCGTGCGGGTGGCCCGCCCGGCACCAATCACCTGGACGTGGCGTTCGAACCAGACCTCGCAGGTCGCATCGCACAGCAGGAATCGGCGGTCCTCCTCAGACAGCAGCGGCCCCAGGTGCAGGGCGGCGACATGAGAGTCGGCGTCGACGTGGATCACCGCGGTGGTGCGCTGCCCGTGCGGGCGGCGGGCCACCTCGGCGTCCCAGCCGGCCTCGACCAGACTCATAAATGCATCGATCGTGCTCGGGAACGGCGCCGCCTGCTCGGAGACGGGTTCGCCGGTGTCGTCGCCACTCGATCCGTGGGCGGCTTTCCAGTCGGCGACCAACCCGTCGAGCTGCGAGCCCAGCGCGGCGTCGACGGTCGCCGCTTCGGCGTGCGGCACTTTGATCCGCCAGTAGGTGTAGGTGTCGTCGCTGGTTTTGCTGATCGACCGTTCGGGTTCGGGCGGGCGCTGCGGTTCGGGCTCACAATCGAACTCAGAATCGGCTTCGGGTTCCGGTGGGGGGTCGGGTTCGGGGCGCGGTTCGGCCTTGGTCGCGATCCGCAGCTGGGAGACCGTGGCACTTTCGGTCAGCACCGCGTAGTGGTCGTCGGAGCCGTCGGCGGCGCGTTCGGCGATGACCCCGACCTGATCGAGGGAGAACCGACCCTCCCGGAGCGCGTCGAGGCAGCGCGGGAACTGCTCGACCCGTTCGGCGACGGTGACCAGGGTCTCGGCGTTGTGCGGGGTGGTGCCCAGTTTCCAGGCCACCAGCGCGCTCACCGTTTTGGCGCCGGTAGTCGCCCACAGCCCGTCGCGGTCGATCTCGGCGACGATATCGACGATGCGCCCGTCGATCGCATTGCGTTGCCCGGCCAGCTCGGACAGTTCCTCGAACAACACCTCCAGCCGCGCCCCCCGGGGCGGGCTGGGGATGAAACACGGTGCAGCCGAGGACATGACACCATCATCACAGACAGGTCCGACAAGCGAGGGTCAGCCGACTCGAGCGACCAGCCCCCGGTCACCGTCGACCCTGACGCGATCGCCTGTCGCGACTACCTGGGTGCCAGTCCGATGTATTGAGGGCGCCCGCAAATGCGGACGCCCTCGTCTCACGACTGACGATCAGTTGCGCACGGAGGTGTCAACCTGCGGCACCCTCACTGACGGGTAAAGCTGATCCAGCCAGGGGTTGTTGCTGCGATCACGCCTCGAGCCGAAGTTGTATCCGTAGCCGTAGTCGTCGTCGCCCCCGTTGAACCCATAACCATTCCTGTCCGCCTGGGCAGGACCGGCAACACCGATCACGGTTGCGAACAACGCGGCGCCGACAATGCCAGCCAGTCCCATGTTCTTCTTCATCAAGATCGCCTCGTCCCTCTTCAAATCTGCTTCGCGGGTGGAAGTTCCACCGATGTCCCGTCTAACAGCAGATCCGGGGAGATGATTCCATCGACGCCACGGCGGCCGTGGCTACACTTCGTGCCCAGCGATCAGCTCTGCTGACCACCACTGTGGAACACACCGGCGGTAGCCAACATCACGCGTTGACGAGCCTGCTCGGGGCCATCCCCGAAGCGGTCGATGCCCCAGGACACTGCCGTGATGAGCTACGGCGATGGCGGCGCATCTGGACATGCCGAAGGTCACCGCGGCGAGCGTGGTGGAACAGGGTTACGACGGCGTCGCCATCGGTCCGTTCGAGGTCCTCGCCGACGAGGACTCCCGCGAGTCCAAGGACCTTCTCAGCGCCAGCTCCGAGGAGCTCAACGCGGTCGCCGCGAAGAAACTCGAGAACATCTGACGGTTGCAGCTGCTAGGGCGTCGCCGCTCGTCCTGCGGTGCCAGCTCGCTTGGCCGGCGGCATCCATCCGGTCCATCTAGCGGTCTCCACCACTGACCGGTGCCAGTCGAGTGATCAGCCCTCGGTCGCCGTCGACCCTGACGCGATCGCCTGTCTTGAGCACCTGGGTGGCCACCAGCGTGTTGACGACGCAGGGGAGCCCGTACTCCCGCGCCACCACCGCCCCGTGCGAGACCGAGCTACCGATGTCGGTGACCAGTGCGGCGATCACGGTGAAGTACGGTGTCCAGCCCACATCGGTGACGGGTGCGACCAGAATCTCGCCACGCTGCACTCGCCGCGCATCCTGGATCGACTTCGCCACGCGTACAGTGCCTTCCGCTATCCCCCGGCTCGCCGGTCGGCCCAGGATCTGGTCATCGGTGACCGTCCCGGCGGGTCGGGCAATGATGGGTGCGGGCCGTCCGACGGAGACGTCCTCGAATTCCAGTGACTGCTGGAAATCGAGCGCATCGCGGCGCTGCTGCGCAGACTGCACGAGGTCTGCGATATCACCATCACCCACCACCCGAGGCAGTTCCGAGCGGTCGAAGAAGAAGACCAGATCGGCATCGGGGAGGCGCCCGGCGTCGGCCAGCACGTCACCCAGATGGCGGTATCCGAGCTTGAGTCGGTGCGCCATCAGGGCCATCTTCGACTTGGTTTCCTCCCGCCCGCGTGCTCCCCCCTGGGCGAGTCGCGCAAGCAGCCTCACCGTCCTCGAACCGGGCGCTTCCACACGTGTGCGAGTCGGACGCTCCCCGGTGGAATCGCGCACCGACTGCAACATGACCTGCATCATCGATCCGAGTCCCTCGGCGTCCTCGGCCCATGCGGGGTCACGCATGCACAGTTCGCGGTATCCGCGGTGTCCGTGTCGAATCAGAAACTGCCGCAGCGCGTCTGCGCCGGCACCGCCGGTGTTCCGCAAGCGGGCCAGCGCATCCTGCGGTGCGGCAGCGAGGAACAGCTCCGCGGTGGTGTCGTCGGCGGCGATCTCCCGCACGACCGCATACAGTTCGTCGACCATGACAGCACTCTCGACGTCAGCAGCACCCGCCATGAGCCGGGCGGCCTCCGCCTGGCCCTCGCTCTCGTCGCGACCGTTCTTGACCGCGCTGCGAACCAAGTAGCTCTCCAGCACGTTCGCGCCGACCGCGGCTCGTGACGAGGACCGCACGTGGACCAGCGTGACATAGCAATACAGGTCGACGCCGGACTCGAGTTGCTGCAGCACATGTTCGGCGTTGCGACTGGTGGGGATGGGGAACCCGGCAATCCGTTCGCCGAGCCGCCGGATCGCCGGCCCGGCGGACAGCGCATGCGAGGTGAGCCGCACCGTGTTGATCAGTTTGGGCACAAAGGGTTTGGGGGGCTTGGCCTCGAGCTCGTCTATCACCCGACCGCAGATCGACATGGAGAACTGCTCCAACGAATTTCCGAGAATCCCCGAACTCAGCGCCGTCCCTTCGGTCATGTTCAGGAACATGTGCCCGTAGAAGTAACCGACTTGCAGCCACTGTCGGTCGTAGCGTTCCTGCGCCCGCGCCACCACCTGCGTCATCTGCATCGCGTAGTCGATCGCATGTCCCGATACCGACGCGGTGAGCGGACAGAATGCCCCCGGCATCATCTCGCCGATGTTGCACCGGGTGTAGACATGCCTGGGTCCGGCCACCGGGGTGTCCATCTCGTTGAGATCCCCGGGCAGTGTGGTGATCGGCCGGGCCTGCAACCACCACAGTTTCCCGGCCTGGTCGATCGCCCATTCGAGGTCCATCGGCCTGCGCCAGTGTTGCGCGGCTACGAGTGCTCCGGCACGGATGCTGTCGACGTCCGCGTCGGACAGCACAGGGACGTCACCGACCTCGCACACGGCCTGGGTGCCGTCAGACGTCAGCACGAGGTGGTCGGAGACTGCGGATCCGTCGACGAGCGCCTCGCCCAGTCCAGCGATGGCATCGATCACCATCAGATCCCGCCGACCGGTCGTCGGGTCGGCGGTGAACACCACTCCGGCGGCACGCGCGTCGACCATCTGTTGGACGACCACATGCATCGCGGCAGTGGCGGCGCCCCCGTCATCCTGGCCGGCGTAGGAGGAGGCGCGTTCGGACCCGGCAGAGTCGACGCATTGCTGCACGGCGGCTACAAAGCCCTCCAGCGAATCGACACCGAGCACGGTGTCGTACTGCCCGGCGAACGACTGCTCGGCGCCATCCTCTCCGGTAGCCGAGGATCTGACGGCGACCGGCGACTGCACCTTGGTGAAGCGGTCCGTGACCGCGTCAGGGAGCGGCATCGGAGTGGCTTCCGCGATCACGAAACCCGTGGGGACGGAGAGCCCGAGCCGCGTCAACTCGGCCAGCCCCAGCGCCTTTCCGCCGTACCGGTCGTCGACGACCTCGGCGAACTCGATCGGTGTGGTCTGCATCGTCAGCCCAACGCGTCGATGATCTCAGCCAGCGCGTCCACGGCGATCGGCCCGGGTTGATAGAGGCAGATGCGGTCCGATACGCCGTCCACTCGGTCTCGGATGTGCGCGGCCACCTCGGCCGGGGTGCCGCAGGCGGCGATCGTGTGGAGCACCTCGTCGTCGATCAGTGTGGCCATTTCCTGCCACCGTCCCTGCTTGGACATGGCGTTGAGTTCGGGCTGCAGGTCGCCCCAGCCATGCGCGTCCAGCACCGGACGGTAGGCAGGTGTGGAGCCGTAGAACGCCAGCAGCATCCGGGTCGACGTGTGATCCTCACCCACCGACACGATGATCTCGGGCACCACCGCCAAATCGCCGGCGTCTCGTCCTGCAGCCGCCAGTCCCGCGCGGACCGCAGGCATGGTCTTCTCGTGCAGGAACTTCTTCGACCCGAATGGCATCACGAGTAGTCCGTCGGCGACTTCGGCGGTTGCCCGGGTCATCTGCGGACCCAGCGCTCCGAGGTAGATCGGCGGCGGCCCATAGGGATTCGGGCCCGGATTGAACGTCGGCGTCATCAGTGTGTGCCGGTAGAACTCGCCACGGAAGTCGAGTCGCTCGCCGTCGTTCCAGGCTGCGAAGATCGCCCGCAGCGCGCCGACCATTTCTTTGATCCGCCCCACCGGGCGGTCGAACTCCGCACCATAGCGCTTCTCGATCTGCGCGCGGATCTGGGTGCCGAGGCCGAGAATGAAACGCCCCTCGGAGATCTCCTGCAGATCGTTTGCCTCGTGGGCCAGCTGTATCGGGTTGCGCGGAAACGCGATAGCCACATTGGTCATCAGGTCCAGGCCCCTGACGGTCGACGCCAGAACCAGCGGAGTGAAGACCTCCCGTGGGCCCTCGAACGTGAACACCCCGGAAGCTCCCGCTTCCCGAAGGAGCGCCGCCCGTTCGACCGCATCTGTGGGGCCGAACAAGGCCGTCATGACCTTCACGATGTCGCCTCCGACGGGACGTCGGTCCAGTCGGCGAAACCCGATGGATGGTGCGGCCCGATGACGGCATGCTCGAACAGTCCGACGCCCTGCTGTGTGCTGCCGTCGGACTCGGTGCAGACGGCGTGACCGACGTGGTCGATCAGGCTGAAAGGTGCTCGCGCGAGAACCTCGGGATCGGTCAGATCGTAGGAGACGCGTTCAGAGAACGGCCCGCCCTTCCACGTACCGTGCATCCACGAGGAGTCGCCGCCGTATCCGGACCCAAAGGCGATGGGCGCGAACAGCTTCGATTCGACGTCGAGCTGCAGCCGGCTCCCGGATCGCGTCATCATCTCGATGTGCGCGCCGTAGGGGATCCTGGTCCCGGGCGTGTAGTGGATGGTCGCCCGCACGCCGTCGAGCTGTTCGACCCTGCCGTCTCGCCAACGTCGGGTGCAGTCGTAGAGGCTGCGATGGCCGTCGGGGTCCTCCTGAATGATCAGGAAGAGCTGGTGGTCATCGAACGCCAGCGGTAGATACAGCCACCACATTCCGCCGAAGGCGGTGTCGGGCCGGCCTGCCGGCTCTGCCTCACCGACGGGACGGATACCCCAAGAGCGGTCGCGACTGCTCACTGAGGTGGACGGATCGACATTCAGGCGGTCCCCATCGACGTCGATCCAGCCCTCCCAGGTACCCAGCTGGGCAAAACGGCACGCCTGCAACGTCACCCGTCGTTCCGAGTGCATCTGATGCGGATGCTCCAGAGCAGAGGAGAACAGGCCACGCCACCTCAGATCGGCCGACACACCCTCGGTTTCCGCGACGGTCAGATGCAGTTCCTGCAAAGGCTCGACGACGTCGAGTCGATATCCGTTCACGTTCTGATGGAGACGGTCTCCGTCTATCGCGTCGCTGAAACGGACGGCGGTCTGAGTGTCTCCTCGCCGGATGACCATGTAGGCGTCCTTGACGCCCAGCCGGGGGTAGTACCCGATACCGGTCAGCGCCATGAAGCGGCCCTCGCGGTCAAGGACATTGAAGTACGACCGATCGTAGAAGTTGCGATCCGAGGTCACCGGGGCGCTGATCGGCACCGGCGCCTGATGGATCGGGTACTCGTCCAGCGGACTCAAGAACACAGACACTCTCCCATAACGATACGATGCGAGCTATATTGTAATTATGAGAACAGATCGGTCCGTGGAAGACAAGGGGCCAGTCCGAACGTCAGCGGGGCGACCGCGCGACAGCAAGATCGACAGAGCGATCATTCAAGCCACCCGCGAACTGTTACTGGAGACGGGCTATCCGGCGCTGTCGCTGTCTGCGATCGCAACTCGCGCCGGCACCACCACCGCCGCCATCTACCGACGCTGGTCGGGCAAGGCGCAACTCGTTCACGAGGCGATACTGCCCGCTGAGGTCACGGCCATGCCCAGTGCGTCCGGTGACGTCGTGGAGGACATCCGTGCACTGGTGGAGGCGACGCGCACCATGTTCGACCGGCCCGAGGTCCGCATCGCTCTTCCCGCGTTGATCGCCGACACCGTCGCTGATCCGGACGTGCACAGCAGAATGACGTCTCGTTTCGCCGAAAGCCTGGCCAGCTTCCGGACCCGGATCGACCGGACGCCCGGCCTGCCGAGCGACGATGGCACCCTGCCGTTGCTCGCGGAAGTCGTTGTCGGCAGCGCGATCTTCCGCATCATCGTGCGCCACGATGCCCCGCTGGACGCGGCATGGGTGGACGACCTCACCACCCTGATCAGCTCCGGGTGGACCTCGATGGCGCGCGGTTCTCGTTAGGACGCCGGGCGGCGAACTCCACGCGGGCGAATACGGCGATCAACACGACCAGGACCACGAGCGGGGCGACGAGCCACAGCCCACGCTGTGCCCACCAAGCGCCGCTCGGCTCGGCCGGCAACGTGGCCCCCGTCCGCTCGTAGAGCCACACCACCGCCAGGTAGGCGGTCATGTGCCAGACGAACACCGTCATCGCGACCGCATTGAGAGCCACCACCGGCTTCCACCACGCGGGCCGTCGTAGCAGCCGCTCTGCGGCCGGCGTGATGAGAATGAGCAGCCCCAGCTGGAACACCGCCAACGCCGCGATGGCGGCGTTGGTCGGGAAGATGTTCGATTCGGCGGCTCCCACGGTGGCCACCATCGACCGAGGGAAACCTGCGGCCATCAATCCCATCAGCGCGGTCAGCCCCGCTCCGGCAACCGCCACGCGGGAGATCAGCGGCCACCGCCCGAGTTGCCAACTGCGCCACGCGTAGCCGAGTTGGTGACAGAACAACCACACCAGCGCTGCGGTGACCCATCCGGCCCATTCCAGGCCGGCGCCGCGATCCAGGGCCATCCCGCCGACGATCAGCGCCACCAGCAAGGCCAGCACCGACTTGCCGGCGCGCGCGTGCAGCATTGCGGTAGCCGGTACCAGCACGATCAGCACCGTGTAGACACCGACAAACCACAGCGGAATGAGATAGCCGGGAAACCACTGCCACATCGAACGGTGCTCAGCCACGAGAGCTGCCGCGAAGATTTCGCTTCCCAGCCAGACGACGGCCCACGCAGCGGTGGGCCAGAGCACTCGGCGCAGCCGGTCGCCGACGAACTGTCCGGCTGTGGTTCCCAGCGCCCGAGCCCGCTCGAAAGCCGCCAGATTGGCGTACCCGCCGACCACGAAGAACAGCGGCATCACCTGCAGCACCCAGGTCGCGGCCCAGCTGCCCGGCACCACGTGGATCGGATTGGGCATCGCCAAGCTGCCGTCGGCGGTGCGATGGGTCACTGACAACGTCCAGTGCCACAGCACGACCACCACGATGCACACCGCGCGGGTGGCGTCGACCACCCGATCACGCGAGTCCGGAGTCGCCGCAACAAGTCGGTCCAGCTTGGTTACGCCCTGGGAGGCAGTGTCACGCCGCCACACCTGCACCCTCCCGTCCACCTCCGGCACTCGACGGTACGTCAGGCGTCAGGCGTGGACGCGGCGCAGACTCGCGTCAGGGAACCCGAGTGAGCAGGAGATCGACGGGGTGGGGCAGGATGCCGGGGCGGCCGGCCAACGAGATGTCGTGCAGGTAGTCGAGTAGCCGCCCGCGGGCGTCGGGTCGTAGCGCTCGCGAACGAGCACCGATGAGGAAGTCCAGCACCGCCTCGCCGCGTCCGAGCGGATCACTGAGCGCATCGCGGGCATCGAGGTGTCCGACCAGGGTCTCGGTGCGCGGAGACAGCCCGCGAAGCCCGAGTTCGGACCGGACGTCCTCGGCGAACCACGGTTTCAGCCCGGCCCACGGGCACAGCATCTCGGTCAGCACGCACAGCGGCTCGAGCGGCGCGATCGCGGCCAGCAGCAGACCACCGGGCTTGACCATGCTCAGTGCGTGATCCAACGCCGCCGACAGGTCGGCGACGTAGTAGAGCGAATGGACGAAGTGCACCAGATCGGCAGGCTGACCGCCCTCGTGGTCGGCGAACTCTCCGATGACGACGGTCGGCGTCAGCGTCCCCGCGTCCACTGCGGTCAGCCTCGCGGCAAAATCCGCCGCCGACGGTGCGTGCGGTTCGACCCCGGTGTAGCGCACGCGTCGTCCGCCCGCGGTGAGCGCGGCTGCCAGCGGCGCATCAACACTGCCGTCACCCACGCCGACGCCGACGACCCGTACCGGATCGCTCTGCGCAAGCATCGGGGGCAGCGCGGTGGCCAGCCAGGACTGCAGTCGCGGCCGCTGATCGCTGGCCGCCTCGTACAGGGCGTGGGTGTGCGCGTACCGCTCGGGTGTCAATGCCGGCAGGTCCGGCCGGTCGAGCATCTGCTCCCTCAGTCCTTCGAGGGCCAGGGGCGGACCCATCACTGTCACTGACGCCAGTGTGCCCCGAAATTGCCTGCATACGGCTTTTGGGAGTAAGCCGACACCGTTGCGTAAGAATCGGCCCTCGGGATCCGTGGTTGGGTTGAGCGATGAGCCGATCCGATACCGCCCAGCGCAGCCTGGACCACTGGAGCGAAGCCGGCCGATCGGAGATGCAGGCCTTTTATGCGCTGGCCACGGAGGACTACCGGCAACTCGCCGCCGCCCGGCAGTGGGACGCCGACCTGGCCGAGCACGCCGTCGACGGTTCGGTGCGACTGCTCGACGTGGCGTGCGGGAGCGGGAAGTTCCCGGCGGCACTGCTCGCTGGGGGACTGCCCGCGCAACCCGTCGTCGAGGTCGATCTGCTCGATCCCTCCGCCTTCAGCATCGCCGAGGCGCGGCAGGCGCTCGCGCCACCGTTCGTCGCCGCGGGTGAGCACGAGGTGTTCCTGCAGGACTTCGTCGGCACCGGATACGACGTCGCCTGGGCCACGCATGCGCTGTACGCGCTGCCTCCTGCCGAGTTGGGCACCGGCGTCGCCAGGATGGTCGGCGCCCTCCGTCCCGGCGGGTTCGGAGCCGTCGCCCACGCCTCGTCGCGGTCGCACTACCTGACCTTCTACGACGCCTACCGCGCCTCGTTCGCGCCCGACGCCACTCCCTACACCGACGCCGAGGGTGTTGCGTCCGCCCTTCGTGCGGCAGGCGCGCCGATCGAGGTCCAGGTGCTGCACTACCGCACGGGGACGTCGGATCGCGCGGTCGCCGAGGGGTTCCTGCAGCGCTGCGCGTTCGACGACGCGGTATCGCTGGATCAGATGGAGGCCAGCGACGTGCTCGGGCAGTACCTGGCCGACTGCCGGGACACCGACGGCGCCTATGCGTTTCAGCACGAAGCGCACCTGATCACCTGGCAGCAGCCATGATTCGCAATCCGCACCTGTCCGAGTCCACCGCTGCGGGCACTGCGTCCCACGTTGCCGTCGAGTGGGATCGCGGCAACGACCAGTGGTGGGACTGGTACATGTCTCTGGCCGACGGCCCTGTGCCCGACGGCCCCCTTGTCGATCCTCCGCCGCACGATCCGGGTCCGCTGCCGTCCGACGACGAGGTCGCCGCGGAACTCGCCGACCCGTACCCGATCACCGACGCCCACATCCGGCAGTTCCAGGCTGACGCGTTCATCAAGTTGCCCGGCGTGTTGACCCCCGGCACCGTGGAGCGGCTGCGGTCCCGCTTGCGCGAATTGCTCGATGACGCAGTCGATCCCGCAGTCGGTTTTCAGAGTCGCGAGATGATGTGGCTGGATGACGACCTGATTCGCGCAGCGGTCCTGTCGCCGCGCATCGGCGGCATCGGAGCGGCCCTGCTCGACGCGGATCAGGTGCGGGTGTACCACGACAACGCACTGTCGAAGCAACCCGGCGCGGGACGCACCCCGTGGCACCACGACGCCCATCACTTTCCGCTGGACTCCCCCGACGTGCTGACGGCCTGGATCCCGCTGCAGCCCACCCCGCGCGAGATGGGGCCGCTGGCCTTCGCCCGGGGCACCGAGGTCGGAGAGTTGGTCGCAGGTCTGGAATTCGACAAGCACGGCACGTCCTACGACCGCGGGGTGTCGGAAATCTTTCGCGCACATGCCGTTCAGGTCGAGGACGGGCCGTTCGCGGTGGGCGAGGTCAGCTTCCACGCGGCCAGCTGCTTCCACACCGCCGGGCCGAACCGGACGACCGCCGACCGCGTCGTACTGGCCACCACGTACTTCGCCGACGGCACCCGGGTGGTACCCAGCCCGACCATGGTCAGCGGTGACTGGCGCAAATTCATCCCCGGCGTCGAGCCGGGCCAGATCGTGGCGAGCCCTCGGAACCCTCTGCTGACGCGGCCGACGGCCTGACCGGGCAACAGCTCAGAGCGCGGTGATCCGCATCTCGGCGCCCGGATGGGAAGTGACGGTGACGACGACCGTGCCGTCACCCGTTTCGAACGTGGTGTTCGCGTAGCCGACGAAGCCGTAGTGCCCGTCGATCGTCGACACCGCGGTGATGTCGCGGCTGCCGGAGGCCCCGGTGTCGAGGTTCGCCCAGGTCGCGGTCACGGTCAGCGCGCAGGAACCGTCGTAGATGCCGGCGTCGTAGTGGATCGCCACGCGGACACCGCCCTCGACACGGGTTTCGTCGACCTGCACCGGCGTGACCTGGGCCTCGGCGCTGACCGTGCCGGCGCACGTCGGGGACGCCACCACCGGCACTCGCTCGAGTTGCGCGAACGTCTCTGCCTGGGCTGTTGCCATCCCCCACCAGGGCGCAGCCATCGCGACCATGAGCGCGCCGGCAACACGGAGTCGGGTCATGCCTGTGTTATCGACGGCGGCCACAGCAGTGTTAGCGACGCAGTGTCGAAGGGGCGAGCTCTACTGATCTATCCGCAAGGCTGACCCGTGATGACAGCATGCTGTCATGGTATGTGATGCTATGCTGTCACGATGCGCACTACCGTGACACTTGACGACGACACGTTGGCGGTGATCAAGCGACGAATGTCCGAGGAGGGCCTTTCCTTCAAGGAAGCGCTGAACAACGCCATCCGCGAGAGCGCTGACCGCCGGCCGGCGCCGGCCGCATTCGTCACCCGAACCGCTGATCTCGGGGTGCCGTCAGTGAGTTTGGATCGCGCCCTGCAACTTGCCGCTGAACTCGAGGACGACGAACTCGTCCGCCGGTTGCGTCAGGGCGCATGAGAATCGTCGACGCGAATGTGCTTCTCTACGCCGTAAACTCGTCTTCGGACCACCACGACGCATGCCGACGATGGCTAGATGGTGCCCTGTCGGGTAGAGACGTCGTCGGACTCGCGTGGGTACCTATGCTGGCTTTCGCCCGCCTCGCCACAAAGCACGGCCTGTTCCCGTCACCGATGAGTCCCGACGATGCCATGGCGCAGATCACCGAATGGTGCTCGGCACCGGGTGCCGTGATCGTCCACCCGACCGCCCGGCACGCCGACCTCCTGTCCGGCCTACTGTCGACAGTCGGGGCAGGGGGCAACCTCGTCAACGATGCCCACCTAGCGGCACTTGCGCTCGAACACCGTGCTCGTATCATCAGCTACGACAACGACTTCGACAGATTCAAAGGCGTGCAGCGGGACGTGCCGGAGTCGCTACTCGGCTGAGCTCTGCGCGCTGATGTCACGGGGCGCACACCGCGCGCTGCATGTCCCGACTGTGGCGCGGCGGGTCGCCGGGTTACTCTGCGGCCGTCGGTGACGAGCCACGGCGGGACGGCACCCGGAACGGCCGCGGGCAGACGTGGTGTCGGCCAGGGCGCCACGAAGCTGCGTGCGTGCCCTCGACACCCGCGACATCACGGTGCCGATCGGGATGTCCATCAGTGCCGCGGTCTCCGCGTAGGTGTATCCCTCGACGTCGGCGTAGTACAGGACCATCCGGAAGCCTTCGGAGAGCTGGCCCATCGCGTCGCGGACGTCGCTGTCGGGCAACGCATCCAGCACCTCCGCCTCGGCGGAGCGCAGTCCGGTGGACAGGTGTGCGCCGTAGCCGGCCAGTTCACGATCGGTGATCTCCTCGGAGAGCACCTCCGCGGGACGGCGCTCCTTCCACCGGTAGGCGTTGATCCACTGGTTGTGCTGGATCCGGAACAGCCATGCCTTGAGGTTGCTGCCCTCGTTGAAGTTGCCGAATCCCTTGTAGGCGTGGATCAGCGTTTCCTGCAGTAGATCCTCGGCGTCGGCGTCGTTGCGGGTGAGCCGTCGGGCTCCCCTGTGCAGGACGTCGACCAGTGGCCAGACGTCCGCGGTGAACCGGGCTGTGAGTTCGGCGTCATTGGGGGCGACGTCATGGGCGATGGCGTTCACGGGAGTACCTCCGGTTGATTTCGCTGCGAACCCGGATGGGCCGTCGAAATCAGACTGTCGGCATACAACGCTGGGGGGACCCTTGGTCACCAGTGGTCAATGGTCCGTAGTCCCCATGGTCAGTGGTGTCAGCCTGACCACGTGACGGTGCGCAGTTGCCTGCGCGAAGTGATGCCCAGCTTGACGAACACTTTCCGCAGATGCCATTCGACGGTGTGCACGCTGATGAACAACTGGGCACCGATCTCGTGATTGGTCAGGCCGTCGGCGGCCAACTGTGAGATCTGCGCCTCCTGCGCCGTCAGCTCGTCACCCGAGCTCAGCGGCTGCTTTCGGACCTTTTCGCCGACCGCGATCAACTCTTTGCGGGCCCGTTCGGCATAGGCTTCGGCGCCCATCTGCACGAACAGCCCGTGGGCGTCGTTGAGGTGACGGCGAGCATCACCGCGGCGGTTCATGCGCCTCAACCACTCGCCGTATGCGAGGTGCGTCCGCGCGCGGTGCACCACCACTCGCGATCGGCTCAGATGGTCGAGTGCCTCGTTGAACAACCGGTCGGCGTCTTCGTTGTCGGCCAGTAGGGCCCTGGCACTGGCCATCGCGCCGAGACCCCAGGGGGTTCCGCTGGAACCGGCGCGCCCCTCGATGTGGCTGATCGCCCACCGTGCGGTGTCCAGTTCCCCGGTGTGCACGGCGGCTTCCACCAACTCGTGCAGACACCAACTGTAGAAACCGAGATCCTCGTACTCGCAGGCATCGCGCGCGGCGGCGAAAGCTTCCCGGTAACGGCCCAGACCGTTGTACAGCACCGCGGTCGCATATCCGGTCAACCCGATCAAGCGCCCTTCGCCGCGCGCGGCGGCATCGGCGGCGGCCGCGTTGATCATGCGGACGGCCTCCACGGCATCCCCCCGCCACGCGCACACCGCCAGTGCGTGGTACCTCACCGGTCCGGTGTGCGCGGTCGCCGCCGTGATGGCCTGCGCTTCAGCGATCAGCGTTGCTGTGGCGGAGAATTCGCCGAACAACAGATGCACTCCGGCCCGGTACACCAGCGCCTGCGGGAGGCCGGCCAAGGCGCCCGCGGCCCTGGCCTGCTGTACCACCGCTGCCGACAGTGCATCGACGAGCGTTTCGTCCCACAACTCGTGGGCCGCGGATTCCTGCAGGATCGGGAACGCAGGCACAAGCCACCGCAGAAGCTGACCCGGATCAGCCGATGCGAGCTCGCGCATCGCGTCGAGTGCAGTGCGCAGGTGCTGGACCGCACCGACCCCGCCGGTGATCCGCTCGGTCATCCCGCGGAAGTACAGGTCCACCGCGCGGGGCAACTCCGATGTGCGTGCCATGGCGGAGCGCGCCGCTTCGGCGGCGTCGAGGAGCGCGCCGGGCTCCCCCAGCCGGCCGGCGTACATCAGCGCGGCAAACGCCTCGAGGTAGGTCTCACGAGAGGCGAAGTCGTCGACGTCCTCCAACCGCTCGGCGGCCTCGAGTAACGCCGGTGCGGTTTCCCCGACCGACGGCGCCCCGCTCTCCCCCGCCCGGCTGCTCTCGAACTGCATCTGGGCACGCAGACGGGCAGCGCGGGCGCGCTGGAGTTCTGACAGCGGCGTGGACTCGGCGATGGTCAACAGTTCGTAGGCCGTCGCGGTCGCTGCGGAGTCGCGCTTGGCCTGAGCAGCAGCCAGAGCCCGGCTTCCCCGAAGCGCGGGATCGGCGGTGAGCACAGCCGCACGCTCGAGGAAGCTGGCGGCCGCGGCGATTCCACCCCGGCCCTGCGCCCGGCTTGCCGATGCCTCCAGTTCGGCGGCCACTGAGTCGTCGGTACCGGCCACGGAATTGGATGCGTGCCACGCCCGGCGGTCCGGATCGGAGGCGGCATCGGTGGCGGCGGCGAGAGCCCCGTGGATCGCCCGGCGATCGGCCAGGTCGGCGGCACGGTAGGCGGCCGAACGCATCAGCGGGTGATAGAAGCGCATCCGGGGGCCGAATTCGATCACACCCGCCGCTTCCGCGGGGGCCAGCGCGTCCACGGCGATACCGAGCATCGCGGCAGCACGCAAGAACAGTGCGGAATCGCCCACGGGTTCGGCAGCGGCGATCAGGAGTAGTCGACGGGTCTCGTCCGGTAGCGCCTGGATCCGCTGGACATAACTCTCCTCGATCCGACTCGGCGAGGCCTGCGCGTCGACAGTCCAGAATCCGCCGGCGAGTTCCGCCGCGGAGTACGCCCGCGGCACTTCGAGCAATGCCAGCGGGTTGCCTCGCGTTTCGGCGACCACTCGATCTCTGACACCCGGGTCGATCCCGCCGATCATCAAATGCTCCAACAGGTTTCGCGCGTCTGTGGGCGACAGACCGCGGACGGGCAGTTCGGGCAGCCCTGTCAGCACCTCGGCACCCTCGGTGCGTGCGGCGAACACCATTGCCACCGGTTCGGCCATCAACCGGCGCGCGACGAAGCTCAGCGTCTGCACCGATACCTGGTCCAGCCAATGGGCGTCGTCGATGACACACAGCAGCGGCTGATCTCTCACGGCTGCCGCGAGCAGGCTCAGTACCGCCAATCCGACGAGGAAGCGTTCGGGCGCGGGGCCGACACCCGTTCCGAAGGCGACCGCGAGGGCGTCACGCTGCGGGGGTGGCAGGTCATCGAGGTGCCCCAACAGTGGGGCACACAACTGGTACAGGCCCGCGTATGCCATCTCCATATCGGACTCGACGCCGGATACCTGGACGGTGCGCAAGCCCTCGGCCCGGTCCAGCAGGTACCCGAGCAGAGCCGTCTTGCCGACACCCGCCTCACCGCGCAGCACCAGTACGTGCGGCCTGCCCGTTCGCACGGTGGACGTCACCTCGTGCAGCGCTGCGATCTCTGCGATCCGGCCGTGCAGCGCTCGTCCACGAGCTCGGCTCGACATTTTGCACCACCGCGTCCACTCGGGAGATCCACCGTCTGTGTGCCTGGTCAAAGCCTCGGCCCGGATGGATGGTAGCGAGAGGACGCGCCCGCGGTCTAGGTGTCCGTGATGAACGTGACCGTCTCGGGCAAGGGCGCCCGGCCGGTGCGGGCGTACCCGACGGTGAGGTCCTCGTACCCGATGGACATGCCGCAGAACAACGTGAGTCCCGCAGCCGGCTGGACTGTTTCTGCGACGGTCTCGCGGGTGGTCGACCATGCCATCTGAGGACAGCTGTGCAATCCTTCGGCACGAAGCAACAGCATGACGGTCTGCAAGTACATACCGACGTCGGCCCACTGAGGTAATCCCAGCCTGCGGTCGACGTAGCAGAACAGCGCCGCGGGCGCACCGAAGCAGTCCCAGTTGCCGATCGATGCGCGGTGCCGCGCTTCCCAGTCGTCGCGCACGATGCCGAGGGCGCCATAGCGTTGTTCGGCGAAGTCGCGGCGCCGGTCGCTGTACGGCGGTTCCAATGCGGCAGGGTACATTTCGTACTCGCGCTCATCCCAGGGATCGCCGGCGGCAACACGTTCGACCGCCCGCTTCTTCAGCCGCGCCAACGGTTGCCCGGTCACGACGTAGATGCGCCACGGCTGCAGATTCGATCCCGACGGCGCCCACGCGGCGGCAGCGAGAACACGCTGCAGAATCTCCACGGGCACCGGCTCGTCGGTGAACCCGCGTACCGCACGGCGGCTGGTGACCGCCTCATAAACGTCCATGATGTTCCTTCGTGTTCGATGGTGCGCTCAGCTTCTGGCCGCTTTCTCGAGAATCCAGTCCTCGAAGCGGATGTCGAACAACGTCGCCCCGGGTCCGGGAACCAGGGTGCGCTCGCTGATCTCGACGCCCCAGTACCGTGCAGCGGGGTCGGCGATCACCTCGCGGCTGTCGCCACGCGCCGTCAGCGCGGTGCGGATCAAGTCGGGGAGTCGGAACTGTTCGGGTCCGCCGACCTCGGTGATGCCGTAGACCGGTTCGGTCACCGCAGCGATGGCCACTGCTTCGGCGACATCCGTGGTGTCCATGGGCTGAATCAGTGCATCCGGCAACCGCACCGTGCTGTCCACGGTCGCGGAATCCGCGATGACGGTGAGGAAATCGAAGAATTGGGTCGCGCGCACGATCGTGTACGGGACACCACCGGTGGCGATCAGCGATTCCTGCGCCAACTTCGCCTTGAAATACCCACTTTCGCGAGCCAGCAGCTCCGTTCCGACCACCGACAGCGCCACATGGTGTGAGACGCCGGCCTGAGCCTCCGCGGCAAGCACATTGGTGGTCGACACGTTGAAGAACTCCTGAGCGGCTGCCTCCTCGAAGGTCGGGGAGTTGGTGACGTCCACGACCACCTGCGCCCCCACCAGCACGGAGGACAATCCCTCGCCGGTGAAGGCGTTGACACCGGTGGACGGTGCCGCAGCCACGACGTCGTGACCCCGCTCGGTCAGCCCCTGAACCACCTTCGATCCGATTCGACCTGTACCGCCGATGACAACGATTCTCATGGTGACCTCTTCTGTTCGCTTGATGTGAGGCTGCGTGATCACCGCCTCCGACCGCCAGAACCCCGCGCCCGTCGCCGATTCATCCCGTGAGGCCGTCGTCACTGCCGGATGACCAAGCGGGCCCTTGGCGGTTCCTGCAGATGAACAAGGAGAGGACTGTCATGGAACTACACAATCGTCGAGCGCTTGTCACCGGCGGCACCGCCGGGATCGGCCTGGCCAGTGCTCGGCTG
>NZ_JBAUJR010000097.1:0-3987 GCF_049683935.1 Mycobacterium sp. | reverse complement strand
CTGAATCACGACGGAATCACAACCTGCGCATCTCCCGCGCCATCGCCGCCTGCTCGAGGAACTCGGTGCGCCGTGGCGGATAGTGACGGGGCTCCCGCACTTCATCCGCTGGCGCACTCCGGAACATCGCCTGGATGGCGGCGATCAGCCCTCGGGTGGCCTTGGTGCGAGGCATCGACACTGCGGCGGCTGTGCTGAAAAGGACTTCCTGCTCGGTGATGACCACTGCCGGACGACTCGGAGCCGCGGTGGCCAGCTCGGCGTGCGTGGTGCTCTGCTTCGGTTCTGCGGTTGCCGCAATCAACTCGGACACGTCGTGTCCCCTTTGTCCTGGCGGTTTGTGACTCTCCGATCGTCTGTCGGCGAGGGGGTGGCGAGGTCAGTAGTGCGCTACTGCAGTCTCGGATTCCCCGGCTCGAAACCACTGAGTCGCCGCCCAGCGCAGCGGTACATCGCCTCGCGGTGCTAGTCGGACCGCTTACGCCGGTGCAGCAGAGCGGCCAGTTCCTCACGACTCGTAGTGCCGGTTTTCGACATGGCGCGGAAGGTGTGGCTTTCGACAGTGCGCACAGACAGAGTCAGCCGCTCGGCAATCCCGCGGTTGGACAGTCCTTCACCGATCAGCAGTGCGATCTCCACCTCACGCTCCGTCAGCGGCAGAGGTTCGCGGGCCTGCCGGAGAACCCACGTACTGAGGCCACCGCATGCGTCCGCAAGACCATCGGCACGTGTCGAGGCACTCAACGCCGATCCGCGTTTACCTTGACGGCGATATGCGAGCGCCGCGTGGGCGGCCGCATCCACAGCGGCCACTCGGTCGCCCGCGGCCTCGAAGTCCTCTGACAAGGAGGACAATTCGGCGCCATCTCCGTCGTGCAGAGCGACAGCGAACCGCACGGCGAGGCCCACCCGCGGACCTTCCACCGTCGACGTGAGCTCGCCGAGACGAGGTCCACACGTTCGATCGCCGAACTGGGTGGCGGTCTGCAGGCAGAGCACCTCAGCGGCGAATCGTCCTACGCTCCTGGCACTTTCCGCTGCCTCCCCCGCGAACTTGATCGCCTCGCTCACTGCGCCCTGGCCGGCCGACACCCAGGCCTTTGCCAGGCTCAACTCGTCGTCCAGCGAACGAAAGGTACGTTGCACCTTCGCGATATCGGCCAGCCCGGCCGCCGCCTCGTCCGTCAGGCCACGCATCGCCAGTGCGGTCGTCCGCGGAATGCTGTAGCGGTATCCCCAGCCGATGGGATAGGACGCCGACAGGCTCTCGGCCGCCCGATCGAGCAGCACCGATGCGGTGCGTAGGTCGCCGGCCCCCAGCGCCGCCCGACCCGCCACGGCAATGCCGAGTGCTTGGGCGGCCCCGGGTAGGTCGGCTGACTGCCGACGGGTGCGCTCTGCCACCTCGAGCGCGTCGGCGATGTTGCCGGCCAACAGCAGCGCAGTGACTTCGGCATCGGCGATGTTGAATCTCATGTGCGGCGCGTCGAGGGAACGACTGGCGACCTCATATCCCGATTCCGCGACGGCCAGCGCCTCGCTGGTGCGCCCCGCATCGGCGAGTATCTGCGCGAGCACCCACGCGATCTCGGCGCCGACGACCGGCAGATCCTCAAGTGCGAGTCCCCGTGACACCTGAAGCGCCGCTTCAGGTTGATCCAGCGCAAACCAGTACACCGTCAGGAAGGTGTCGATGTATGTCCGCGCCTCAGGAGGCGCGTGGCGCGACGCCTCGTCGATGAGTTCTTTCGCGCGCAGAGGGTCACCCAGGGCCCACATCATGTTGCTGCACCGCCAGAACGCCAGTCGGGCGCGGTCGTGGTCGGACAACGCTTCGATGCGGACCTCGGCCAGCAGCGCATCAGCCTCTACACCGCGACCCAGCCAGGACAGCGCATGCGCACGGACGAAAGTCGGCTCCTGTCCCGCTCCGGCGCGGATCGCCGCTTCCGCCAGTCGCTCCGCCAGGGCCAGATCTGCAAGCCAGACCGCCCCGTTCGCCGCCCGGACGAGCAACTCGGGATCGGGTTCGAGGTCGGAGTCCAGACTCAGGCTGGCGCGGCGTACCACGACCCGGATGTCGTCGCGGTCAGCGGATTCCGCAAGCTGGGACGCCACCAACCCACGCAGTCGTCGCAGCCTGGTACGCGCCGCGCGATTGCGGCGTATCTCACCGTAGAGCGGATGGGCCACCCGCGCTTCGATGCCGCCGGCGGCAGGGGTGAGTGTGATGAGTCCACGGGTTTCGGCCTCCTCGATCGCGGCAGCATCGGTGAGTTTCGTCAACGTGGCGAGTTCGACCGGTTCCCCAACGGCAAGCAGGTCGATGACGTCGCTGACCGCAGGGGGCAGTGACCCGATCCGCGACTCGATCAGTTCCACCAGACCGGGCGGCACCGTCGGTTCGCCGACCCACCGCCAACACCCGCGCTCGTGGACGATCCGGCGGTCGGTGATCTCCTGCTCGACGATGTTGCGCAGATACAGAACGTTGCCGCCGGTGAGTTGCCACAACCGCTGAGACGCCTCCGGATCGACTGACCCCGACAGCGCCGCGGACAACAACGAGGTGGTGCCGGCATGCGACAGCGGTCCGAGATCGAGGCGGACGAAGTCGCCGACCTTCCGTATCTCGTGCACTGCGGGTGAAGTCGGTTCATCCGCGCGGACGGTGATGATCAGTTTCGCCAGGCCCTGCTGCACGATCTGATGCACGACGAAGATGGACAGTTCGTCGAGAAGATGGATGTCATCGACCCCTACAACCACTTTGTTACCCGGACGCGCGGCGGTCAGTGACTCGACCACGCCCCGCAGCAACTGCACGGTGTCGGTGGCGTCCGACGGCGCCCAACTTGTGAACGCACCGAGCGGAATCGTCCGGGCCGAGGAAGTGCCGACCGTCCATCGGGTCTCCCACCCCGCCGACGCCGCAGCCGACAACGCCTCCCGGGCGATGCGACTCTTCCCCACACCCTCTGCTCCGCATATGAGCACGCCGGAGACATCCGGAGCCGCGACGGCGGCTTCGATGGTTTTCGTCTCCTCTGAACGGCCAATTAACGGCCACGACAACCGCACCCAGGAAGCCTAGAAGCCCCGACAGCGGTTTGCGCGGGTTACGGCGACTTCGCGCCTACCGTCACGCCGCCATCACCCCTGCAAAACCTTGTGGACCTGCTTCTTCAGGCCTTCGGTCGCGGTCTCCACCCCGCCCTTCATCGTGCGCTTGAGGATGAAGCCCGGCATCGGCACGGACAGATCGATGGCGATGTCGAACTTCACCCGCGTCTTGTCACCCTCCGGCGTGAGTGTGTACCCGGCGTCCTGGGCCTTGAGCTGACCGGCGGAGATCAATGTCCACGTGACCTTGTCGTCCGCCCAGGTGTATTCGATGACCTGCTCGTCGGTCAGTCCTGCGGCCTTGACTGTCATCTTGACCCTCTTGGGCCTGCCGTTGTCGAAACTCTCGAGGATCTCGGCTTTCTGGTACTGGGGCGACCAGGACGGGGTCGCCTCGACGTCGGCGATGACGTCGAGAATCTGCTGCGGTGTTGCCTCGATCACGACCTCGCGGGAGTCCTTGGTTGCCATGGCGCGACGATAGACCACCCGGCGGGCCGTTCGGATCGAGATGAGCGGACTGCCCGGGGTGGGTAGGCTCGCCGTCGTGAGCGCCGCGGTTGACCCGACAGTTGCCCCGAGCGGTACCGGTTGCGTCGAATGCGATGCAGCCGGTGGCTGGTGGGTGCATCTGCGCCGCTGCGCTGCGTGCGGCCACATCGGCTGCTGCGACGATTCCCCGTCCCGCCACGCGTCGGGGCACTGGCGCGACTCCGGCCACCCGATCATCAGGTCGTTCGAGCCGGGTGAGGATTGGTTCTGGAATTTCGAGACCGATGACTACTACGAGGGCCCGGAACTCGCTGCGCCGCAGAGCCGCCCCGCCGACGAGACGGCGCCGGGTCCGCGCGGCCGGGTCCCGGC
>NZ_JBAUJR010000096.1:0-8530 GCF_049683935.1 Mycobacterium sp. | reverse complement strand
GTTCGGGGGCGGCCACGGGCGACGCGGACGTCGTCGGCGACTGCGCGGTGCCGGGGGCGGACGCGATCAGGCGGTACGACCACGACCCGGTGACGACGTGCCCGTCGGCGGAGGTCGCCCGGTAGTTCACGGTGTACTCGCCGGCGGGACCGCCGGGGCGGACACCGACGCTGATCACCGCGCCGTCGACACCGGGTTCACCCTCGGACCACTGCTCGCCGTCGGGTCCGATCACCGTCATCGCCGCGAACCGGGGCTGCATCGGCTCGTTGAAAGTCGCGCTCACGCGGGTCGGCTGCTCGGTCAGTTCGGTGTTCTCGGCGGGATCGCCGGCGATCCGGGTGGCGTGTGCCCACGCCGGTCCGGCCTGCGTCAGTGCCCCGGCGAGGAGACCGACGACGAGCGCGGCGAAGGCGAGGACAAGGACCGTGGCGGAAACGGCGCGCTGCAGTGCTCTCATCGGCTCGGTTGTCAGACCACGCCCAGGCGTGCCAGCAGGTCGGCGTCGATGCCGTCGAGTTGCTCGGAGATGGCGGCGTGGGCGGCTTTCCGACGTGCGGTGGGCATGTTCTCCGCCGCAGTGACCGCGGCCGCCAGGTCGCTGAGCCGCTCGGTCATGGCGGCGGCGAACTGCTTGGTCTCCGGGTCCTTGGGCTTCTTCTCGGTCAACTGGCGCAGCGACTGCTCGGCCCCTGCGATCCGCGCCGAGAACTGGGCGCCGTGCCCGGAGAACTGCCCGAGCTGGCTCAGCGGCACCCCCAGCTTGTCGGCGCGACGCTCGTCGATCAGGCCGCGAGCGGCGATGGACGCGCGGTAGACCAGAGGCACCACCACCGGGGCCAGCAAACGCGACACGGTGAGTGCCCTGCGAACCTTCGTGGGCGAGAACAACTTGCCTTCGCGAGCGGCCTTCAACTGGGTTTCAGCAACTTTGAGCGCCGCCCGGTCACTGTCGCGTTGCGCGTTGAGCTGGGCCCGCAGAGCTCGCGTCTGGGCTTTCTGCTCGGACTTGAACCGACGGACCTCGTTCTTGGCCGACAGCCTGGCTTCGAGCTTCGCCTTCGCTTTGATCGCGCGGGCCTCGGCCCTGCGGGTGGCGCGGGATTTGCGTCGTTTGAACAGACTCATCCCTGCGGCCTCCCAAGATCTTTCGTCGACACGTCCCGCCGGGTATTCAGCGGCGGCGCTGACCAAACCCTAGCGTTCGGCACCGACCGGGGTGGCTGCGGCCCGGCAACCAAGCCGTTTGGGCTTCTCAGCAAACCGCAGTGCGCGATTGTGCGAGAATCGACCCAGCATCGGGGGTCGGACGGCACCAGGTACGTCGAAGGGCAGGTGGCGACGTGGGTTCGCGTGCGCGTGTTGCCGCAGCGGCCTGCGTTGCGGCCTCCGGATTGCTTTTCGGCGGTGTCGGCAGCGCCGTTGCGGTCGCCGATCCGGGGCAGACCACCGGCGGTGACACGTCAGGTCGCCAGACCGACGCCGCGTCATCGGCGGATGATCGCCCTGACACCGGGGAATCGGAGGGGGATCCCTCCAGGTCCGATCGTGAGGGCGACAAGCGCGACGGCGCCGCGGGTTCCCGCGGCGACCAGGAGTCCGGCGACGACGCCGAACCCGCAGTCCGCGAGGACGACGGGACGGTCGATCCGGACGACGGGACGGTCGATCCGAAAGCCGAAGCCGACCCCGAGGTTCCGCCGCGTGACGAAGACGGGGAGAAGGAACCACCTCCACCGTGCTGTGACGACGGCGAAGACGACTGCTGGCCGTGGCCGTGGCCGTGGCCGCAACCCGACACCGACCCGCCGCATTCGGGCAGCGACGGCGGTTATCCGGGACGGCCTCCGGTGGAGCTGCCGTTCCCGGTCCCACCGGTCGGCCTACCACCGGAGTTCCCGCCCCCGGTCGGGGAGCCGATCGAGCCCGAGATCGTGGATACAGTGCCCGGTGTGGGGGTGGCTGGAGGGTTCTCCGGCGCTCCCGTCAGCGTGCCCGTTCTTGTTGTCGCCCCGACCGGTCTGGGTCCCGGGCCGACCGGTCTCGGTGCCGGTCCGGCGGGCGGCGGTGGATCGTCGTTGCCGGCGGCGCCGCGCCAGGGTCCTGCGGAACCGCCCAGGGTCCGTGAGCCGCAACCGGCGACCGTGGGCGGCGCTGCCACCCTGCCCGCGTCGTCTTTCCGCGTCGGATACGGAGAGTATTTGAGGTCCGCCGGAATGGCGCAGATCGCGGTGCTCGCGGTGCCGGGTCTGCTCGGGATTCTGGTACTCACCGGAGCGGGTGGCTTCGTGGGGTACCGCCAGGCCAAAGCAGGCCATGCGGTCCGCCACAGCGGTGTCGGGCGGTACATGAACTAGCGGGAATCGCTCGCCTCGCGACGGCGGGCAGCGGATAGTGGAGATCATCGAGAGGGGGAGACATGCCTGCGAGCCGCCGCGTCACCCGCGCGGTCAGCGAAGTGCTCGACCTGGCCCCGAAACGGGGCGAGGTGTCGCTGCCTCGACTGGTCGAGGCGGTCAGTGAGAACCGCGGCAGGCCGATCGAGCTCACCACCGCCGACCTGCCGCCCGGGGTCTGCGGTCAGTGGCGCCAGTATGCGGATCACGACGTGTTCCTGATCCAACAGGGCCTGCCCGCCTGGGACCGGACGCTGGCCCACGAACTCGGACACCTCGTGCTCGGTCACGACGGCATCCCCGTCGTTCAGGCTGCCAAGGAGAGCACCGAGGTGGCCAGCTCCGAGCTGATCGGCTACATGCTCAATCAGCGCACCGGCTGCATGGGCCCCAACGGTGAGGACCAGGAGCAGGAGGCCGAGGACTTCGCCGCGCTGCTCATCTTCCGGCTGGGGCGCCTGCCCTCGGACCGGTCGTCGATCGTCCAGGTGCGACTCGGAGAGGCGTTTGGTTGATCATCTGGGTGATCGCCGGCCTGCTTGGCTTGGCCACTGGCCTCCGGATCGGGTGGGCGCTGGTCAACAAGCAGTCGCTGGTGAGCACCGCGATGATCCTGGCTCTCGGCAGCCTGGGTGCGGTGGCGGCGCTGAACTGGCAGCCGTTGACGCTGCTGCTCGACACCCTGCTGCGTTGGCCCAACATCTCGATCGGGCTGAGTCAGGTGGCGTTGATCGCCTGCGCGGCCGGCAGTTGCGTGATGATCACGACGGTCTCGTCGATCCGGACGCCGGCGGTGGCCAAGAAGATCGCCCTCGCGCAGTACAGCGTCGCCGCGGTGATCGCGGTGGCGAGCATGGTCATCTTCTTCTCCAACGGTCAACAACCGGAGATGTCGCCCGAGGAGTACCTCAGGCGCCATCTCGGCTCGGGTGACGCGTCGCTGACCTGGCTGCTTCCACTGCTGTACGTGATGTTGGCTCTGAGCCTGGTGGCGTGGGCGGGCCTGCGGCACTCCAACCGCAGCAGGCGGGGGCGCGCGCTGTTCGTCTTCACGATCGGGATCGTCCTGATCGTGATGGCGCTGGCTTTTGTCCTGCTACGCGCTGCCGGCACCAGCGACCGAGTGGGGATCGGAGCCGCCGCGACGCTGCTGGGGTGCGCGATGCTGATCGTGGCGGCCGGATCCCTGCTGCCCAGTGTCGAGGACTGGTTCGGCGCCAGGCGGGAACTGCGCACGATTCAGCCGATCCTCGACGAACTCGGTCGCCGACATCCCGACGTCGGGATCGGTGTCCGCCCACGAGGGCCGCTGGTGTTCCGGGTGGCCGAGCGGATGTCGCTGATCTCCGATGCGCTGTTCCTCGAGGCCACCGCTGCCGACGGGGCACTGCACCGCATCGACGCCGCGGGCTCCCGGCCGGGGCGCGGTGGGACCGAAACCGGCGATCGCGACAACCCGGAAGACCTGGCTGACCTGCCCGCACTGGACGTCTCGCCAGAGGACCAGGCAGCAGCTCTCGCCCGATGGATTCACCAGGGTAGCGACGGCGCTGGTGCGGGGGAGCGGGCCGAGTTCCCCGGTTTGGCGTGGCTGCGCCAACCGGAGAGCTACTCGGACCGAGAGTGGATCCTCGAAATCGCCAGGCAGTACCGACAGCTCACCCTCGGTGTCGCCGACGTCGGGGAGAATCCACAGAAGCAGGCCTGATTCGCCGGCGTCTGTCGAGACCCGGCGAGCGGGCTAAGCGTCCAGGTTCTCGCGACGACGCAGTTCATCGACCTTCTGCGAGATGTCCTGCTTGGCTTCGGCGGAGAGTCCGACCGTGCGCGCCGCAATACGGCGAACACCTTCGTCACGCATTCCGGCCAGCCACGTGAGCTCCTTGTCGAGCTTCTCGTAGTACTCGTCGTCGGTGAAGTACGCCGGCTTGATGCGGAAGAAGTTGGCAAGCGCCGCCATCGTTGCCGCAGACGGGTTGGTTCGGTTGCCGGAGCGCAGCTGCGACAGGTACGGGGCGGACATGGTGACCCCCTCCGACTTCAGCGCTGCGATCACTTCGGCCGAGGTGTGGGGACCCCGTCCTGGCGGGTAGACCACGTCGAACAATCGGTTCAGACGAGCGGCGAAAGTATTGCTCATTGGGTTGACCTCCACATGCAGACGAGCGGTGTTCTTGGGCGGCGTATTTGCTGATCATCGTAGCGACAGTTGTGTCGACAACCAAGTGCAAACCGAATAATAGGTTAACGCGGATCGACGTCGCGGCCCGCCGCTCCCGGGCCGAACGACGGTGGTGCGGGACGGTTCGATCGCCCCGCCACGGTGCAGCCAAGCAAATAATAACGGTCCCGTAGCAAGCGTACGCGCACCATGTGCATCATCGAGGCGGACGGACCTGGCAGTTTACTGTGGGCAACTCCCGCACCGAAGCTGCAACAAAGTATTTGCGTTTGCTGGCTACTTACGAGCACAGCACTTCAGCGCAATCCGCGACGTGCTCCGGTCCACGTGGAACCCCAGGCGACAGCTGTCAGCGCGCGAAAGTCAGGCAGGATAACTGTCAGTAGCCAGTGGCATGCCCGGGCGCCTCTGCCGGAGTTTCCTGTTCGGCCGGCCGATCAGCGCGTCGCCGGCGGCGACCCCACGACACGAGGGCGAGCGACGCCGCCAGCGTCGCCACCGCGCCGGTGACCGCGACCGCCACCCAGGGGAGCCCCAGGCCGCCGTTGAAGAACAGGAAGAGTCCGAAGAGGAGGAACAGCACGCTCGCCAGGCCGTGTAGGAACCGCTCGGGAAGCCGCTTGTGCATCAGCACTCCGACGGCGATGGCCACGCCGTCGGCCAGCACCATGCCGATCGTGGCGCCGATCCACACGCCGGCCCAGTGGTGGTCGCTGGCCAACGCCACAGTGGCGAGCATGGTCTTGTCACCGAGTTCGGCCAGAACGAACGAGGACACGATCGCGAACACCACGAACCGCGGTTCGGCGACCCGCACGTCGTCGTCACTGTCCTCGCCGCGGGAGCGCCAGGTCCACCACGCGAACAACAGGAAGGCGAGGGACGCGGCGAATGCGATGGGCCGCTCCGGCAGCGTCATGCCCAGGAAATGGCCGATCGCGACCGACAGGCCGTGAACCAACATCGAGGCGATCGCCACCCCGGACAGCACCACCCACCAGCGGTGGCGCAGCGCGTAGGTCATGGTGATCAGCTGTGACTTGTCGCCGAGTTCGGCGACGAACACCACGGCGAGACTGACGAGGATGGCGGTGAGCATGGGAGACCTTTCGACTCTCCGCCTGACAGAAGGCCACGCCATCGGTCAGGCTTCGGTCGAAGGTCTCGCCCACCGCCTCCCGTGATCGGAATGCGGTTCGCCGGCCGGGCTCACGCCAGTATGTCGACACGACGATTGGGGGCTACTCCCCTTCGCTGATGACACTGACCATAACCGGCGACGAGCGACTGCGCCAGCGCAGGAGCAGATTTCGGACAGCCGAATCCAACGTTCGGTGAGTCGAATATTCAGATTCGAAATCCCTTACGCGGCAAGGAGCATCGCAAGAATCGCAGTGTCGGGATGGCTGATCGGGTCGACACCGACACGGCTCACCATGGACGTGACTGTGCCGTCGGACTCTGCCTCGACCCAGGCGGCGCGGTGTTCCAGGCCCAGATGCGGCAGTCCGGGTAGCAGGACGCAGCCCGAGGCCGCGCCGCTGCATTCGGGAAGTGACGGGGTGGTTTCCGAAGGAGGGTGCAGCATCAGCAGTGCGGGTGGTTGGCGGTTCGCGAAATGACCTGGTGCCATGGCGGATTCACCCACAACAGTGCCTTCGGCCACCACCAGGCCGACGGTGCCGGGTTCGGGTTCGTCCGGCAGCTCCTCGCGAACTCCGAAAATCGTTGTGGTGGAAAGCAATCCCGGCAGCGATGCGACGCGCACGGCGACCATGAGAAGCTGCGCCCACTCCTTTGTCGAATCCGGCCAGCGGCCGGACACCACAAACCCTTTGAGGGACCCACGCGAATGAAACGGCGCGATCTCGATCGCCCGTCCGGATCCTAGATCCATTCCGCCTCCCGGCATCCTGATGAAAATGCCCGACACGACTGTGGGTCGATCAGCTCAGGATGAGGCAGGTGCCCCTTGGCACGCAAGTGGACACGAGTGCCAGTCGCAGAAAAACGAAACCCGGCCCGGTGCGAGACCGAGCCGGGCGACGCCGGTTTGGGAACTTCGGGTAGCCGTCAGGCGGGCGGGTAGACCCCCATGCCCTTGGCCTTCTCGGTCTGCCAGAAGATGTCGGAGATCTCGTCGATGGTCTTCAGAAGCTTCTCTGCGACAGCCACATCGAGCGACTTCTTCACGTCGCCCGCGCCGTGGACGCCGTCCCAGAACAGCTGGTGCAGGTTGGGGAACTGCTCGAAGTGGTCCTTGGTGAAGAAGTCGGCCCAGAGCACCATCAGGTGATGCTTGACCTCTTCGGCGCGCTGCTCCTTGATCAGGATTGCGCGGATCTTGAAGTGCTCGTCGTCCGAGTCGTGGTACTTCTGGAGCGTTTTGAGGCACGAGAGTGCCTCGATCTTGGCCTGCGCCGGGTCGTAGACGCCGCAGTACAGGTCGCAGTGGGCATGGGCGGGGGTGGCGTTGGAGAAGAGTCGATGCAGCATGTACCTAACTTACCCTTAGCTCATGCGCTGTAACCATCGGCTTCAGGCTGCTCTTCGTCGCTGGCCGATACGCGGCTTCGTCGTCGTCGAGGACTCCATGCGGCCGACCCTCAACCCCGGCGACGGGCTGCTGGCGCTGCGTGACGACAACCCACAGCGCGGCCAATTGCGACTCTTCCGGCATCCGGCGAAGTCATCGCAGTGGCTCGTCAAGCGTGTCGGTGATGTGTACCGCGGGGAGCGGAGTGTGACGTTCGAAGCACGCTCGGACAACCCGAACGCGCCGAGGGCCGCCGACTCCCACGATTTCGGGTGGGTCGAGGCGGCCGAAACCTACCGGGTGATCTGGACGGCGAGATCCGGCGAGAGCCGGTGAGCGTTCAGAACAGGACGATCAGTGCCAGGATTCCGAGCAGCACGAGCGCGATGACCCCGGCCCGCAGGCACGCCATCAGCTGGCTGCGGTTGTAGACGCGCGGGGAGGACTGCCATCCGGATTCCTGGAACGCGGATCCCGAGTTCATCGACGACGATGCCATCAGATGTTCCTCACCTGCACGCTTTTACCTCCCCAGTGAGATCAGTCACAGAGTGACTCATGTGACGCCGATCATAGCCCCTGGTGATCGCCGCACGGAAATCGAGTCTGTGACGGTTTTCCGCGGGCATGTTATTGCTTAGCCGTGCGAGTGATTTCGCTCGTGCGGTGACGCGCCTGTTGATCGCTGCGGCGTGGCGGCCGAGAGTTATCCCCAGGCGCTGCGGTTGATCACACCGTTATCGCCGCTCAAGCACCGTGAGACCCGAGGCACCTCTGTGGATGAACCTGTGGAAACTGTGGATAGCCCGCCGATTGCTGACACTCCCGGCGGGTGGTCCCCGGCGGCCGGACCGTGCCAGCATGGGGTCATGGACGACACAGACGTGCCGCAGGCGGCGATTGGTGAGGTTCCCGCGACGCCCGGTGACGGGGTGGTGCTGCTCGACGTGCGCGAGGACGACGAGTGGCAGCGCGGCCACGCACCGGGTGCCCAGCACATCCCGATGGGCGATGTTCCGGCTCGGATGGCGGAGATCGACACCGACGCCGACCTCTATGTGGTCTGCCACGCCGGGGGCCGGTCGCAGCGGGTTGCGCAGTACCTCGCGCGCAATGGCTACGAGCCAGTCAACGTCACCGGCGGCATGTTGGCATGGGCAGGGGCGGGACGTCCCGTGGTGACCGACGACGGCGGCGTGGGCACGGTCTGAACCGGACCCCGCCGCTCCTCCCATTAGGCTGATCAGATGATCCAGGTGTGTTCCCAGTGCGGGACGCGGTGGAACGTTCGCGACCGGCAGCGCGCCTGGTGCCCGCGGTGCAACGGTTCGCTGCTCGCCCCGTCGGCTCCCGCCGGTCAGGCGCAGTGGGGGCCGCAGCAGACACCGGCTCAGCCGGGGCAGCGCCGTTCCGGAC
>NZ_JBAUJR010000095.1:0-8560 GCF_049683935.1 Mycobacterium sp. | reverse complement strand
GCCTGCGGGCGCTGCGGCGACGGCCTCACGCTTGCCGCCGACGATGTCGCCCTTGTAGATCCACACCTTCACACCGATGCGGCCGAAGGTGGTCTTGGCCTCGTAGAGGCCGTAGTCGATGTCCGCGCGCAGCGTGTGCAGCGGGACGCGACCTTCGCGGTAGAACTCCGAGCGGCTCATCTCGGCGCCGCCAAGGCGACCCGAGCACTGCACCCGGATGCCCTTGACGGACGGCTGACGCATCGCCGACTGGATCGCCTTGCGCATCGCGCGGCGGAACGCCACGCGGTTGCTCAGCTGTTCGGCGACACCCTGGGCCACCAACTGCGCGACCGACTCGGGGTTCTTCACCTCGAGGATGTTGAGCTGGACCTGCTTCTTGGTCAGCTTCTCCAGGTCGGTGCGGATGCGGTCGGCCTCGGTGCCGCGGCGGCCGATCACGATGCCGGGCCGCGCGGTGTGGATGTCGACTCGAACCCTGTCGCGGGTCCTTTCGATCTCCACATCGGCGATGCCGGCGCGCTCCAGGCCGGTGGCCAGCAGCTTGCGGATGGCCACATCTTCCTTGATGTAGTCGGCGTACTGCTTGTCGGCATACCACCGGGACTTCCAGTCGGTGGTGATGCCCAGCCGGAAGCCGTGGGGGTTGATCTTCTGGCCCACTACTCTGAGCCCTCCTTCGCTTCTGCCGAAGCCTCGGTCGATGTGGTCTCGGTGGCCTTCTTCGGCGTGGCCTTGGCAGCGGCAGCCTTGCTGCCCTGCGCGCGCCGCGAGCGGGAGTTGGCCGCCGAGGCGGACGTCCTGGCGCCCTTCTCGCGAGGCGGCCTGCTCTCGACGATCACGGTGATGTGGCAGGAGCGCTTGCGGATCCGGAAGGCGCGACCCTGCGCGCGCGGCCGGATGCGCTTGGCGGTGGGGCCCCCGTCGGCGTACACGGTGGCGACAACGAGCGTGGCCGGATCGAGGCCCTCGTTGTTCTGCGCGTTGGCCGCAGCGCTCGCGATCACCTTGGCGACCGGATCGCTGGCGGACTGCGGCGCCCACCGCAGGATGTCGAGGGCTGCCTCGACGCTCTTGCCGCGGACCAGGTCGATCACCCGGCGTGCCTTCGTCGGCGAGATGGGCACAAAACGCGCCACAGCCGTCGCGGACGGATATTCGATCGTGGTACTCATCGCCTCTTGCTCTTCCGGTCATCCTTGATGTGACCCTTGAAGGTGCGGGTGGGAGCGAACTCGCCCAGCTTGTGCCCGACCATCGCCTCGGTGACGAACACGGGGACGTGCTTGCGACCGTCGTGGACGGCGAAGGTGTGCCCGATGAAGTCAGGGATGATGGTCGACCGACGGGACCAGGTCTTGATGACCTGCTTGGTGTTCTTCTCGTTCTGGACGTCGACCTTCTTGAGGAGATGGTCGTCGACGAACGGGCCCTTCTTCAGGCTGCGTGGCATCGCTGGGTTCTCCTAGCGCTTGTTCTTGCCGGTGCGCCGGCGTCGGACGATGAGCTTGTCGCTCTGCTTGTTCGGCTTGCGGGTGCGGCCTTCCGGCTTGCCCCACGGGCTGACCGGGTGACGACCACCGGAGGTCTTGCCCTCGCCACCGCCGTGCGGGTGGTCGACCGGGTTCATCACGACACCGCGGACGGTGGGGCGCTTGCCCTTCCACCGCATCCGGCCGGCCTTGCCCCAGTTGATGTTCGCCTGCTCGGCGTTGCCGACCTCGCCGACGGTGCCGCGGCAGCGGACGTCGACGCGGCGGATCTCACCGGACGGCATACGCAGTGACGCGTAGGTGCCTTCCTTGCCGAGCAGCTGGATGCTGGCCCCCGCGGAGCGCGCCATCTTGGCACCACCGCCGGGCCGCAGCTCCACGGCGTGGATGACGGTGCCGGCAGGGATGTTGCGCAGCGGCAGGTTGTTGCCCGGCTTGATGTCGGCGTTCGCCCCCGACTCCACGATGTCGCCCTGCTTGAGGCCGTACGGCGCGATGATGTAGCGCTTCTCGCCGTCCAGGAAGTGCAGCAGCGCGATGTTCGCGGTGCGGTTCGGGTCGTACTCGATGTGCGCGACCTTGGCGTTGACGCCGTCCTTGTCGTGGCGACGGAAGTCGATCACCCGGTAGGCGCGCTTGTGCCCGCCGCCCTTGTGCCGCGTCGTGATCCGGCCGTGCGCGTTACGTCCACCCTTGCCGTGCAGCGGCCGCACCAACGACTTCTCCGGATGATCACGAGTGATCTCGGCGAAGTCGGAGACGCTGGAGCCGCGGCGGCCCGGGGTCGTCGGCTTGTACTTGCGAATTGCCATGTCTGTTGAGTCCTCTTGCCAGTTCTGCCTGCCGGCCGGGGCCTAAGCGGGCGCTCCGAACAGGTCGATCGGCTTGCTGCCCGCGGCCAGGGTGACGATCGCTCGTTTGGTGCTCTTGCGCGTGCCGTATCCGGCCCGGGTGCGCTTGCGCTTGCCCTGCCGGTTCAGCGTGTTCACCGAGTCGACCTTGACCTTGAAGATCTTCTCGATCGCGATCTTGATCTGGGTCTTGTTCGAGTCCGGGTGCACGACGAACGTGTACACGTTGTCCTCGATCAGTCCGTACGACTTCTCGGAGATGACCGGGGCCAGGATGATGTCGCGGGGGTCCGTCACGGTAGCCATCAGGCCGAAACCTCCTGATCCTGCTTGGTATTGGCTGTGTTGGCCTCGATGTAGGCGTTCAGTGCCTCCACGCTGAAGATCACGTCGTCGGCGTCGAGCACGTCGTAGGTGTTCAGCTGATCCGGCGAGATCACATGCACGCCAGGCAGATTGCGAACGCTCTTGGCGCCCACCTCATCGGCACGGCCGATCACGACGAGCACCTTCTTGCTCTCGGTCAATGTCGCCAGGAACGACTTGGCGCTCTTGGTCGACGGGGTCTGACCGGCCACCAGCTCGGTGATCGCGTGGATGCGCTCGTTGCGCGCCCGGTCGGACAACGCGCCACGCAGTGCGGCGGCGATCATCTTCTTCGGGGTGCGCTGGCTGTAGTCACGCGGCTGAGGGCCGTGCACCACGCCGCCACCGGCGAACTGCGGCGCGCGGGTCGAACCCTGACGGGCGCGGCCGGTGCCCTTCTGCCGGTACGGCTTCTTGCCACCGCCGGAGACCTCACCACGGGTCTTGGTCGAGTGCGTGCCCTGACGCTTGGCGGCCAACTGCGCGATGACCACCTGGTGCATCAGCGCGATGTTGGGCTCCACGTCGAACAGCTCGGCGGGCAACTCAACGCTGCCGTCCTTCTTGCCTGCCGGCGTCCGTACATCAATCTTCACAGTCATTACTTCTCGCCTCGCTTGATTGCGCTGCGGACAACTACCAGTCCACCGTTACGACCGGGGATGGCGCCCTTGATCAACAGCACGCCGTTCTCGGCGTCGACCTTGTGCACCTTCAGGTTCTGCGTCGTGATCCGATCGCTACCCATCCGGCCGGACATGCGGGTGCCCTTGAAGACGCGACCCGGGGTGGCGCAGCCACCGATCGAGCCGGGCCGACGGTGCACTGCCTGCGCACCGTGGCTGGCGCCCTGGCCCTTGAAGCCGTGACGCTTCATGGTGCCGGCGAAGCCCTTGCCCTTGGAGGTGCCGGTCACGTCGACGTAGTTTCCGTCGGCGAAGATCTCGGCGGTCAGCTCCTGGCCGATCTCGTACTCCGCGGCCGATGCCTCGTCTTCGAGCCGGAACTCGGCGAGATGACGGCGCGGGTTGACCCCGGCGGCCGCGTACTGACCGGTGACCGGCTTGTTCACCTTGCGCGGGCTGATCTCGCCGTAGGCGAGTTGCACGGCGCTATAGCCGTCGCGCTCGGGGGTGCGGATACGGGTCACCACGTTGGGACCGGCCTTGACGACCGTTACTGGGACGACCTTGTTGTTCTCGTCGAACACCTGCGTCATTCCCAGCTTGGTGCCCAGAATGCCTTTGCGTGCCATGTTCTGGAATCTCCTACTGGATGTTGACGTCGACGCTGGCCGGCAGATCGATGCGCATCAGAGCGTCAACGGTCTTCGGGGTCGGGTCGAGAATGTCGATCAGCCGCTTGTGCGTACGCATCTCGAAGTGCTCCCGCGAGTCCTTGTACTTGTGCGGGGACCGAATGACGCAGTACACGTTCTTCTCGGTCGGCAGCGGTACAGGGCCGACCACACTGGCGCCCGTCCGGGTGACCGTCTCCACGATCTTGCGCGCTGAGGCATCGATCGCCTCATGGTCGTAGGCCTTGAGCCTGATGCGGATCTTTTGTCCCGCCACGCTTCTCCTACCTCACTACTAACGGGCCCGAACTCGGGCCTGGCTGTGCCGCCGCTGTTTACCTGTCTGTGGTCCACCGACCCCCGCGGTCGGGTGTGTCGCCCTCGCGCAGACTCGAAAGCGGCGGAAATCCGTCACGATCGAGGTTGGGACCGGATGCGCCCGTGAAGGCGCTGGTCGCATGCCCGGCCAGGCGAACCCGGCTCAAGGCAACCCGAACAGTATGCCTGACGGACCGAGCCTCCTCCAAATCTTCGGAGGTGGGCGTTCGAGCTCCTATCTTACCGACAAGTAAGGTAGACCGGATGACCGCCTCGACCACCACGTATCGCATGTGGCAGCGACTGGAGAGACTACCAACGGGCAGCCGGGTGTTCTCGGTCGCGGCCATGGCGCGGGTGCCGTACTTCGCCTCGGTGCTGCCCCACGTCAGACGGATGGAACCCGGCCTGGCGGAAGTCGACGTGCCGAAGTGGTTCTTCGTCTACAACCACCTGCACACCGTGCACGCGATCGCATCCTGCAACGCCGCCGAGATGGCGATGGGCATGCTCATGGAGGCGACCGTGCCCACGACGCACCGCTGGATCCCGAAGGCGATGACCGTGGAGTACCTGCAGAAGGCCACGACATCGCTGCGCGCCACCGCGCGTATCGAGGTACCCGACTTCGACGCGATCACCGACGGCGTCGACGTCGTCGTACCCGTCAGCGTCACCGACCGCAGTGGCTCCGAGGTGGTCCGGGCCCAGATCACCACCTGGGTCACTCCTATCTGAGGTTCTCCCAGAACGCGCACTGGTGCACCTGCTCGAAGTCGTCGACCACCCTGATGGCGTCGGGTTCGAGCGACAACCGCTGTCCGGCCGCCGGATCGTCTCCGACCTCAGGCCAGTCGGGTAGGCCGTCGCCATTCGGTGTGCCGGTGCTGACGAATGCGCTCCAGTAATCGATCATCTGGTCGGACAGCGCCTGCTGGGCGGGGTCCAGGTCCGGCGCACCACCGATGTCGAACAGATACCGCAGCTCCAGCGAGTGACTTGCGCCGACAGGGAAGGGCAGGGTGCGAAACGGCTCCGGGGCCGGCGCCCGCCGGTCGTTGAACTCGTAGGCGTACACCGGCGAGTGCCGTGCGAGGTCGTCACCGATGCGCTCGTCGACACAGGCGAAGTCGGCGTCGGTGACGGCGGCCGAGTAGGCCAGCGGCGCGCTGTCGTCGTATCGGTCCAGCGGGTAGCGGTCGGCTACCGCAGCCGCATCGGTACCGAATGCGTCCGCCAACGCCCGCGGATAGTCCTCGGGCAGCAGTTCTATCCCCCGCAGGTACTCGAGTGCCATGAACAAGGTGAACTCGTCTCGGTTGCTGCCGATCGCGACCGGCACCCGGGCCGCGCCGCCGTCGGCGAAAGTCACCATCGGATCCCGCGGCAGGATCGAAGTGCCGGTGACCGGACCGCTCAGCGCGTCGTCTCCGATCCGGTAGTACCGCACCGGTTCTCGTAGCTCGTTGACCGGCAGCGACCGCAGACACTCGGCCGCGACCGCCGGATCGCCGCACCCGGCGTCGCGCGCGTAGTCGACGCTGATGCGTTCCGCGGCCGGCAGCGCCAGTTGAGCCTGGCACGGACCGCTCTGGATGAGGGCCGCGCCGAACAACCCCTGCGAGTCCGGGGCGACGAGGTGGTCGCACACCGACATGCCGCCTGCGGACTCACCCGCCACGGTGACCCTGCCGGGGTCGCCGCCGAAGGCTTCGATGTTGTCGCGCACCCACCGCAGCGCCGCCTGCTGATCGGCCAGACCGTAGTTGCCCACCTCGCCCGCGGGCCCGAGGGCGGGGTGCGCCAGAAACCCCAGGGCGCCCAATCGGTAGTTGATCGTCACGACGACGATGTCGCCGCGGGCGACCAGACGGCGCGCGTCGTAGGCCGCGGCGGTTCCGGTGACGAATGCGCCGCCGTGGATCCACACCATCACCGGACGCAGTGGCGCCGCGCCGGAATCGGAAGCCGATGACGGGGTCCAGACGTGCAGATTGAGGCAGTCCTCGTCGGTCTGGCGGCCCAACTCGATGTCACCTTCGAGTGGCTGGGGGCACCGTGGACCGAACCGGGTCGCATCACGCACCCCGTCCCATGTCGGCGCCGGCGCCGGCGGCTGCCAGCGCAACGGACCGACGGGCGGTGCCGCATAAGGGATTCCGGCGAACAGCCGGTGGTCTTCGGCGACGACGCCCCGCACCATCCCAGCCGCGGTCTGCACCACCGCCGGATCGGAGTGCACGGCGGGCGGATCCTGTGCCCACCGGGTGCACCCGGCGATCATCGTCACCGCTACCAGCAGGCACCCGATGCGACGGAGTACCGAAGTGGGCGCCACAGGATCCGAGCCTAGTGGTGATCTCACCCGGCCTCCCTTCCGTCACGTGGCGCCCGTCACATAGACTGTCGAGTTGACACCCGTCAAGTCGCTGACAGCCCGACGAGGAGACCGCATGAGCACACCCACGACGGACGATGCCGCGAAGGTTCTGGCTGATCCGGCGGCCTATGCCGACGACGACCGACTGCACGCGGCACTGGCCCATCTGCGGGCCAACGAACCCGTCGCGTGGGTGGACAATCCGCCGTACCGGCCGTTCTGGGCGATCACCAGACACGCCGACATCATGGCGATCGAGCGCGACAACGAACTCTTCGTCAGCGGCCCGCGCCCGTTGCTCGCCCCGGCAGAGGCCGATGACGTGATGAGGCAGCAGCAGGACGCCGGCATCGGTCTGCGGACGCTCATCCACATGGACGACCCGCACCACCGCGACGTGCGCAAGATCGGCGCCGACTGGTTCCGGCCCAAGGCGATGCGCGACCTCAAGGTGCGCGTCGACGAACTGGCCAGGCGGTACGTAGACCGGATGCGCGACATCGGTCCCGAATGCGACTTCGTCACCGACATCGCGGTCAATTACCCGCTGTACGTGATTCTTTCGCTCCTCGGTCTTCCCGAGGACGACTTCCCCAGGATGCTCAAGCTCACTCAGGAGATGTTCGGCGGCGACGACACCGAGCACAAGCGTGGCGAGGGCACCACCGAAGACCTGTTGGCCGTGTTGATGGACTTCTTCGCCTACTTCTCGGCATTGACCGCCTCCCGCCGGGAGCACCCCACCGACGATCTGGCCTCGGCGATCGCCAACGGCACCATCAACGGCGAGCCGATGTCGGACATGGACACCGTCTCCTACTACGTGATCGTCGCCAGCGCGGGCCACGACACCACCAAAGACGCCATCTCGGGCGGACTGCGCGCCCTCATCGACAACCCGGATCAACTCGCCCGCCTGCAGAACGATCCGAGCCTGATGGGTACCGCGGTCGAGGAGATGATCCGGTGGACCACGCCGGTGAAGGAGTTCATGCGTACCGCGACCGCCGACACCGAGATCCGCGGAGTGCCCATCGCCGAGGGCGAGTCGGTGTATCTGGCATACGTCTCGGCCAACCGGGATGAAGACGTCTTCGCCGACCCGTTCCGCTTCGACGTGGGCCGCGACCCGAACAAGCATCTGGCGTTCGGCTACGGCGTGCACTTCTGCCTCGGTGCGGCGCTGGCGAGGATGGAGATGAACAGCCTGTTCACCGAATTGCTGCCTCGACTGGAGTCGATCGAGCTGGCGGGCGAGCCCGAGTTGTCGGCCACCACGTTCGTCGGCGGCCTCAAGCATCTTCCTATTCGCTACTCGCTGAGGTGATTTCGGCGTCGGGCGGTGCGGCGAAGTTGGCCAGGAAGCCGTCGACCGCGGCGATCGCCACCGCCCGGTAGTCAAAATCGGCCAAGGTGCTGATCCGGCCGAAGGCCAGCGGGCCGATCAGCAGCGCAAACGCCATCGGCCTGTCGACAGGGCGTAACTCGGCGGCGGCCTGCGGCCCGTCGAAGATCGCGTCGAACGGTGCCGAGTACTGTTCGGCGATTCTCTCGCGCAGCGAGAGCACCTCCTGACTGCCCGCGCCCGGGTGCCCGGCGTTGGGCACCTGGGCGATGTCCGGCCCAAGCGACAGCCACGCCATTGCGGTCAGGGTGGTCGGCGCGTCCGCGATCGCCTCGGCCCACTCGACGACGATCGAGATCAACCGGTCCCGTAGGCCACCGTCGGCCGGTGGCATCGGCGGTGGCGGAATGAGGCTCATGAATGCCGCTGCCACAAGATCATTCGCACTGGGGAAGTGCCGGTACAGCGTGGCCCGCGCCACGTTGGCGCTGCGGGTGACGGCGTCGACGG
>NZ_JBAUJR010000094.1:0-3181 GCF_049683935.1 Mycobacterium sp. | reverse complement strand
AGGCACGCCGCAGCCAGCGCGTCGAGCACACCGACCGGACCGGCCACCGAGATCGCAGCCGCCTCGGCGAGGACCAGGTCGCGACCGAACGCGTTGTCAACGAGCCGCCCGTCGCGGACCCCGAACTCACCGAGTGCAGGGGCACCCGACCGGAACCCCACCTTCACCGGCGCCGGGGCCGCCTCCAGCAATCGGGCGGCCGCGGGGTCGTCGAGTCCGCCGACGGCTACGCGCCCGGTCAGAGCCCTCGCTTTGGCCTGCGCGTACGCCTGCATCGAGCCGTGCCAGTCGAGGTGGTCCTCGGCGACATTGAGCACCACACCTGCTTCGGGGCGCAGTGACGGCGCCCAATGCAGCTGGAAGCTCGACAACTCGACGGCGAACACCTCGGCGGGCCGGTCGAGCAGGTCGAGGACCGGATCGCCGATGTTGCCGCACAGCACCGCCCGTCGTCCCGCCGCCTCCAGCATCGCGTAGAGCATCGACGTCGTCGTGGTCTTGCCGTTGGTGCCGGTGACCACCAGCCACTGCCGTGGCGGACCGAAACGCCCGGACTGGTCCAGCCGCCACGCCAGTTCGACATCACCCCAGATCGGGACACCCGCCGCGGCAGCGGCCGCCAGGACCGGCGCGGTGGGCGGAAATCCCGGGCTGGTCACGACGAGCGCGAAGTCTGCGATCCGCTGGACAGCATTGGCGGGATCGACGACGGCCACGCCCTGCTGCGCCAGCGCCGTCAACGCCGTGGGACTGTCGTCGGTGAGCGTCGCGCGGACCCCGAGCGGGACCAGCGCGGCGAGTATCGCCCGGCCGGTGATGCCGGCGCCCGTCACCAGCACATCGGCGCCGCGTTCCAAGCCCTGCAGTTCCAAGCCCGGCATGTCAGGCACCGACGGTGGTCAGCCACTCGCTGTAGAAGAGGGCCACACCCAGTCCGCACGCGATGGCCGTCAACAGCCAGAACCTGATGATCACCGTGGTCTCGGCCCAGCCCACCAGCTCGAAGTGGTGGTGGAAGGGCGCCATCCGGAACACCCGGCGGCCGGTGGTGCGGAACGCGAGGATCTGCACGACCACCGACGTCACCTCGGCGACGAACAGCGCGCCGAGCACCACGGCGAGCATCTCGGTCCGGCTGGTGACCGAGAGACCCGCGATCACGCCACCGAGGGCAAGCGATCCGGTGTCACCCATGAAGATCTTGGCGGGCGCGGCGTTCCACCACAGGAAGCCGATGCACGCACCCGCGGTCGCTGCCGCGATGATCGCGAGATCAAGCGGGTCCCGCACGTTGTAACAACCGACACCGGGGCTCGTCGCACACGCGTTGCGGAACTGCCAGAACGTGATGAGCACGTAGGCGGCGCACACCATCGCCATCGCGCCCGCGGCCAGCCCGTCGAGGCCGTCGGTGAAGTTCACCGCGTTCGACCAGGCACTGACGATCACCACGCAGAACAGCACGAAGACGGCAGGCGCCAACGTCACCGTGGCGATCTCCCGCACGTAGGACAGCTCGGCACTGCCGGGGGTCAGCCCATCGGCGTTGCGGAACTGCAGCGCAAGGACGCCGAACAGGACCGCCGCGACGAGGATCCCGACGGTCTTGGCGGTCTTGTTCAGACCGAGGTTGCGCGCCCGCCGGATCTTGATCATGTCGTCGGCGAACCCGACGGCGCCCAGCGCCGTCACCAGCCCCAGCACCAGCAGGCCGGAAGCCGACGGCCCTTTTCCGTCGATCAACACCCCGACCAGGTGGGTGCCCAGGTAGCTGGCCCAGATCCCAGCCACGATGGCCACCCCACCCATCGAGGGGGTGCCACGCTTCTTGTGGTGGCTCGGCGGACCGTCTGCCCGGATCTCGTGACCGAAACCCTGCCGGGTGAACAGCTTGATCAGCGCCGGGGTCAGCAGGATCGATACCGTCAGCGCGATCGCGACGGCGATGAGTATCTGCCTCATCCACCGTCCCCCGACGCGTCGGCGGTCAGCGCATCGGCCAGCATGCCGAGCCCGGCGGAGTTCGACGCCTTGACGAGCACGACGTCACCGGCCCGGAGCTCAGCGCGCAACAGATCCAGTGCGGCGTCGGCATCGGCGACCGCGGTGGCCTCCGAGCCCCACGATCCCTCCATGACCGCCCCGTGGAGCATGGCGCTCATAGGCCTCCCGGTTCCGATGACGATGAGTCGAGAGACATCTAAGCGCACCGCCAGTCTGCCGATGCGGTCATGCTCGGATATCGCGTCGTCACCGAGCTCGGCCATCTCCCCCAGAACCGCCCAGCTTCTGCCTTCCGGGGGGCCCTGACGCCCCATCCAGGCCAGCGCCTTGAGCCCGGCACGCATCGAGTCCGGGTTGGCGTTGTAGGCGTCGTTGATGATCGTCACGCCGTCCTCGCGGGTGTGGACCTGCATGCGCTGCTGCGACACCGGGCCGGCGGCCCCCAACGCGGCGGACACCTGGCTCAGGTCGGCACCGCACTCCAGCGCGACGGCCGCAGCGCACAGCGCATTGGACACCTGGTGGTCACCGTGCACTGCCAGCGTGACGGCGGCCTGCGCATCGCCGGCGTGCAGCGTGAACTCGGCGCGCGCCAGCGGGTCGAGGACGATGTTGTCGGCACGCACGTCGGCGGCCGAGGCATCGGAGGTGCGCCCGACACGCACGATCCGGGCCGCCGTCTTCTCGGCCATCCCCGCCACCACCGGGTCGTCGACATTGAGGATGACCACCCCGGATGCCGGAACCGCCTGTGGCAACTCGGATTTCGTGGCGGCGATCGCCTCACGGGAGCCGAACTCGCCGAGGTGCGCGGTTCCGACGTTGAGGACGACGGCGATCGACGGCGGGGCGATCGCGGCCAGCGCGGCGATGTTGCCGGGATGTCGCGCCGACATCTCCAGCACGAGGTAGTCGGTTGACCGGGTGGCCCGCAACACCGTCCACGGGTGCCCGAGTTCGTTGTTGAACGAGCCCGGCGGGGCGATCACCTCGCCGAGGGGCGCCAACACCGCGGCGATCAGATCCTTGGTCGACGTCTTGCCCGATGACCCGGTGATGCCGACGATCGTCAGACCGTCGGCCACGAGTTCGGCGGCCACGGCGGCGGCCAGTCTCGCCAGGGCCGCGAGCACCGCGGCGCCCGAACCGTCGCTGTCGTGTTCGAGGACACCCGCGA
>NZ_JBAUJR010000093.1:0-2504 GCF_049683935.1 Mycobacterium sp. | reverse complement strand
GGTTTGGGCTGTTCGCCGTCCGACACCCAAGCGATAGTAGTTGGCGTGAACAGCAGGCCTCGCCGCACTCGCCGGACGGTGACACGGCTGTGACCAGTAGGCTCACCTGACGTGCCCGACCCCACGTCCGACGCTGAACTGCTGGCCGCTGCGCAGGTATCGCTGCGGCAGCATGGCGAGCTGCTGCGAGAACTGGGCGGGCTGTTCGCGGATCACGGCCACGAGTTGTACCTCGTCGGCGGCAGCGTCCGCGACGCGATCCTGGGCCGGCTGGGCACCGACCTCGACTTCACCACCGATGCCCGTCCGGAGCAGATGCAGAAGATCCTGCGCGGGTGGGCGGATGCGCTGTGGGACACCGGTATCGAGTTCGGCACGATCGGTGTCGGCAAAGGTGTAGAGCGGTTGGAGCTGACCACCTTTCGCGCCGACAGCTACGACCAGGTGTCCCGCAATCCCGAGGTCCGCTTCGGCGACAACCTGGCCGACGATCTGGTGCGCCGGGATTTCACGGTCAACGCCATGGCGGTGCGGGTCGACCCCGAGGCTCCCGCGGGCCTCGGTGCGTTCCTGGACCCGCTCGGCGGGCTGACCGCGTTGGGTGCCGGTGTGCTGGACACGCCGTCGGCGCCGGAGGTGTCGTTCGGCGACGATCCGCTGCGGATGCTGCGCGCGGCCAGGTTCGTGTCGCAGCTGGGATTCACCGTGGCGCCGCGCGTCCGGCGGGCGCTGGAGGAGATGGCGCCCCAACTGGGCCGGATCACTGCCGAACGTGTCGCCGCCGAACTGGACAAGCTGCTGCTCGGCGCTGATCCGGTCGCCGGGGTGGATCTGATGGTGCAGACGGGTCTGGGGGAGGTGGTGCTCCCCGAGGTCGGCGCGATGCGGATGGCGATCGACGAGCATCACCAGCACAAGGACGTCTACCAGCATTCTCTGACGGTGCTGCGGCAGGCCATCGATCTGGAAGACCCTGGAAGTCCTCCTGACCTGGTGCTGCGCTGGGCCGCACTGCTGCACGACATCGGCAAGCCCGCGACGCGCAGGCACGAACCCGACGGCGGGGTCAGCTTCCACCACCACGAGGTGGTCGGAGCGAAGATGACCCGCAAGCGGATGCGCGCGCTGAAGTACTCCAAGCAGATGGTCGAGGACGTATCGCAGCTGGTGTATCTGCACCTGCGTTTCCACGGCTACGGCGACGGCCGATGGACCGACTCGGCGGTGCGCCGCTACGTCACCGACGCCGGGCCGTTGGTGGACCGGCTGCACAAGCTGGTCCGTGCCGACTGCACGACGCGCAACAAGCGCCGCGCGGCGCGGCTGCAGGCGAACTACGACGACCTCGAGCACCGCATCGACGAACTCGCGGCCAAGGAGGATCTCGCCCGGGTTCGCCCCGATCTCGACGGCAACGAGATCATGCGGATCCTCGACATCCCGGGTGGTCCGATGGTGGGCAAGGCCTGGAACCACCTCAAGGAGCTGCGGCTGGACCGCGGCCCGCTGAGCCGCGACGAGGCCGTCGAGGAATTGCTGAAATGGTGGAACGAGAACGGCTCCCCGCGCGTCTGACCGTGTGTGGAGTACTGCCTGGGGGATTCCGACGGCTCGGCGACCATGTGGACGATCGACGGCGGTCCGCACGTCGACGGCGTGGATGTCGACGGTGACGGGCTGACCGATGACGTGCTGTTCGACCTCGACGGCGACGGCCTCGCCGATCACGCACTGCTCGATAGCGACGACGATGACGTCGCCGAGACCTATGTCAGCGACGATGGCACGGGAACCTGGGCGGTCAGCGCGGACCGGGGTGGGGGACTGCGCTGGTTCGGGCTCGACGGGGTCGAGCATCCGGGCGCCGGGCCGACGGTGCCGGTCGACCTCGACGGCGACGGCACGACCGCGGAGTGGTTGGCGGACGCAGACGGCGACGGTCTGGCCGATCGGGCTTTCGGCACCGGGGCGGCCTGGGTGGACACCGACGGTGACGGTCGCTGGGATGTCCGGCTCGCCGACGACGATGGCGACGGCCGGGCCGACAGCGCCGGTCAGCTCCACTAGCCCCGCGAGCGGCACGTCCACCCTGACACTGAGTGTCTGTACGTCGACACGCCGCAAATGCTATGCACCAGAGCGCCCTCGCCGAGGTCGAGGGCGACCAAAGTGTCAGTCGCGGCCGGGGCCGGGTGGACCGGCGAACGCCTGGGCGATCGTCAGCCAGTGCTCGGCGTCCGGGCCGACCGCGACGACGTCCAACGCAGGCCGGGGCCGACGCTGCGTGACCAGCATGCAGAAGTGCTCGGCCGACCCGCTGACCTGTTGGGTGGCGTCCTCGGGTCCCCACGCCCACACCGACCCGTCCGGCGCGGTCAGTTTCACGTGGAACGTCTCTGTCGGCGGGGTCTGCCCGTGCACCAGGTAGGCGTAGTCGCGGGTGCGGACGCCGATGTGGGCGATCGAGCGCAGCCGCGCGGTCGGCGTGCGGGTCACCCCGAGCG
>NZ_JBAUJR010000092.1:0-3221 GCF_049683935.1 Mycobacterium sp. | reverse complement strand
GTGCCTCGTCGCTCCGGCCGCGAACTCGGTTGCCACCGCGGCGACACCCCACAGTGGAGCCCTCCCCTCGGTCGGGCCGTCGCGAGGAGTCGGCCCCGGCGGCGGTTTCGGCGGCGGGCTGCTCAGTGCACCGACGCCGCACCCGGACCTGGCACGACTGCTGTCCACAGATTCAGGCCAATTCACCTGGGCCGCAGCGGTCATCGGGTCCAACAACGCCGCCGGATACCAACTGTCCGCCGGAGTCCCGGTGATGGCCGTCGGCGGTTTCAACGGCACCGATCCGTCGCCGACCCTCGACCAGTTCGTCCGCTTCGTCGACGAGGGGCAGATCCACTACTTCATCGAAGGCCGGATGATGATGGCACAGGGGAGCGCCGAGGGCGCAACCACATCGGCGGCGATCCGCGAGTGGGTCCAGGCGCATTACCCGGCGCAGACCGTGAACGGTGCAGTGGTCTACGACCTGGCCAACCCCGGTGTCATCTCACAGCCGGCGCATAGCTCGGGCCAACGGTGAGCACACCTGCCCGACCGACCATTGACGACATGACACACTCCGCCCTCGAGTTGAACTGCGTTCGACGCCCTTTCGGTCCACGAGAGAACGCCGCCCGCGCGCCGCGCGCCGCCGGGGCGCCCGTCCTGGACGTCGTCGTCCCGGTCTACAACGAGCAGGCCGCGCTGGCGGATTCGGTGCACCGGCTGCATCGCTACCTGCAGGACGCGATCCCCTTCCCGGCCCGGATCACCATCGCCGACAATGCGAGCGTCGACGACACCCCGCGGATCGCCGCCGAACTCGCCACCGAGTTGACCGACGTGCGGGTGGTGCGACTGGAACAGAAGGGGCGCGGGCGGGCACTGCATCAGGTGTGGTCGCAGTCCGACGCAGCCGTGCTGGTGTACATGGACGTCGACCTGTCCACCGACCTCGCGGCGCTGGCCCCGCTGGTGGCGCCGCTGATCTCCGGCCATTCGGACCTCGCGATCGGCACCCGGCTCGGCCGCGGTGCGCGTGTCCGCCGCGGACCCAAGCGCGAGTTCATCTCCCGCTGCTACAACCTGATCCTGAAATCCACACTTTCCGCCGGATTCTCGGACGCGCAGTGTGGTTTCAAAGCGATCCGCGCGGACGTCGCCGCCCGACTGCTGCCGTTCGTCGAGGACACCGGCTGGTTCTTCGACACCGAGCTGTTGGTGGTCGCGGAGCGCAGCGGGCTGCGGATTCACGAGGTCCCGGTGGACTGGGTGGACGACCCGGACAGCCGCGTCGACATCGTCGCCACCGCCGCGGCCGACCTCCGCGGCATCGGGCGGCTCTTACGCGGCTTCACCACCGGCACGATCCCGGTCAACACGATCGCCGCCCAGCTCGGCCTGTCCAGCGGTGCGGCCGCACCCGGCTCACTACTGCGGCAGGTGGTCCGGTTCGGCGCTGTCGGGGTGGCCTCCACCGCCGCCTATGTGCTGCTGTTCATCCTGATGCAGGGCTGGGCCGGCGCACAGCTGGCGAACCTGGTCGCGCTGTTGCTCACCGCGATCGCCAACACCGCGGCCAACAGGCGCTTCACCTTCGGCGTCGCGGGCAGCCCTCACCTGGCACGCCATCATATGGAGGGCCTGATCGTCTTCGGTATCGCGCTGTCGATCACCAGTGGCGCACTGGGTCTGCTGCATGCCACCACATCGGCGCCGCATCACATGGTCGAGCTCGCGGTGCTGGTCGCCGCGAACCTGCTCGCCACCGCCGTGCGCTTTGTTCTCCTGCGCGGCTGGGTGTTTCACCCCCGCCGCACCAACACAGAAGGAAACCCCCGATGACGCTCACCACCGACGCAGCTGTGTGTACCCGCGCAGAGTCACCGCCGAGAGCAGGCCTTCCCGGCCGGCTCGTCTTCGGGGACGGCACGCAGCCCCGCTGGGCACGACCCGGTCTGCTTGCTCTGCTGGCCGTCACGGCGGTGCTCTATCTGTGGGATCTGGGCTCCTCGGGCTGGGCCAACGAGTACTACGCGGCGGCCGCGCAGGCGGGCACACAGGACTGGAAAGCCTGGCTGTTCGGATCACTGGACTCCGGCAATGCGATCACGGTCGACAAACCGCCCGCCGCCCTGTGGCTGATGGCGTTGTCGGGCAGGTTGTTCGGGTTCAGTCCGTTCACGATGCTGTTGCCGCAGGCGTTGATGGGCGTGGCCGCCGTCGGTGTCCTGTATGCCGCCGTGCGCCGGGTCAGCGGACCCGGTGCCGGACTTGTCGCCGGCGTCGTTCTGGCCGCTACTCCGGTGGCCGCCCTGATGTTCCGCTACAACAATCCGGACGCGCTGCTGGTGCTGCTGCTGGTGATCGCCGGCTACTTCATGGTGCGTGCCATCGAAACGGCGGGCACCCGCTGGCTGGTACTGGTGGGGGTGGTTCTGGGGTTCGCGTTCCTGACCAAGATGCTGCAGGCCGTTCTCGTCGTTCCCGGATTCGCGTTGGCGTTCCTGGTGGCGGCGCCGGTGGGTCTGTGGCCGCGCATCCGCAGGCTGCTGTTCGCGGCCGGTGCGATGATCGCCACCGCGGGGTCGTTCCTGGCGCTGGTCAGCCTCTGGCCAGCCGATTCCCGGCCGTACATCGGCGGTTCGACCGACAACAGCCTGGTGCAGCTTGCATTGGGCTACAACGGAATCCAGCGTGTCACCGGTGGTGAGGGCGGCCCGGGTGGCGGGCCGGGCGGTGCTGACGGGCCCGGCGGCCCGGGTGGAGCGGGCAACCTGTTCTTCGGCGGCGACCCCGGAATCGGAAGGCTGTTCGGCGCATCGATGGGCGCCGAGGCGTCCTGGCTGTTGCCGGCCGCGCTGATCGGGTTGGTCGCAGGGCTGTGGTTCACCCGCCGCGCCGTGCGCACCTCTGCAGTGCGGGCCAACCTGCTGCTCTGGGGTGGTTGGCTGCTGGTCACCGGTGCTGTCTTCAGCTTCATGGACGGCATCATCCACCCGTACTACACGGTGGCGTTGGCGCCTGCGATCGCCGCGCTGGTCGGAATCTCGGTGATCGAACTCTGGCGGGGCAGAACCCATCTGGCGCCCCGACTGGTGCTGGCGGCGATGTCCGCGGCGACCGGCGTGTGGGCGTTCATCCTTCTGGACCGCACCCCCGACTGGCTGCCGTGGCTGCGGTGGGTGGTGCTGATCGGTGCCGTGCTGGTGGCGGCGGTGACCGCGGCCGGGGTCCACAAG
>NZ_JBAUJR010000091.1:0-25671 GCF_049683935.1 Mycobacterium sp. | reverse complement strand
GGTCGGCGTCTGTCGGTGATCGCGGTGGAGGTCACCGACGCGGCTCGCGGGAGGCTCGCCGCCCGCGCCACGCTCAGCTTCGCCGTCCTGGAGCCGCGCTGAGCCGGAGGCGAAAAAACGGTACTGAGCCGCAGGCGAAAAAACGGTGCTGAGGCGGAGGCGAAAAAACGGTGCCGAGCCGGAATGGGCGTCAGTCGACACTGAGTGCCGCGAGTGCACTGCGCACCCGCGCCGGCAGCGATCCCCCGTGCCTCAGCCAGTCGTCGAGGGCGATCCGAATCGAGGCCATCGTCAACGCGCCGAGCAGTCGCGGCCGCGGATCGTCGGGCACCAGATCGGCGAACCGGGGTGTGACCAGATCGGCGATCACGGCCTCGTACCTGAGGTAGATCTGCAGCGTCCAGGCGCTGAACACCGGTGATGAGCGCGTCAACATCGCCAGGTCGCGAACCTGCTCGCTGATCGCATCGAATCCGTCGCCGAGATCCTCGAATGCCATGACCACCGCCGCGGCGGCCGGTGACCCCGGCGGCTGTGCGGCGATCGCCGCGGTGATGCGATCCAGCCAGTGGGCGGTCATCCCGTCGGCGACCGCGTCCTCCTTCGCGCTGAAGTAGCGGAAGAACGTGGCACGACCGACTTCGGCGGCGGCGGCGATCTGCTCGACGGTCACACCGGCCAGGCCGTGGTCGGAGACGGTCTGCGCGGCGGCGGCCGCGATCCGCGCCCGGGTCGCACGTTGCCTGCGGACGGTCCAGCTCTCCGTTGATTTTCCACCTGAGACGCCGTCCATGATGAGACTATGTCTCATTGTGGATGCGAAGAGCAATCAATACGCGCCGGCGGCCCTGGAGTCCTGGAGGTTCGTCCAGCAGATGCTCGCGGACCTGACCACCGCGGTCGTCGAGGAGGCAACCAGCGAACGCGAGTTACTCGAGGGGCTTCGTGTGCTGTCGAAGGTGAGCGCGCTGTGCACCGAACTCTCGGTCGAGGCGGACCCGCACCGCCCGCACTTCTTCGACATGAGCACCGACACCCGGATGATCGGCGGCCCCAATCCCGACGGCCGATATCTGCTCGCCATGATTCGTGGTGACCGTGCCTACCGCATCGCCGGAACGCGCGGGAGCACCGCCTATCTCGGGTTCCAGGTGCTCGCGGGCACCGGCCTGACACCCCGGCGGATGGCCGGCTACCTCAGCGACACCGAACTCGACTGTGAAGCAGGCACATTCGAGATCGTACTGTCACCGTCCGAACCACCTCCCGATATCCTGGGCAACGCACAATGGGTACGGATCCCGACCGACGCCTCGGCGATCGTGGTGCGCGAGTACATCGGCGACAGCCGCGACGAAGAACCCGCATCGATGGCCGTCGAATGCCTGGACGGCGCAGAGCTGCAACCGATCTCCGACGCGGCGGCAGCCGAGGCGTTCACCGCGATGGCGTGGACCATGGTCAAGCTCGCCACCCTGCACCGCACCGTGAAGCCGGAACTGCTGACCCAGCCCAACACCCTGGTGACGGCCGCGGCTGCCGAACTCGGGGCCGCGGACACCACCCCCGACAACCTGTACATGATGGGCACCTTCTCGCTGACCGACGACGAATCACTGATACTCGAATTCGTCCCACCAGAGACCCGCTACTGGAACATCACGCTGGAGAACATCTGGCACGAGTGCCTCGAACCACGCCACCGGCACAGCTCGGTCACCAACAGGGGGGTCGAGCCAGACGACGACGGAAATGTCCGGATCGCCATCGGCGCCAGAGATTTCGGTCACGGGCATTGGCTGGACACCGGTGGCCGGCAGCGGGGATTCGTCATCCTGCGGTGGCTCGACAAACCCGATGCGCCGGCAGTGCAAGCCACGGTGCGACCTGGCGGAGCGACGGCGTGATCACCGGACGCCTCGATCCCGACCGACTCGTCGAGCAGTCGTGCCAGACCGCGGGCAGCGACGACTTCGGCGACGACGACACCTGGCGCGAGGGGCTGACCCGGTTGTGCGACGGGCTGGTTCACGAGGCCAGACTCAACGACCTCGGCGTCGAGATCGCCGCCATGGACGTCGTCCGGGCGTTGACCGGCCGACTGCAGATCGTCCGGTGGCGCAAACAGCATCCCGATATCGGCACCCGACCCGTGTGCCGACCCATCTTCATCGTGGGTCAGCCGCGAACCGGCACCACGATCCTGTTCGACCTGCTGTCCCAGGATCGCGCCCTGCGCCCACCGCTGACGTGGGAGGTCGACAATCCCTACCCGTTACCGCAGCCCGAAACCTACGACACCGACCCGCGGATCGCCGAGACGCAAGCCGCACTGGAGATGTCCGAGCAGATCGTGCCTGGTCTGCTGGCCCACCACCCGATGGGCGCTCTGGTCGGGCAGGAGTGTGTGCGCATCACCGCTGCGCAGTTCTGCAGCATGATCTTCTCGGTGCAGTACCGGCTGCCCGGTTACTACCGGTGGCTGCTGTACGAGGCCGACCATGGCCCGGCCTACCGATATCACCGGATGTTCCTGCAGCACTTGCAGTCCGCTGTCGCAGGGCCGGAATGTCAATGGCTGCTCAAATCCCCCGCTCATCTGTGGCAGCTCGACAAGCTGGTGGCCGAATACCCCGACGCACTGATCGTGCAGACCCATCGTGACCCGCTCAACGTCATCTCGTCGGTCAGCGCCCTGACCCATCACCTGCGCAGGCTTGCCTCCGGCGACTCCTCCATCACCGACTGTGCAGCGCAGTCCTGCGAGGAGATCATCGTCGGGCTGGAACGCGGCATGACGCTGCGCGACTCGGGCGCCCTGGCGGGACAGAAGGTGATCGACGTGCAGTTCGCCGATTTCATGCGTGATCCGCTGGCGACTGTCGCCACGCTGTACCGCGAACTCGGCCGCGATCTCGAACCCGGTGCCGAGTTGCGGATGCGGAAGTACCTGGAGGCCCATCCCGGCGATCGCGGTGGCAACAGATACCGATGGGCCGACACCGGCCTGGATGCCGACAAGGTGCGTGAACAGGTGCGCGGGTATCAGCAGCGCTACGGTGTGCCCGACGAGCCGATCAGGTAGCCGCCGCTACGTCGAGCGAAGCGGGCGGCCCAGCCGCCACGATTTGCGGGGACCGCGGATGTCCACCGAGCCTCCCACCACCTTGCCGGTGAGGATGACGTGCGGGTTGCCCTCGGCGGGGGCGTCTCTGCGGTGGTCGTGTGCGCTGCCCACATTGACCTCGACGTCGTCGATGGAGGCGCTGGCACCGTCGGGAAGCCGCAGATCGAGGCCGCCGAACTTCATGTCGAGTTCGATGACGATGATCGGTCCCGCGAACCGAGCGCGGGTCAGGTCCAAGTCGACCGACCCCATGCGTCGGTGCAGCGCCAACCGGCTGGGCACCACCCATTCGCCTTGCCGCTTCAAGGATCCGAACACGCCCCGCAACTCGACTCGGTCCGCCGCCGACGTCACGATCGCACCCGGGCCGGGCAGGTCGCCCACAAGGGTGTCGAGGTCGGAGCGCAGCCGCGCCCGCGACACCATCGCCGAACGTTCCTCGAACTCCCCGATGTCGATCAGCCCGAGTGCGACGGCGTTGTGCAATCGTCGCAGCGTGCCGTTGCGGTCGGCGTCGGAGATCCTCATCTCGACCGCGTCGGAGTGGGCATGGTTGATATCGGTCATGGCGTCCTCCACGGTACCGCCGTCAGCTGCGACAACCGGCAGAACCCGGTGTGATCCCGGCGATTCTCAGCCGAGGTAGTCCGGCGGCAATTCGTCGAGCATCCCCCTGAGCATCCGCACTGCGTACTCCGAACTGCCGCCTCCGACGATCAGTGCCGAAAAGGCCATGTCGCCACGGTATCCGGTGAACCACGAGTGCGACCCGCCCGCGAATTCGGCCTCCCCGGTCTTGCCGCGCACATCCCCCGCGCCCTGCAGGTCCTCGGCGGTGCCGTTGGTGACTACCAGCCGCATCATCGGCCGCAGACTGTCCACCACCGCGGGCGAGATGGGCGCGCCCTCACCGGTGATCTCGGTGTCGCGACCCTCGATCAGGTGCGGAACCGGGGTCCGGCCGGCAGCGACGGTCGCGGCTGCCATAGCCATGCCGAAGGGGCTGACCAGCACCTTGCCCTGGCCGAACCCGTCCTCGGTGCGTTCGGTCAGGTTGACCGTGGGCGGTACCGACCCGCTGACGGTGTCGATGCCCTCGATGTTGTAGTCCGGGCCGATGCCGTACTGCGCAGCGGCCTGGGTGAGGCCACGGGGCGGCATCCTGCTGGCGAGCTCGGCGAAGGTGGTGTTGCACGAGCTGGCGAACGCCCGCGACATCGGCACGGTCCCGAGATCAAAACCGCCGTAGTTGGGCACCGTCCGGTGGCCGATGTCCATTCGCCCCGGGCATCCGAGAAGTGTGTTGGGCGTGGCCATGTCACGTTCGATGGCCGCTCCGGCGGTCACGATCTTGAACGTCGACCCGGGCGGGAACAGGCCCATCGTGGCGATCGGGCCCTCCCGGTCGGCGGACGCGTTCTGCGCGACGGCCATGATCTCACCGGTCGAGGGTTTGATGACCACGATCATGGCCTGCTTGCCGGTCGTGTCGACGGCGTTCTGGGCGGCGTTCTGCACCGAGCGGTCCAGACTGATCGTCACCGACGGCGCGGGGTCGCCGGCCACCTCGTGCAGCACGTCGACGTCGACGCCGTTCTGGTTGACGGTCACCACGCGCCACCCGGCCGTGCCGTCGAGTTCGTCGGAGACAGCCGTCTTCACCTGGTTGACCAGCGCCGGCGCAAACGTGTCGTCGGTGGGCACCATCTCGGGCTGGGGCGTGATCACCACACCCGGCAGCGCTCCGATGGCCCCTACCACCGCGTCGTGGTCGACCTGACGCAGTGTGATCAGGCTCAACGGGCTCTTCTTCGAGCTGGCCAGTTCGGCGAGCCGCTGCGGATCCAGCGTGTTGTCGAAACGGTGCAGGGCACCGACGACTGCCCGCGCGGTGGGCATCAGTTCGACTCCGGCAGCCCGGGCATCCAGTGCGAAGTGGTACCGGTATCCGGGCACCAGAACGTCGGTGCCGCCGCGTTCGTTGACCGAGGCCCGACGGGGTGTCTCGGCGCGCAGGGCGAGCGTCTGGTTCTCCCCCAGCCTGGGGTGCACGCCGGTGGCGCTCCACCGGACCTCCCAGTTTCCCTCGTCGCGGACCATGTTGAGCTGTCCGTCGTAGGTCCACGTGCGGTCCTTGGGCAGATGCCAGGTGTAGCGGTAGGTGACGCTTCCGGTGTCCTCGGCGAACTTGGTGCTCAGTATCTGCGCGTCCAGACGTCTGGCCTGCAGGCCTGCCCACACCTCGTTGAGGGCCGCCCTCGCGGCCTCCGGTCGGTCGCTCAGCTCGGCGGCCGTCGACGTGTCACCGACCGCCAGCGCGGCGAAGAACTCCTCGGCCGCGGGTTCGGGGCCATTGGGCCGGGGGGTGCAGGCCGCGAGCGCGACGACCAACGCCGCCACCATCGCCAGGCCCGTTGCGCGTGATACGGATGAGAACAAAGTTGCCATTGAGGCTGATGTTACGAACCCGAGACCTCATTGCCGCGGAGGCGCACCGTCGGACGCGCCGAGATCCGACTTTTGCAGTCGGTGTTCACCAAGCGGCCCGCCCAACCCGGCCCCCAGCGGTGATGACACCTAGCCGTCGGCGGCGGGCGCACGCACCACCAGTGGCACCGCCGGGAAGTACGCGGCCATCTCCGAACGGGACGTCCGCAGCGCCGCGGTGCCGTAGCCGTGCTTGCGATGCTCGGGGTGAATCCAGATTCGGACGTCGACCTCGCCGTCGCACAGTTCGCCGAACACCATGCCGACTTTCGCCTCGCCGACCTCGGCCACCAGCCACACGGCCTCCTCGGCCGCGACCCGGGCGATGGCATCACGGATCTCGTCGCCGAGATCCCCTGCCGGCGTTGGGGTTCCGTCACCGGCCGACCGCACATCGTGGGTACGCGCGGCGAAGATGTCCCGGTCGACGTCGCCGGCGAAGGGTCGTAACATCAACCTGCGCGCGGACCTTCCGGCCTGTTCGGTGGACGTGAAGGACAGATCCCGACTGCTGAGGTTCTCCAATTCGGCGGCGATCCGTCGCCGCGAAACCTTGGTGAGCCGGTCGAACGACAACCGCAGAACGGCTTCGGCCGCCGCCGGCGACGTGCCGAGCAGGTCGCCGAGGGCTTCGATCGCCGCGTCGTAGTCATCGGATGCGACCACCACGTCGAGCACCTCGTGTCGACGTTCGAGTGCCCGGACGAGCGCGCCGGCGATCGCCCGGCGCTCCACCGTGATGTTCTGCTCGGTCATGAAGTGAAGAGTATTCGGCCGCGGAGTTCAGTCCAGCAATACGGTCGCGAACGACCCGACCTCGCTGAAACCGATCCGGGCGTAGGTCGCCCGCGCGACGGCGTTGAAGCTGTTGACATACAGACTCGCGATGCGACCGCTGCCCACGATTGCGGCCGCCAGTGCCGCGGTCCCGGCGGTCCCGATGCCACGCCCACGCCAGTCCGGATGCACCCACACGCCCTGAATCTGGCCCACGGCAGGTGACTGCGAGCCGACCTCCGCCTTGAACACGACCTGACCGCGTTCGAACCGGGCCCACGCCCGGCCGGCGGCGATCAGCCCGGCGACTCGGCGCCGGTAGCCCCGGCCGCCGTCCCCGGTGCGCGGGTCGATGCCGACCTCGCCGATGAACATGTCGATGGCCGCCACCAGATAGGCGTCGAGTTCTTCGATCCGGACCGGCCGCACCGCCGGATCGATCGCAGACACCGGCGCACCGCTCAGCGCCATCAGGGGCTGGTGCGCGCGGACATCGCGGGCCGGGCCCCAGACGTGTTCGAGGCGCTGCCACATCGGCAGGACCAACTCGGCGCGGCCGACGAGCGACGAGCATCGGCGCGCCTGACTCATGGCCTTGTCGGCGAACGCATTCAGATCGCTCAGCCCGCCCCGCAACGGGATCAGGTTCGCCCCGGCGTAACACAGTGATTCGCTGGCACGGCGTCGCGTCCACAGTTCGCCACCGATACCCGACGGCTCGATACCGTGCTCGGCGACGCGGGAGGCAACCATGCACGACGCGACCGGATCGTCGTCGAGTACCCGGCGAACCGCGACGATGTCGCGCACCACCGACACCCTTCGCTCGTCAACGAGGCGAAAAAGCGGAGGAGCCGACATCTGGACTCTTTCTGCGACATACCTTGAGCAGCAAGCCCCGCAACGTCGGGGCCGGACCTCAGCTTACGGTCACAACGGGCGAACCGCTGCCATCATCTGAACCGCGTTCTTCGGCGATTCGCAGCGCCTCCTCGATCAGGGTCTCGACGATGAGCGATTCGGGCACGGTCTTGATGACCTCACCCTTGACGAAGATCTGCCCCTTGCCGTTACCCGAGGCGACCCCGAGGTCGGCTTCGCGGGCTTCGCCCGGCCCGTTGACGACGCAACCCATCACCGCGACCCGCAACGGGATCTCCATGCCCTCCAGCCCGGCGCTCACCTCGTTGGCCAGCGTGTAGACGTCGACCTGGGCGCGTCCGCACGACGGGCACGACACGATCTCCAGCCCGCGCGGCCTCAGGTTCAGCGACTCGAGGATCTGGTTGCCGACCTTGATCTCCTCGACCGGCGGGGCCGACAGCGACACCCGGATCGTGTCACCGATGCCCTTGGACAGCAGCGCCCCGAAGGCGACGGCCGACTTGATGGTGCCCTGGAAGGCCGGCCCGGCCTCGGTGACCCCGAGGTGCAGCGGGTAGTCGCACTGTGCGGCCAGCTGTTCGTAGGCCGCCACCATGATGACCGGATCGTTGTGCTTGACGCTGATCTTGATGTCGCCGAAGCCGTGCTCCTCGAACAACGAGGCCTCCCACAGTGCCGACTCCACAAGGGCCTCAGGAGTGGCCTTTCCGTACTTCTTCATCAACCGAGGGTCCAGCGATCCGGCGTTGACACCGATGCGGATCGGGATGCCCGCCGCACCGGCGGCCTTCGCGACCTCCTTGACCCGACCGTCGAACTCCTTGATGTTGCCCGGGTTGACGCGGACTGCGGCACAGCCTGCGTCGATGGCGGCAAAAATGTACTTGGGCTGGAAATGGATGTCCGCGATCACTGGGATGTTCGCCTTCTTGGCGATCGCCGGCAGCGCGTCGGCGTCCTCCTGACGCGGGCAGGCCACGCGCACGATGTCGCAGCCCGAGGCAGTCAGTTCCGCGATCTGCTGCAGCGTCGCGTTGATGTCGTGGGTCTTGGTGGTGCACATCGACTGCACCGCGATCGGATGGTCGCTGCCGACCCCGACATCCTTGACCATCAGCTGGCGGGTCTTGCGGCGGGGAGCCAGGGTCGGCGCCGGCGGCGCCGGCATCCCCAGCCCGATGGACATGGTCATGGAATCTCCTACTGGAAGAGTCTGATGGGGTTGACCAGGTCTGCGGTCACGGTCAACAGCATGTAGCCGGCCACCAACACCAGCACGACATAGGTCGCGGGCATCAGCTTGAGGTAGTTCACCGGGGCGGCGGCCACTCTGCCGCGCGCCGACCGGATCAGGTTGCGCAGCTTCTCGTACACGGCGATCGCGATGTGACCGCCGTCGAACGGCAGCAGCGGAACCAGGTTGATGGCGCCGAGCACGAAGTTCAGCTGAGCGAGGAAGAACCAGAACGCCACCCACAAGCCGGCGTCGACGGTGTCGCCACCGATGATGCTGGCGCCGACCACGCTGATCGGGGTCTCGGGGTCACGCTCGCCGCCACCGATGGAGTCCACCAGCGCGCCGATCTTGGTGGGGATCTTGGCCAGCGCCTTGCCCAGCTCCACCGCCAGGTCGCCGGTGAAGGCGAAAGTCCCCGGTACTGCCGAGAGGGGGTTGTACTGCGTCGGCCCGAAATAGGCGCCGGTCACGCCGATGGTGCCGACGGCGGTGGGGACCGGCTCGGCCGCGCCGTCGTCACCGGCGACGAAGCGCTGGCTCGGGGTGACGTCGACCAGCGTGGTGAACTCACGGGTCTGACCGGCCTCGTCACGCTGCACCGTGAAGGTCGTCGGCCCGTCCAGCGGGCGCACGGCCGTGACCATCTCGTCGAAGGACGACACCGGGGTGTCACCGACCTCGACGACGACGTCGCCGGCCTGGATGCCGGCCGCCGCCGCCGGACTGGAGGCGATGCAGTCACCCAGATTGCCCTGTGTGACTTCAGATTTCACGCACGACGTCTCGCCCACCATGGCGTTGGTGGGCGGGTGGAGGTTGGGCAGACCCCAGATGACCGCGATCCCGTAGATCAACACCAGACCGATGACGAAGTTCATGGCGGGCCCGGCAGCGAGGACGGCGACCCGCTTCCAGGTCTTCTGCCGGTACATGGCGTAGGGACGCTCGTCCGGCGTCAGTTCCTCGACCGAGGTCATACCGGCGATGTCGCAGAAGCCACCCAGCGGGACCGCCTTGACGCCGTACTCGGTCTCCCCCAGCTTGTTGGGCCTGCGCGTGGACCACAGAGTCGGGCCGAAACCCACGAAGTATCGGCGGACCTTCATGCCGGTCGCCCTCGCGACCCACATGTGGCCGCACTCGTGCAGCGCAACCGACAGCAAAATGGCGAGTGCGAAGAGCACGATGCCGATCGTGAACATCATGTGGTGTCGGATCCCTGTCTGCTACCGGTTACTACCTGCGGGTTCGCGCTCAACGGCACGCCGGGCCCGGTCACGGGCCCAATCCTGCGCGTCGAGCACGTCCTCCACGGTAGCTGGTTCAGACGACCACTGGTCGGCAGCGCGCAGCACGTCGGAAATGGTTCTCACGATCGCGGGGAACGGGATGCGGCCGCGAAGGAAGGCTTCTGCCGCCTCTTCGTTGGCGGCGTTGTACACCGCTGTGAGACATCCGCCGCCGCGACCGGCTTCGCGGGCCAGGTCGACCGCCGGGAAGACCGCGCTGTCCAGCGGTTCGAACTCCCAACTCGAGGCCGTCGTGAAATCACATGCCGACGCGGCGCCGGCGACCCGAGAGGGCCAGCCCAGAGCGAGCGCGATCGGCAGTTTCATGTCGGGCGGGCTGGCCTGCGCCAGGGTCGAGCCATCGGTGAAGGTCACCATCGAGTGCACGATCGACTGCGGGTGCACCACCACCTCGATGCGGTCGTAGTCGACGCCGAACAGCAGGTGGGTCTCGATCAGCTCCAGGCCTTTGTTGACCAGCGACGCCGAGTTCAACGTATTCATCGGCCCCATCGACCAGGTGGGATGCGCGCCGGCCTGCTCGGGGGTGACGTCCTCGAGTTGCGCTGAGGTCCAGCCCCGGAACGGCCCTCCCGAGGCGGTGAGGACCAACGCGGCCACTTCATCGGCGGCACCGCCCCGCAAGCACTGCGCGAGTGCCGAGTGCTCGGAGTCGACAGGCACGATCTGCCCGGGCGCGGCCGCTTTGAGCACCAGCGGGCCGCCCGCGACCAGGGACTCCTTGTTGGCCAGCGCCAGCCGCGCGCCGCTGGTCAAGGCCGCCAGTGTCGGCTTGAGGCCCAGCGCTCCGACAAGGGCGTTGAGCACGACGTCCGCCTCGGTGTCCTCGACGAGCCGGGTGACCGCCTCTGGTCCCGAGTAGGTGACATCGCCGAGCGCCGTGGCGGCCACGGGATCGGCCACGGCGATGTTGGTCACCCCGGTCTGCGTGCGCTGCCGCGCGAGCAGATCGGGATTGCCCCCGCCGGCCGCGAGCCCGACCACCTCGAAACGGTCCGGGTTCTCGGCGATCACCTCGAGCGCCTGGGTACCGATGGATCCCGTACTACCCAGGATGAGGACACGAAGCCGTGCGTCGGATGCGCTCACCGGACCATTGTGACGCTCGCGGCCGCCGCGCTGCGGGCGAGTCCGAACCACCGGGTGAGACGGCCCGCGATTTATTACGTGAATGTGACATGGCCCTCGCAAACCGATCCGTCGTGGCCACAGCTGGGAATCACCTGTGTCAGCTCAGGACGGGCGACCATGTCCGTTCATGAAGGGATAGGAAAACATGAAGGTAATTCACCGGAAGTCAGCTGCGGTTGCGGGTCTTGCCGCATTCGCCATCTTCGGCGCGGCGGCATGTTCGAGCGAGGAAGCCGAGAGCAACGTGACCTCGGCGACCTCTGCGGCCGAGTCGGCCGTCGACTCCGCGACCGGCACCGAGGAGACCCCCACGACCAGCGCGATGGCCGATCCTGCCGCCAATCTGGTCGGCTCCGGCTGCGCGGCCTATGCCGAGCAGGTGCCGGAAGGCCCCGGTTCGGTGGCAGGTATGGCCATGGATCCGGTGACCGTCGCGGCGTCGAACAACCCGATGCTCGCCACGCTGACCCAGGCGCTCTCCGGCCAGCTCAACCCGGACGTGAACCTCGTCGACACGCTCAACGGCAGCGAGTTCACCGTGTTCGCGCCGACCGACGACGCGTTCGCCAAGATCGACCCGGCCACTCTCGAGACCCTGAAGACCGACTCGGAGCTGTTGACCAGCATCCTGACCTACCACGTGGTGCCCGGTCAGGCTGCACCCGACGCCGTCGCCGGCGATCACGAGACGGTTCAGGGCGCAACCGTCACCGTGACCGGTGCGGGCAATGACCTCATGGTCAACGACGCCGGCCTGGTGTGCGGTGGCGTGCAGACCGCCAACGCAACCGTGTACATGATCGACACGGTGCTGATGCCCCCGGCCGAGTAAGCACCCCGGCTAACCAGCACAGCTAACCAGAATCCCCCGGTGCGCCCCCGGCGCCCGGGGGATTCTGTGTGTTCGAATGTCCTGCCGTTGAGCCGATCCCGCGAAAATGCCGACAAACTTCAGGCAGACCACCCATCCGTCCCGCAACCCGTGCCGAATACCAGAGGTAACGATTCGGTACACCACAGTGGCCGCAGTGCCGGTTGCTGGAACGAAGGGAACTCGAGGACATGACGGTAAACGGAAAAACATTGGCGGGAACGGGATTCGCCGTGGCGGCGGCGATCGGCCTGTCGTTGGGATCGGCCCCGATGGCGGGCGCCCAGCCGGCCGGACCCGGTTGTGCGGCCTACGTGGAGCAGGTACCCACCGGTGCGGGCTCGGTTGAAGGTATGGCGATGGCGCCGGTCGCGGTTGCCGCGTCCAACAACCCGCTGTTGACCACGCTGACCGCGGCCGTCTCCGGACAGCTCAACCCGGAGGTGAACCTCGTCGACACCCTCAACGGCGCCGAGTTCACGGTGTTCGCGCCCACCGACGAGGCGTTCGCGAAGATCGACCCCGCCACCATCGAGACGCTCAAGACCGATTCGGCGTTGCTGACCAATATCCTGACCTACCACGTGGTTCCGGGGCAGGCCGACCCGATGCAGGTCATCGGGACCCATCCGACGGTGCAGGGCGCCGAGTTGACGGTCACCGGTGAGCCCAACCACCTCATGGTCAATGACGCCTCCGTGGTCTGTGGTGGCGTGCAGACCGCCAATGCCAAGGTCTACCTCATCGACACGGTGCTGATGCCTCCGATGTGACACCGAGGCGCAACGCCGCGGGGCGCGGTCACGGCGCTGGGAAGTGCTCGATCCAGTGACGTGCGATGTCGATGCGACGGGTGATCCAGACCCGCTCATGGGATTGCACGTGGTCGAGAAACCTCTCCAGCGCCGCGATGCGGGCGGGCCGACCCACCAGTCGGCAGTGCAGCCCGATCGAGAGCATCTTCGGGGCTCCGGCCGCCCCCTCGGCGTACAGCACGTCGAAGGCGTCGCGCAGATGCGCGAAGAACTGTTCGCCGGTGGGAAACCCGCCCGCGATCGCGAAGCGCATGTCGTTGGTGTCCAAGGTGTACGGGACGACCAGATGGTTCGTCCCGTCCACCGCGGTCCAGTACGGCAGATCGTCGGCGTAGGAATCCGAATCGTAGACGAAGCCGCCGTGTTCGACCACGAGCCGACGTGTCTGCGGCGAATCGCGCCCGGTGTACCAGCCGAGCGGGGCCTGCCCGGTCACCTCGGTCATCAATTCCACGGCCTCGACGAGGTGCGCGCGCTCGACCTCGGGTTCGACGAGTTGATAGCTGATCCAACGCAAGCCGTGGCAGGCGATCTCGTCACCGCGCTCCCGGAATGCCGACACGGCCTCGGGATTGCGCGCCAGCGCCAGCGCCACCCCGAAGACGGTCAGCGGCAACCCGCGCCGGTCGAAGGCCCGAAGCACTCTCCACAGCCCGGCCCGCGAGCCGTACTCGTACAGCGACTCCATGCTCAGGTGGCGGTTCGGAAACGGTTGAGCGGCAGTAATTTCGGACAGGAATGTCTCTGACGCCGGGTCCCCGTGGAGCACGTTGCTCTCCGCACCCTCCTCGTAGTTCAGCACGAACTGCACCGCGATCACGGCATCGTCGGGCCACTGCGGGTGAGGCGGGTGCGGGCCGTAGCCGATCATGTCCCGCGGATAGCTGCCGGCAGGGCCCAGGGTCATTCAGGCATTCTGGCAGGCGCGCAGCGCCTCCGTCGGCCCGCGTGCGGCGTCGTCCCTTCTCAGCGCCGGACTTCGGCGATGATCGTCTCGGCGAACCTGTTGATGGGGTCGCGGAATCGGTCGACCCCACCGCCGCGGACGTTCGTGTCGCCCATCCACGGTGCGCACATCACCGCGGTGATGCCGACGTCGTCGGCGCGCTTGTAGAGGTCCGGAGTCGGGGGCTCGAGCAGCGCCAGCAGGATGTCGAACGGTTCGTCCCCGCGTCCGTACTCACGGCGCAACTCGCCCAGCCGTCGCGCATACCCCACCGCGTCGTCCCAGCCGTAGGCATAACCGACCCAGCCGTCGCACAGTCGCGCCGCGCGGCGCAGTGCGGCCTCGGATTCGCCGCCGCACAGGATCGGCACCGGGCCCGGCGGGTGGGGTTCGATCATCATCTCGGGAACCTGGTAGTGCTCGCCGCTCCACGACACCCACCCACCGCCCCACAGCGCTCGCAATGCCGGGATCATCTCGTCCAGTCGTCGGCCACGGTTCTGGAAATCCTGGCCCATCAGGGCGTACTCCTCCCGCATCCAACCCACGCCGACCCCGAGCGAAACCCGTCCGCCGGAGATCACGGAGGCGGTGGCGACCTGCTTGGCCACTGCCAGCAGAGGTCGGGCGGGCGCCACGTAGATCGCGTTGGAGAACCGCAACCGGGTGGTGACCGCCGCCATCGCACCGGTGAGCACCCAAGGGTCCGGCCAGCCGGTCTCGGGCGACCAGGGCGGCTTCCGGTCGGGCGAATCGGGGTAGCTCGACATCAGCGCACGCGGATAGATCATGTGGTCGGCACAGATGACCCCGTCGAAACCGGCTTCGTCGAGTAGCTTTGCGACCTCGATCGCGTCAGCTACGGCCATGAACGGGGTGCCGCTCCAGAATTGCATCCGCTGCCTTTCCTCGGTCCCTAGTTTCTTTATCGGACATTGCGGGCAGCATCAATGCCATGCCTGCACTGTTGTGGTTCCGTCGCGATCTGCGACTGTCCGACCTGCCCGCCCTGCTCGCCGCCGCCGACGTCGACGGAGACGTGCTCGCCTGCTACGTGCTGGACCCCCGGTTGAAGGCCTCGGCCGGCCCCCGCAGATTGCAGTACCTCTACGACGCGCTCCGCGACCTGCGCGACGCTCTCGACGGGCGACTGCTGATCACCCGCGGTGACCCGAAGAACCGGATTCCGTTGCTGGCCAAGGCCGTCAAAGCCACGTCGGTGCACGTGTCCGAGGACTTCACCCCGTTCGGACAGCGCCGGGACCAGCAGGTGCGCGACGCACTCGGCGACGTCGAGATGGTGGCGACGGGATCGCCGTATCTGGTGTCGCCGGGCCGGGTCACCAAGGACGACGGAACGCCGTACAAGGTGTTCACCCCGTACTTCGCGTCCTGGCGCAAGCACGGCTGGCGTGCCCCTGCCGAGTCCGGGGCGGGCTCCGCGAGCTGGATCGACCCGGCGGAGGTCTCCGGAAAAACCACCATCGTCGACATCCCCGATCCCGGCGTCGTGCTCGAACTGCCGGCCGGTGAGCAGGCCGCCCGGCGGCAGTGGGAGGAGTTCACCGGCGCCGGACTCGCGGGTTACTCCGACGATCGCAACCGCCCGGACCTCGACGGCACCAGCAGAATGTCGGCGCACCTGAAGTTCGGCACCATCCATCCGCGAACGATGGCAGCCGATCTGGGTCAGGGCAAGGGTGCGCAGGCGTACCTGCGGGAGTTGGCGTTCCGCGACTTCTACGCCTCGGTGGTCAACGAATGGCCCGACAGCGTGTGGTGGAACTGGAACAAGTCCTTCGACCGCATCGAGGTCGATGAGGGCAGCGACGCAGAGCAGGCGTTCGAAGCGTGGAAGGCCGGCAGGACGGGCTTTCCGATCGTCGACGCCGGCATGCGTCAGCTCGCCGAGACCGGGTTCATGCACAACCGGGTCCGGATGATCGTGGCATCGTTCCTCGTCAAGGACCTGCACCTGCCGTGGCAGTGGGGCGCCCGCTGGTTCCTCGAGCAACTGGTCGACGGCGACATGGCCAACAACCAGCACGGGTGGCAGTGGGCTGCCGGATGTGGAACCGACGCGGCGCCGTACTTCCGCGTGTTCAACCCGACCACCCAGGGTTCGAAGTTCGATCCCTCAGGCGACTACGTGCGTCGCTACGTCTCCGAACTGGCCGACCTCGATGCCGCGGTGGACGTGCACAAGCTGGACGGCAACCGGCCGGACGGCTACCCCGAACCCATCGTCGACCACGCCCAGGAACGGCAGGAGGCGCTTCGCCGGTACGGCGCCCTGAGCTGAGCGTCCGACTACTTGAGCATCAACCCGGCGTCCACCGGCAACGCCACCCCGGTCAGGTGCCGGCCCGCCGGTCCGCAGAGGTAGACCATCGTCTCGCTGACGTCGCCCGGCTCCATCATCGGGATCGTCAGCAGCGGCCGCTGCGACTCGCCGAACGACGGATGCTCGGCGACGAAACCGGCCATGGCCTCGTTGAGGACCATGGGAGTGGCGACGCCGCCGGGGTGTACCGAGTTGACCCGGATGTTCCTGCTCGCCAGCGACGTCGCGAAGTGCCGCATCAGGCCGACGACGCCGTGCTTGGCGGCGGTGTAGCCGGCCGCCCCGTGGCTCATGCTGTCGAAATCGGTGCTGACGGACTTGAACCCGGCCGCCGAACTGGTGATGACGACGGCTCCCCCGTCGGGATTGTCCAGCATCGCCGGAAGGGCGGCGTCGACGGTGAAATAGACGCCGTTGAGCATCACGCCGACGGCGTCGGTGAACGCGGTGATGTCGCGGCCCTGCGCGCCGGCTGCGGGCAGAATGCCCGCGTTGGCGAGCACAAAGTCGAGACGCCCGAACTCCTCGACCCCCCGGGCGACCACTTCGGCCAACCGGTCACGATCGCGGACGTCGCCGCGCTCGGCCACGATCCGCCGACCGGTCTTCTCGACCAGGCGCACCGTCTCCTCGAGATCCTCCGGGGTCGCCATCGGGTACGCGACGCTGTCGAGTTGATCGCACAGATCGAAGGCGATGACGTCGGCGCCTTCCTCGGCGAACCGGATGGCATGTGCGCGCCCCTGCCCACGGGCGGCTCCGGTGACGAAGACGACCTTGTCCGTGAAGATCCCGGGCGCGAGTTGTGATGCCATGATCGGCGAGCCTACTGCGCCACCACTGCGCAACCCGCGACTCTACGTCCGGCGGTAGTAGACCTGTGTCAGAATTGACCCACAAGCCGCCCGATCATAAGGAGCAGCCGTGGCAAACACCGAGGTGGAACGTCATACCGGCGTCGACGTCGAGGACGTGCCGTCCGCCGAGTGGGGCTGGTCCAAGGAGAATCCCCGCATCATTCAGATCGGTGGCCTGATGGGGGCCGCGTTTCTGCTGCTGATGCTGCACGGCAATCACACGGGGCGCGTCGAGGACTGGTTCCTCGTCGGCTTCGCGGCACTGGTCCTCGGCGTGGTCGCCCGCAGCTGGTACGTGGGCCGCAACAGCGCCACCAGGTAGTTCCGGCTCAGACCGAATGCAGCCGGCGGCCATCCCGCTCGTGTAGCCGGAACAACACCTCATCGGATGCCACTCCATCGGCGCTGACCTCGCAGCGACCGGCCGCAACAAGAGCGTGCCGCTTGAATGCCGTCGCCGCCACGCTCAGCGGGTGGGCAGCGGGTTCGAGGCGGTCTCCGAAGCCATCGGATCCTGGCCGGCCCCAGACGATGACCTCGGTCAGCCCTTCGGCCACTACGCGCGCCACGTCGTCTCGGACCAGCACGTCATCGGTCAGCAGGTCGGCACCGACCGCGATCGCTGCCGCCCCCGAAAGCCCACGGAGCACCGCTGCGACGTCGGTGTCGAGTTCCTGCGCGCCGACTCCGAGCACCGCCAGCGGACGCATATCGCAGGGGCGAGTCAGCAGCACGCTGACATCCCAGCCCGCTCGGGCCCGGTCGCAGAGGAATCCGCCGACGGACTCGACGACGTCGCTCACGCCGGTCCCGAGCACGACGAGCCGATAACGATGCAGGCCGCTCTCGGCAGCGGAGTCACCGTCGGAGCGCCACCGCGGCGCGGCCACGCCCGACCCATCGCGATTCGTCAACGCATCAAGCCACCCTTCGGCGCCGCCGGTGTCGCGCCTCAGACAGCGTGACACTTCTTCGGAGATCTGTAAAGAGTGCGCATCACCGGTGCCGGGCGGTGGCCGCTGCGGGACACCCCCAATGCGCCTCCGAAGCAACGGTTTCCGCAGGATGTCGCGGACAACTCTCAGTGGAGATGATTCGCAGGCGCCAACGGCAACGCCGTGGTGATGGGCGTGAGCGCTTCGGACAGACCCGCCGCCCCGCGGATCGCGACGAACGCCTCGATCATCGCGTCGGTGACCTCGTGCGGATCGTCGACCGTGCGATCGTCGGTGAGCACCGAGATGGACAGTTGATCGACGTAGCTCCAGACGGTGATGTTCATTCCGCTGCCGGCGACGATCGGCCCGACCGAGTAGATCTCGTCGACCGTCGCGCCCTGGATGACGCCCCGCTGCCGGGGTCCCGGCACATTGGAGATCGTCAGGTTCATCACGCTGGCGGATTCGACCCGCCGTGCCTGCGTGCGGAAGATCCCCGGCGTGACACCCGGCGGCAGGTACGACAGCCAGGACGGGATCAGGGTCGGACCGAGCAGCTGGTGATTCTCCTTCGCGATCGACGTCGCCGTCGCCGTGAGCCTGACCCGTTCGAGTGGGTCGTCGACATGGACAGGCAATGACGGTGTCATGTAGGTGAATTCGTTGCCGGTCAGCCGTTGCGGCGAGGTATTGAAGCTCACCGGCACGCCGGCGATCAACGGGAAGTCGGCCTTGCTGTCGTAGCGCAACAGAAGCTGTCGCAGGGCGCCCGCGGCCGTCGCGAGCACGATGTCGTTGAGGGTGACGCCGAGATGCTTGGCCGTCTCCTTGACGTCGGCCAGCGACAACGGCGCGGTCGCGAACCGCCGTCCCGGGGTGACGACGTGGTTGATGAACGTCGGGGGTGGGGCGAAATTACGCGCCAGGTCGGGATTTCGCCCACGCTCCCTGGTCTTCTCGCGGACCCGCGCAACGCCGGTGGCGGTCTCCTTCATCAGCCGCGGCAGTCGCCGAATCAAGCGCACGTGGTCGCGCCCGGCCGCCGTGAGGAGGCTCGCAGGTGTTCGCGTTGCCGCATCCGTGGCAGCGAGCGCACCGCTCACCTGCGGCTCGTGCGGCTGGAGCGCCATGGCCAGTTGATTGGCCGAGGCGACCCCGTCGGCCAGCACATGGTGGACCTTGTGAATGATCGCGATGCGGTTGTCCGCCAAGCCCTCCGCGATGTACATCTCCCACAGCGGATAGCGCCTGTCCAACGGCGTACCGGCGATCTCCCCGATCAGCTGGTCGAGTTCACGACGCCCGCCCGGAGCGGCGACCCGCGCTCTGCGGAGGTGGTAGTCGAGATCGATCTCGGCGTTCTGCACCCACATCGGGTGATGGAACTTCAACGGGATGTCGATCAGTTGATAACGCAGCGGCGCCAGCGCGTGCAGGCGCACCCCGGCGACCGCACGGAAGAGGTCGAAGTCGTAGCCCTCGACCTCGGAGACGTCGAGCACACCGATCTTGAGGGTGTGCATGTGGATCTCCGGCGTCTCGCTGTACAGCATCATGGCGTCCACGCCGTTGAGCCGCTTCACCTGCACCCCGTTCGTTTCGACCCACCGTCGCACCCCCAGGCGGAGGCCGTGATCCTGGTACCCATTCCACAGGGGTTTGGCGCCGCAGAGGGCGTCTTCGCCCAAACTGACACCGCGTGTTGCCACAATCGCCATCGGCATCGTCGAACCCGGCCGCACTGGGCATGACATCGGGGTCAGGGTTTGTAAAGTCGTGCATTCAGAGTTTGTAGAGTCACGGTGTGAGGATGAACAACAGCGGCGCCGCCGGGAGTTCCCGATGAGTCTGGTCGCCGGAAGTGGTCCGCTCAGCCGCGACCGCGCGGGCCGGCTCACCCCGCCGATCGCCGACGACCTCGTCTACATCGAGCCGCATCCGCGGCGCATACAGGCGATCCGGGACGGCCACGCGGTGATCGACACCGAACGCGCGCTGCTCGTGCATCGCCGGGGCCACCCGTTGAGCTTCGCGTTCGCCGCTGACGAGATCGGTGGCCTGCCGGCGACGCCGGTGCCCGAAGCTCCCGGTTACGTGGTGGTGCCGTGGACCGATGTCGACATCTGGCTCGAAGAGGGTCGGCGGCTGGTGCACTACCCACCCAACCCCTACCACCGGGTGGACTGTCGTCCGACGACCCGGGGTCTGCGCGTCGACGTGGCGGACACCACGCTGGTCGACACCGTCGACACGGTGATCCTGTTCGAGACTGCGCTGCCACCCCGGCTCTACGTCGACCCCTCCCTGGTGCGGACCGAACTGCTACGACGATCGCCGACAACCAGCTACTGCAACTACAAGGGGTTCGCGACCTACTGGAGCGTGACCGTGGACGGCGCCGTCGTCGACGACGCGGCGTGGAGCTACGACGAGCCGCTTCCCGAGAGCCTGCCGATCAAGGGCATGCTGAGCTTCGACGAGACCAAGCTCGACGTGCGCGCCGGGCTGCCGCAGCCCCGCCCCTGACCGATCTTCCGCCGGAATTGCGTTCCAGCAGCGGAAATGTGAGTCGCGGCCTGCCGGAATGCAATTCCGGCAGGCGACCGACCGGCAGTTCCCCGAAGCGGGTCCGGTGATGCCACACCTTCGGTAGGTTCACCCGGGTGCCGACGACGAACCGCCAGATCCTGTTGCGCCGCCGCCCAAAGGGTTTGGTTGCGCCCGAGGACACCGAGTTGGTGACAGGGACCGCCCCCGAGCCCGCCGAGGGTGAAGCCCTGGTGCGCACCACCTATGTGGGGTTGGACGCCGCGGTCAGGACGTGGCTGGACGACCAGCCGAGCTACCTGCCACCGGTGCAGCTGGGCGAGTGCATCCGGGCGGCAGGAATCGGTGAGGTCGTGGCGTCGCGATGTGCCGCCTACGCCGTCGGTGATGTCGTGACCACCTTGACGGGGTTCCAGGAGTACACGATCGTGCGCGACGACCTGTTCACCACACCGGTGCCGGGTCCCGGCGACCAAGTGGATCAGCGTGCCGTCATGTCGGTGTACGGACCCACCGGCGCCACCGCGTACTTCGGTATGAGTGGGGTCGGCCGGCCGCAGCCGGGCGAGACCGTGGTGGTGTCGGCCGCCGCGGGCGCCACCGGGTCGATCGCCGGGCAGATCGCCAAGATCGCGGGTGCCCGCGTGGTGGGCATCGCCGGCGGACCGCACAAGTGCCGAGCGGTGGTGCAGGACTTCGGTTTCGACGCGTGCATCGACTACCGCCGGGACGGGCTGCCGGCAGCTCTGAAAAGGGAATGTCCGCGCGGGATCGACGTCTACTTCGACAATGTCGGAGGTCCCATTCTCGATGCCGTGCTCGGCCGACTGGCCCACAAGGCGCGGGTGGTGCTCTGCGGTGTGATCTCCAGCTACCTCAACGGCGAGCATCCCGGGCCGCCGAATTACGTGAACCTGCTGGCCAAGACGGCGACGATGCAGGGCTTCAACGCCCTGGACGAATGGGGCCGCTTCGACGAGGCCTTCGCCGCCCTGCGGCAGTGGGACGACGAGGGTCTGCTGGTGCACCGTGAGCACATCTTCGAGGGCATCGAGTCGTGCGTCGACGCGCTCAACGGTCTGTTCACCGGGGCCAACATCGGCAAGACGCTGGTCCGGGTCGGCGGCGCCTGACCCCGTCACCTACCGCTGCGTGATGACCGAGGTGCCGAACTCTTCGATCGCGTCGAGCGTGTGCGCCAGGCTGTCGCCGGGCACCGACACCTGAATCCATGTCACCCCGACCTTCTCGAGGTCAGCGACCCCGGCGAGGAACGCGTCGGCGTCGAAGGCGTCGTCGCCCGGGCTGCCGCCGACCCCGTTGGTGAAGGTGACGTCGACACCGGCGGGGTCACGACCGGTGGCCTCGAGGCGGCGGTGCAGATCGTCGATTCCGGCGGCGAGGCTCGCGACCGAGTCGAGAGTTGCGGTGCGCGCCGTCGCCGCGAGTGCCGCGGGCGCCCGGAACGGACACCAACCCTGGCCATGGGTCGCCACCCGCGCACGGGCCGCAGAGGTGTTGCCGCCTATCCAGATCGGCGGATGGGGTGCGCTGATCGGCTTCGGGTGCGCGGTGATGCCCTTGGCGCTGAAGTGCTGCCCGTCGACAGACACGTCCTCGGTGGTCCAGATCTGTCTGATGACCTGGAGGGACTCCTCGAACAGTGCGGCCCGGTCGTCAAAATCCACACCGAGCGCGGCGAACTCGCGCTTGAGGTACCCCACACCGACCGCCAGCGTGAACCGCCCACCCGACACCAGGTCCAGCGTCGCGCCTGCCTTCGCCACCACAAAGGGGTTGCGGTACGGCAGCACGACGATGTTCGGGATCAGCCGCATCGTCGTCGTGTGAGCTGCTGCGAATCCCATTGCGACGAACGGGTCGAGCGCATCATGCCCGCCGGCCTCCAGCCACCGCTGCGAGGGCGCGGGGTGGTCGGTGAACCCGAAACCGCCGAAACCCGCAGCCTCGGCGGCGGCGGCCACCCGCGCGATGCCCGACCCGGTGACGAGCTCCGGGTTGTACGGATGGCTGTGCATCGGATGGGTGATGGCGAACTGCATGCTCAGCTCTCCTCGGCTCGGCGCGGACCAGAACTTTCTTCTCCAATATTGAGAATGTCGTTACCATGCAGGCGGCACAATGTACAGCGATACCCGCGCCAGGAAGATGGAGCCACCGATATGAGCAGGCCCGAGATCGGCGTGTATCTGCCCCAGATGGGCTTGTCGTTCGACGACATGCTGCACCGCACGCTGCGGTGCGAGGAACTCGGCCTGGACTCGCTGTGGCTCTACGACCACCTCTACGGACCGGGAATGCCGGACTACCCGTCCATGGAGGCATGGACACTGGCCACCGCCCTGCTCGCCCGTACCGAGCGGATCCGGATCGGACACATGGTGCTGTGCAACCAGTTTCGCCATCCGGTCACGCTGGCCAAGATGGCGACCACGCTGGACCAGATATCGCAGGGTCGCCTCGCGCTGGGAATCGGCAGCGGTTCGATCGACGACGAGCACCACCGTGCCGGATTGGAGTGGGGCACCTTCGCCGAGCGGTCGGCACGTCTGGGCGAGACGCTGGAGATCCTGCACCAGGTCTTCTCAGGTGAGCGGATCAATTTCTCCGGCAAGCACTTCACCGTCTCGGACATGCCGATCAAACCCGGGCCGGTCCAGACGCCCCGTCCGCCGATCGTGGTCGGCGGGGTCGGCGAGAAGTTCACGCTGCCACTGGTGGCGCGCTACGCCGACGTGTGGAACGTACCGACCTACGCGCTGGGCGACATCGGGCACAAGATCTCGGTGCTCCGGTCGATCTGCGAGGACATCGGTCGCGATCCGCAGACCATCGTGCTCTCTGTCGAGGCGGTGATGGCACTGGCTCCGGACGACGCATCGCTGCCGAAGGTCCGCAGCCTTGCCGAAAAGCGTTTCGGCGTCCCTGGATTCGGTCTGCACGAGGCGGGGTTGATCGGCACCCCACCGGCAGTGGTCGACCGCCTCGGTGAGCTCATCGCGATGGGGTTCGGTCAGATCGTGCTGTTCACCCACGACCGCTGTTCCGACGAGACGCTGGAGTTGCTGTCATCGGAGGTGATCGCCCGACTCTAGCTGCACCGATCGGCAGGCGGTGCGTACTGGGGCCGGCCCAGACCGAGCGCATGCTGGGCGATCATGTTGCGGAACACCTCGAGCGTGCCTCCATAGACACCGGTGGGTGACGCCAGTCGGAACACGTACTCCGCTCCCCCGTCGCCGGCAGCGCCGCCGGTCCCCCTCGGCAGGCTCGACGGGGCGCCGAGGATGTCCATCAGATCGGGGGTGAGGTCACGAAGGGTCTGGGCGATCGCCACGCGGCCGAACATCCCCGGGGTGCTCAGAGCGACCTCCATTCGAGCGACGCTGCGGCCCAACCGGTATCCGACGGAACCCTCGGAGATGTCGGCTTCACCGGCGATCGTGTCAACCGCTTCGGCGAGCAACAACGCATGCTCGGTCATCACCGCGAGCTTGTGCAGGCCGCTGTCGTCGAGTTCCACCGTGCCGTGTTCGGCATTGAGCGCCTCGCGGAGCACCGCCCAGCCGCCGTTGACGGGGCCGACCCGGTACCTGTCGTCGATCCGGACATCGCTGTAGAAGGTAATATTGGTGCGGTCGCCGTCGACGGTGCGGATGGGCTGGATGTCCACTCCCGGCGAATCGAGAGGGACCAGGAACATCGTCAGGCTCTGATGCTTGGCGGCCGCGGGGTCGGTGTTGGTGATCAGGAAGACGTACTGGGCATGGTGGGCGTTGGACGTGAACATCTTGGAGCCATTGACAACCCAGCCCGCTCCGTCGCGCACCGCGCGGGTCTTGCAGGTCGCCACGTCTGAGCCGCCTTCCGGCTCGGTGTAGCCCAGACACAGTCGGTGGTGCCCACTCAGCACCTTGCCGAGTACCTCGTCCTTCAGTTCGGGCGACCCGAACCGGTTCACCGCGGTGGCGACCATCGACGTGGTGCCCCAGTGGAACCACGGTGCATGCACGCGGCCGATCTCGAGTTCCCAGATCCGGCGACGCACCGCAGTGAAGCCTCCGGCCGCCTCGGGCAGCCAGTCGCGTTCGAGGTATCCGGCCGCCCCGAGCGCCAGATGGACGCCTTCGTCGAAGTTGTCCCCGGTGATGCGATCGCGGCGGATGACGTCGTCGGTCACCACCGAGGCGAGAAACGAACGTAGCTCCGCCTGGAACTCCCGATCCTCGTGGGACAGCTCTACCTCGGAGAAGTCCATGCCCAGCAGCGTGACATTCCGGCGATACTTTGTAAAGCTGTGCTGGACCAGGAAGAAGGGCGGCCACTGTGGGGATCGTGACGACGACGTCGGAGACGGCATTCACCCAATCTCCGGAGGAGATCTACGACTTCGTGACGAACCCGGCCAATTGGCCGAAGACCTACCCGGGTAGCGCGCACGTCGGCACGGTGCCCGAGAAACTGCCACTCGCGGTGGGTGACACCTGGACCGAGAACGGTCCCGACGGCACGCGTATCTTCACCTGGCACCTCGCGATCGCGATGCGTCCGAAGCTGTGGATGTTCAACTCCGTCGGCAATCTCGGCCACGACGCCGACGGCACCGGTGGCATGCCGGGCCGGATCACCGTGCAATACAAGTTCACCCGTCCCGGCGAGGGCATCACATTGTTCAGCCGCACCATGACCGTCGAGGCGTTCAAGGACTCACCGCTACCGGATGGCTTCTTCCGCACGGTCAACCCGGCCCACATCGACGCCTACCATCAGGCGGTCGCCCGAGAGTTGGCTTAGCGCAGCAGGGCCCGCCGCAGCGCCGCACCCTGGATCTCGAAGAGCTGCGAGCTCGTCTCCCCGTCGGGCACCAGAGAATCGAACCCGTGACAGGTGCCCGGGAAGACGTGCAGCTCGGTGGTGACCCCGGCCCACATCAGCCGCAGCGCATAGTCGATCGCCTCGTCGCGGAGCGGATCGAGTTCCGAGCAGGTGATCAGCGCACCGGGTAGGGAGGTCAGGTCGTCCGCACGCGCAGGGGCCGCATCCGCGGTCGCCCGGGTATCTGCCAGGTAGTGACGCCACATCCATTCGACCGCGGGACCGTCGAATCCGGGGGTGGCGGTGAACTCGTCCTTCGACGGTGTCGGCCGGTTGTCGAGCACGGGTTGGTGCAACAGCTGGAACACAAGCGTCGGCGCCATTCCGGCGGCAGCGCGCTGGGCCAGCCGGGCAGCGAGGGCGGCCCCCGCGCTGCTTCCGGCCACTGCCAGAGCCTCGGAATCGATGCCCAGGGCCGCAGCACTGCCTGCCGCCCACTCGAGGACGGCGATCGCATCATCCAACGCTGCCGGGAACGGATCGTCCGGCGCCAGGCGGTAATT
>NZ_JBAUJR010000090.1:0-7456 GCF_049683935.1 Mycobacterium sp. | reverse complement strand
CGTGCATCCCGACGCCGTGATCGGCCACTCCATGGGCGAGGTCACCGCCGCCGTCGTCTGCGGAGCACTCAGCCTCGCCGACGGCCTCAAGGTCATCGCCCACCGCTCCACCCTGATGTCCCGGCTGTCCGGACAGGGCGCCGTCGCGCTCATCGAGCTGGACGCCGACGCCGCGCAGGCGTTCGTCTCCGATTATCCGACCGTCGAAGTGGCCGGCTACCTGTCGCCGCGCCAGACCGTCGTCGCCGGCCTGCCCGAGCAGATCGACGCCGTCATCGCCGCCGTCACCGCCCAGGACAAGTTCGCCCGCCGGGTCAACATGGAGGTCGCCTCCCACACCGCCCTGATGGACCCGGTGCTGCCGGATCTGCGGGATGCCCTGGCCGATCTGACCCCGCGGACACCGAACATCCCGTTCCTGTCCACGGTCACCGAATCCGGCGAGAACGAGGGCCAGGAGCCCACGCTGGACGCCGACTACTGGGTGGCCAACGTGCGCCGGCCGGTGCGGTTCAGCCAGGCCATCACGGCGGCGGCCGAGGAGATCGGCACGTTCATCGAGGTGAGTGCCAACCCGATCCTCACGTACGCCATCGGCGACACGCTGGACACCGGGCACCACCACAGCTTCGGCACGCTGGTCCGCGACACCGACGACACGCTGACCTTCCATGCCACGCTGAACGCGACGTTCACCAGCCACGCCCCGGAGACGCCGCACCTCGGCGAGCCGCACACCGCGCTGCCGACCACTCCGTGGCACCACACCCACCACTGGGCGATCAAGAAGCGGGCGCCGTCCTCAGGGGCGTCAGCGCCCCGCCCGGGCACCGTGCTGGGAGCGCACACCGCCGTCGCCGGCCCCCACCCGGGACACCTGTGGCAGGCCCGCCTGGTACCGCAGGCCAAGCCGTATCCGCACTCCCACCGATTCGGCGGGGTGGAGATCGTTCCGCTGTCCGTGCTGCTGCAGACGCTGGCGCTGGCCGCGAGCGAATCCGGCGCGTCGGCCCAACCGGCCCTGGCGGATGTGCGCTTCGACTTCCCGATCGTGCTCGACCGGCCGCGTGTGGTGCAGGTGTTCACCGACGGCGACGTCGTCAGCGTGTCGTCTGCGCCTCAATCGGCGGATTCCGCGCCCGCGGACGGCAGCTGGGTCCGGCACCTCACGGCGCAGATCTCCCGACGGGCACTCGGCGCGGAGGCCGCCGGCGTTACCTCCCTCGAGCAGGATGTGCCCGGCTACGCGCCGTCAGCGCTGGCCGAACTGCACAACGCCTGGGGCATCGACGGGCTGGCGTACCCGTGGTCGGTCAGCTCTCACGAGTCCTCACCCGGTGCGCTCCGGGCCGTCGTGGACCTCCCGGAAGGCTCACGGGTGTCGCTGCTCGATGCCGCCGTGAACCTCGGCCGACTCGTCGACGCGTCCACCCCGGGGCTGATGGTGCCCGCCTCGGCCGAGGACGTCACGTTCACCGGCCCCGAATTCTCGGGTGCGCAGGGAGTCGTCGACGCCCGCATCCGCGAGCGGACCGGCGACGACCTGCTCGTCGACATCGTGATCACCGGCGCCGACGGATCCCCGTGTGCCGAGATCCGTGCGATGCGCTACACCGCGGTGGAGGTGGACGCGGTCACGGCCGTCGACGCCGATCCGCGCCGAGTCGCCCACACGCTCGACTGGCAGCCCTGGTCAGCGGACACGGCCTCCGCTCAGGCCGATGCCGCACCGGTCGCCGTCATCGGCGACGGTGACGTCGCCGACGCGCTGCGAGACAGCCTTCAGGCCGTCGGCGACCGCAACGCCGACATCGCCGATGCCCGCCACGTGGTGTACGTCGCCGAAACCGGCACCGACGGCGATCTCGACGCCTCGCTGCGTCTCACCACCGAGGTGTCCGAACTGGTCGGCCGGCTCGCCGAGCGGGACCCACGCAATCCCGCGGCGCTGTGGATCGTCACCCGTGGAGTGCGGGAGGCGGCGTCCGAGGCCGCCGTGCGCCAGAGCAGCCTGTGGGGTCTGGCCGGCGTCATCGGAGCCGAGCAACCGCAGTTGTGGGGCGGCCTGGTCGACCTTCCCGAGGACGACGCGTGGGCCGACAGTGCCGCCGCTTTCGCCGGAGTGCTGCCGACACCGGTGAAATCGATCGCGGTACTGCGCGACGGGCAGTTCCTCACCTCCACGCTCACCGAGATCGCCGACGAACCGGCGCGGGACACGCTTCGCTGCCGCCCGGACGCCGCCTACCTGATCACCGGCGGCATGGGTGTGCTGGGGTTGTTGATGGCGGACTGGCTCGCCGACCGGGGCGCGCGGCGGGTCATCCTCGCGGGGCGCACACCGCTGCCGCCGCGCCGAGATTGGACCGACTCCTCGGAGTCGACTGCCGACGCCGACACCCGCCGCAAGATCGCGGCGATCCGCGCGCTCGAGATGCGGGGGGTCTCCGTCGAGGCGGTCGCGCTCGACATCGGCTCACCTGACGCAGTGCAGGCCGTGGTCGACAAGCGCGACGCCGACGGCGCACCACCCATCCGGGGTGTCATCCACGCCGCGGGCATGACCGAGGCCCAGTTGCTCACCGAGATCGAGCAGGACCGTGTGCACCGCACGCTGTGGCCGAAGGTCGCCGGCGCGCAGGCATTGCACGCGGTGTTCCCGCCGGGCACCCTCGACTTCCTGTACCTCGCCGCGTCGGCGGGTGCGGTGTTCGGCATCCCGGGGCAGGGCGCCTACGCCGCAGGCAACGCCTACCTCGACGGCCTGGCCCGCGCGCGGCACCTGGCCGGCGACAACACCGTCAGCTTGGACTGGGTGGCCTGGGACGGACTCGGGTTCGGCGCCGAGGCGCAGATCGTGATCCAGGAACTCGAACGAGTGGGGTCCCGGCCGATCGGGCCGACCGAAGCGTTCGCGGCCTGGGATTTTGTCACCCGCTTCGACGTCGGCCAGGTGGTCATGGCGCCGATGCAGTCCGCCGAGGACGCCGCTGCGGTCACCGCCGACGCGCGGCCGACGGCACCGACCCGCGCGTGGTCGTCGATGGCACCCGACGAGCTGCGGACCGAACTGCAGGACGGGCTGCGCGGCATCCTGGCGATCGAACTGCGGCTGCCCGAGAGCGAGGTCCACACCGATCGGCCGTTCGCGGAGATGGGCCTCAACTCGGTGATGGCGATGTCCATCCGCCGCGAGGTCGAGCGACTGGTGGGCCTCGAGTTGTCAGCGACGATGCTGTTCAACCACCCGACGATCGATACGTTCGCGGCCTACCTCGCCCAGCTGCTCGTTCCGGACGACGGCGGCGACGAGGCCGACGACGACTCGGGCGACAGCCTGCTCGATTCGCTCTTCGACAGCGTTGAATCCACCTGAACCGATGCGTGCAATCGCACTCGATTTCTCGGTTTCACCCGACACGCGAGAACATGATCATGTCGGGAGCCGATTCGAAAGGAATCACTGATGCCAGCTGTGATGACACCGACCGAAGCCGATATCCCCGCGGTGCTCGCCGGCCGCGCCCGGCAGCAGCCCGACGACATCGCCTACACCTTCGTCGACTACGAGGCGGATCCGGCAGGCGTCTCTGAGAGCCTGACCTGGTCCGAGGTGCACGAGCGGGTGCAGATCGTCGCCGAGAAACTGGCGAAGGTCGGTTCCCCCGGTGACCGTGCGGTGATCCTGGCACCCCAGAGCCTCGAATACATCATCGGCTTCCTCGGCGCCATCCAGGCAGGTTTCCTCGCGGTGCCCCTGTCGATGCCGCAGACACGCCATCACGACGAGCGTGTCACCGGCGCGATGAAGGATTCGGAGCCGGTCGTGGTGCTGACGACCTCGGCCGTCGTCGACGACGTCCGCAGGTACGGCCAGGCCGACCCGAAGCAGCGTGCACCCAAGTTCATCGAGGTCGACACCCTCGACTTCGACTCCCCGCCGAAACCGGCTCCGCAGTCCTCGCTTTCCAAGACTGCCTACCTGCAGTACACGTCGGGGTCGACCCGCAGTCCCGCCGGTGTGGTGGTCAGCCACCGCAACGTCGTCATCAACGTGGGCCAGTTGCTCACCGACTACTACGAGACCTATCCGGACGGCGCACCGCAGGACACCACGGTCGTGTCGTGGCTGCCCTTCTATCACGACATGGGACTGATCGTCGGGGTGTTCATCCCGATGGTCCTGGGCCGGCCGGCGGTGTTGATGAGTCCGGTCGCGTTCATGCAGAAGCCGTCCCGCTGGATGCAGCAGCTGGGGTCGAACACCAGCGCCTTCACCGCGGCACCGAACTTCGCCTTCGAGCTCGCGGTCAAGCGCACCACCGACGACGACCTGGCCGGTAAGGACCTCAGCGGCGTGGTCGTGATGATCAACGGCGCCGAGCGGGTGCACGGGTCCACGGTCCGTCGCTTCAATGAGCGGTTCGCCGCGTTCGGGCTGCCGGATTCGGCGATGCGTCCGTCCTACGGTCTGGCCGAGGCGACCGTGTACGTCGCGGCGTCGGCCGGTGGCCGACCGCCGACGGCCGTGCGCTTCGACTTCGAGAAGCTGGCTGCCGGTCACGCCGAGCGCTGTGACGGTGAGGACGGGTCCGAGCTGATCGGGTGCGGCGCCCCGCGGTCCACGACCGTTCGAGTGGTCGACCCGGACACCCTGGTCGAGAATCCTGCGGGCAAGATCGGCGAGGTCTGGCTGCACGGTGAGTACGTGGCGGGCGGGTACTGGCACAACCCCAAGCTGAGCGAACTGTTCGCCGCCCAGCTGGGGGAGCCGACCGCAGGGACACCGAAGGGGCCGTGGCTGCGGACCGGCGATCTGGGCGTGATGTTCGACGACGAGCTCTACATCATCGGGCGCATCAAGGATCTGCTGATCGTCGACGGCCGTAATCACTATCCCGACGACATCGAGGCCACCGTCGCCGAGTTCACCGGCGGCCGGGTTGCGGCCATCTCGATTCCCGATGAGGCGACCGAGAAGCTGGTCGTGATCGCCGAGTTGAAGAAACAGGTCGACGCGTCGGTACTCGATGCGGTCAAACAGCAAGTGACATCGGCGATCTCGATGACCCACAGTGTGAGTCTCGGCGATCTCGCACTGGTCGCACCCGGCACCCTGCCGCTGACCACCAGCGGCAAGGTGCGTCGGGCGTCTTCGGCGGAGCTCTACCGCAGTGACGGCTTCAGTCGTCTGGACGTCACTACATGACACCTGCTTTCGACGAGGCTGCAGTTCGTCGTTGGCTGGTCGACTACCTGGTCGCGAACAACGGGTGCAGCCCCGAGCAGATCGACCGCGGTGCGTCGATGCACGATCTTGGTGTCGGATCCCGGGACGCGGTGGTCCTCACCGGGGTCTTGTCAGAGTTTCTGGGCCGCAACGTCTCTCCGGTGGACTTCTGGCAGTACCCGACCGTCGACGCGCTGGCCAGGTACCTGACCGGCGGCGACGTCGAACCCGTCGCCGGCACATCGGACGACGACCGTCCGGCCTCGCTGGACGAACCCATCGCGGTGATCGGGCTGGGCTGCCGCTTTCCCGGCGGGCCGGACGTCGACGGCAACATCGAGGGCCCGGATGCGTACTGGGACTTCCTGACCGAGGGCCGATCGTCAGTGGGCGAAGTGCCCGCGGACCGTTGGGCGTGGTTCGACGACGGCACCGCCGAGGGCTCCGCGGCGCTCGCGGCAACCACGCGGTGGGGATCGTTCCTGCGCGATATCGACAGCTTCGACGCCGAGTTCTTCGAGATCATCCCGCGCGAAGCGACCCGGATGGACCCGCAGCAGCGACTACTGCTCGAGGTCACCCACGAGGCGCTGGAAAGCGCCGGCATCCCCGCGGATTCGCTCGCCGAGACCAGGACCGGCGTGTTCGCCGGCGCCAGCACCGCCGACTACGCCCAGCTCGGTTCGACCGATCTGAGCGGTGTGGACGCGTGGTACAGCACCGGTGGCGCGTTGAGCATCATCGCCAACCGGGTGTCGTACTTCCTCGATCTTCGCGGTCCGTCGGTGACGATCGACACGGCGTGTTCGTCGTCGTTGGTGGCCATCCACCTCGCCTGCCAGAGTCTGCGCACCGGCGACTCCACCTTGGCGCTCGCGGCCGGGGTGAACCTGCTGCTGTCACCTGCTCCCACGCGGAGTTTCGATCAGGCCGAGGCGATGTCGCAGTCGGGTCAATGCCATGCCTTCGACGCCGAGGCCGACGGGTTCGTCCGCGGTGAGGGCTGCGGTGTCGCGGTGCTCAAGCGGCTCTCCGACGCGCAGCGCGACGGCGACCGCGTGCTGGCGGTCATCCGCGGGTCGGCGGTCAATCAGGACGGCCGCTCCAATGGTCTGATGGCGCCCAATCCGTCCGCGCAGATGGCGGTGCTGCGTGCGGCGTACTCGGCGGCGGGGGTGGACCCGCGCGAGGTGGACTACGTCGAAACCCACGGCACCGGAACGCTGCTGGGTGATCCGATCGAGGCGCGCGCACTCGGCACCGTGCTGGGCAAGGGTCGGGCGGCGGATGCGCCGCTGTTGATCGGCGCGGTGAAATCCAATCTCGGGCACCTGGAAGCCGCTGCCGGCCTGGCCGGCTTCGCCAAAGCCGTCTTGTCTTTGCAGCACAACAAGATTCCCGCGAACCTCGGCTACCGGAACCCGAACCCGCACATCCCGTTCGACAAGCTGCGCCTCAAGGTCATCGCCGAGCACACCGACTGGGCTCCGGTCGGGCGGCCCCGTCGGGCGGGCATCTCCTCGTTCGGGTTCGGCGGCACCAACGCCCACGTGGTGATCGAGCAGGCACCTGTGATGGCGCCGTCGATCGTGGCAGGTGAGCACGCGGTGACGACCCTGGTGGTGTCCGGCAAGACGCCCGAGCGCGTCGCCTCACAGGCGGAGATGGTTGCCGGATGGATGGCCGGGGCCGGGGCCGACGTGTCCCTGCCCGATGTGGCCAACACCCTCAACCACCACCGCTCCCAGCACGCCACCTTCGCCACCGTGGTCGCCCGGGACAAGGCGCAGGCCATCGCCGGACTGCAGGCCCTCGCCGCGGGGGAGTCGGGTCCGGGTGTGGTCACCGCGGCATCGAGCACACCCCGGCCCGGGACGGTCTTCGTCTACTCCGGGCAGGGGTCGCAGTGGGCCGGGATGGCCCGCCAACTGCTGGCCGACGAACCGGAATTCGCCCGCGCGCTGGCCGAGATCGAGCCGGTGTTCGTCGAGCAGGTCGGGTTCTCGCTGCACGACATCATCGCCGGCGGCGAACCGATCAGCGGCGACGCCCAAGTCCAACCGGTCCTGATGGGGCTCCAACTGGCCCTGACCGAACTATGGCGCTCCTACGGCGTGCATCCCGACGCCGTGATCGGCCACTCCATGGGCGAGGTCACCGCCGCCGTCGTCTGCGGAGCACTCAGCCTCGCCGACGGCCTCAAGGTCATCGCCCACCGCTCCACCC
>NZ_JBAUJR010000089.1:0-32975 GCF_049683935.1 Mycobacterium sp. | reverse complement strand
GCGCAGTACCGGCTGAGCAGCCAACGCTCCCCGGGCGCCACGCGCGTCGCGGTGTACACCGCGGACGATCCCGGGGGATTCGGGCCCGCACTGCAGATCGTCACCGACAACGCGACTATGCTGATGGATTCGGTCACCGTCCTGCTGCACCGCATCGGGGTTGCCTACAAGGCCATCATGAACCCGGTGTTCCGGGTGCGGCGCGGTTCGTCCGGTGAGCTCCTCGACATCGCACCGGCCTCCGATGCGACTTTCGGCGCCGGCGCCGACGAGACCTGGGTGCACATCCAGCTGTCCCGGTCGGTGGATCGGCGCGCGCTCGCCGAAGTCGAGCAGTTGCTGCCGCGGGTCCTGGCCGATGCGCGCCAGGTGGCGCTCGACTCGACCGCCATGGCCGCGATGCTGCGCAGTCTGGCCGCCGAACTCGACAGCGACACCGGCCGCCGTTTTCCCAGCCCGGACCGCAAGGACGTCGCCGCGCTGCTGCGCTGGCTGGCCGACGGGCATTTTGTCCTGCTGGGCTACCAGCGCTGCCCCGTGCGCGACGGGGACGCGACGGTGGACACGGCGAGTCGCCTCGGGGTGCTGCGGATGCGTCAGGATGTGCTGCCGCAGCTGACCACCAAAGACGACCTGTTGGCGTTGGCGCAGGCGACGATTCCGAGCTTCCTGCGTTACGGCGCATACCCGCAGATCGTGGTGGTCAGGGAAAAGACGGAAGCCGACGATTCGGCCGCGGTCGAGCACCGGTTCGTCGGCCTGTTCACGGTCGCGGCGATGAACGCCAACGTGCTGGAGATCCCGCTGATCTCCCGCCGGGTCAACGACGCGCTGGCGATGGCCCATCGCGATCCGAGCCATCCTGGGCAGCTGCTGCTCGACATCATCCAGACCATCCCGCGCTCGGAGCTGTTCGCGTTGAGCGCCAGGGCCCTGCTGGACATGGCGATGGCGGTGGTCGAACTGGGCTCGCGGCGCCGCGCGCTGCTGTTCATGCGGGCCGACCCGCTCGCCCACTTCGTCTCCTGCCTGGTGTATCTGCCCCGTGACCGCTACACCACCGCGGTGCGGCTGGAGATGCAGGACATCCTGGTGCGTGAACTCGGCGGAGTCAGCATCGACTATGCGGCCCGCGTCAGTGAGTCACCCTGGGCTGTGGTGCATTTCACCGTCCGACTGCCGGAGGACTACAGTCCGCAGTCGCTCGACGTGTCCGCGCCCAACGAAGCGCGCATCCAGGACCTGCTCACCGAGGCCGCCCGCACCTGGGCGGACCGGCTTCTCGGAGCCGTCAGGGACGGTTCGATCGACCAGGCCGCGGCCGAGCACTACGCCACCGCCTTCTCCGAGGTCTACAAGCAGGCGATCACGCCGTTGCACGCCCTCGAGGACATCGCGATCATCGAGGAGCTGGAAGACAATTCGGTCAAGCTGGTGCTGGCCGACAGCGACGAAACAGCCGAGACGGGCGTGTCGAACCTCGTCTGGTACCTCGGGGGACGCTCGGCGTCGCTGAGCCAGTTGCTGCCGATGCTGCAGTCCATGGGCGTGGTGGTGCTCGAGGAGCGCCCGTTCACGGTGACGCGCCCGGACGGCCTGCAGGTCTGGATCTACCAGTTCAAGGTCAAACCGCACCGCGGCATCCCCGAGGCGCCGCCGGGGCCGGAACGCGAGGCCACCGCGCAACGCTTCGCCGACGCCGTCACCGCGATCTGGCACGGTCAGGCCGAGATCGACCGCTTCAACGAACTCGTGCTGCGGGCCGGACTGACCTGGCAGCAGGTGATCATCCTGCGCGCCTACGCAAAGTACCTGCGCCAAGCCGGCTTTCCGTACAGCCAGTCCCACATCGGCACCGTCCTCAACGACAACGCCGGCACCGCGCGGTCGCTGGTCGCGCTGTTCGAAGCGCTCTTCTACCCCGCCGAGCAGACTGAGGGCGCCCCGAACCGCGATGCCCAGGCCGCCGTCGCCGCGGTGTCGGCCGATATCGACGCCCTGGTCAGTCTGGACACCGACCGGGTGCTGCGGGCGTTCGCGTCGATGATCCAGGCCACCCTGCGCACCAACTACTTCGTCACCGGGCAGTCTTCGGCCCGCGCGCAGAATGTGCTGTCGTTCAAGCTGAATCCACAACTGATCGACGAACTACCGCTACCGCGGCCGAAATTCGAGATCTTCGTGTACTCCCCGCGGGTCGAGGGGGTGCACCTGCGCTTCGGCTTCGTCGCCCGCGGTGGCCTGCGGTGGTCGGATCGGCGCGAGGACTTCCGCACCGAGATCCTGGGTCTGGTCAAGGCACAGGCGGTCAAGAACGCCGTCATCGTGCCCGTCGGCGCCAAGGGCGGCTTCGTGGTGAAGCAGCCACCCGCCCCCACCGGCGACCCGGCGGTCGACCGGGAGGCCACCCGCGAAGCCGGCGTCGCCTGCTACCGGCTGTTCATCGCCGGCCTGCTCGACGTCACCGACAACGTCGACATGGCCACCGGGGCCATCGTGACGCCGCAGGAGGTCGTCCGGCGCGACGGCGACGACGCCTACCTCGTGGTCGCTGCGGACAAGGGCACCGCGACGTTCTCCGACATCGCCAACGATGTCGCCAAGTCCTACGGCTTCTGGCTGGGAGATGCGTTCGCCTCGGGCGGGTCGGTCGGGTACGACCACAAGGCGATGGGCATCACCGCCAAGGGTGCGTGGGAGTCGGTCAAGCGGCACTTCCGGGAGATGGGGGTGGACACCCAATCCGAGGACTTCACCGTCGTCGGTGTCGGTGACATGAGCGGTGACGTGTTCGGCAACGGAATGCTGCTCTCGAAGCACATCCGACTGCTTGCCGCCTTCGACCATCGCCACATCTTCATCGACCCGAACCCGGACGCGGCGACGTCATGGCAGGAACGAAAGCGTCTCTTCGACCTGCCGCGCTCGAGCTGGGAAGACTACGACAGCTCGCTGATCAGCGCGGGCGGTGGGGTGTACAGCCGCCAGCAGAAGTCCATCCCGATCAGCTCAGAAGCCCGCGCGGTGCTCGGCATCGACGACGAGGTCTCGGACCTGACACCGCCGGCTCTGATGAAGGCGATCCTCAAGGCGCCGGCTGATCTGCTCTTCAACGGCGGCATCGGGACCTACGTCAAATCCGAGACCGAGGCGGACGCCGACGTCGGGGACCGAGCCAACGACGCCGTTCGGGTGAACGGGAACCAGTTGCGCGCCAAGGTGATCGGAGAAGGCGGCAACCTGGGTGTGACGTCGCTGGGACGCATCGAGTTCGACCTCATCGGCGGACGGGTCAATACCGACGCGATGGACAACTCCGCCGGAGTGGACTGCTCCGACCACGAGGTCAACATCAAGATCCTGATCGACTCGCTGGTCACGACCGGCAAGATCAAGGCCGACGACCGGACCGAATTGCTGTTGTCGATGACCGACGAGGTCGGCCGACTTGTGCTGGCCGACAACGAGAGTCAGAACGACCTGATGGGCACCAGTCGCGCGAACGCCGCGAGCCTGTTGTCGGTGCACTCCCGGATGATCAGGGAGTTCGTCGAGCATCGAGGGCTCAACCGCGAACTCGAGGCACTGCCGTCGGAGAAGGAGATCGGGCGGCGCACCGAAGCGGGTATCGGGCTGACGTCGCCGGAGCTGGCGACCCTGATGGCGCACGTCAAGCTGTTGCTCAAGGACGACCTCCTGTCCGGGGACCTGCCCGATCAGGAGGTGTTCGCCGCCAGGCTGCCGTGGTACTTCCCGTCGACCCTGCGTGAGCAGTTCAGCGGCGAGATCCGGGCACACCAGCTGCGCCGGGAGATCGTGGCCACCATGCTGGTCAACGACCTGGTCGACACCGCGGGCATCTCGTATGCCTTCCGCGTCACCGAGGACGTCGGGGTGGCACCGATCGACGCGGTGCGCAGCTTCGTCGCTGCCGACGCGATCTTCGGACTCGGCCGGGTGTGGCGCCAGATCCGCGAAGCGGGCGCGGCCGGGGTGTCGGTGGCCGTCACCGATCGGATGACCCTCGATCTGCGGCGGCTGATCGACCGCGCGACGCGGTGGCTGCTCAACTACCGGCCACAGCCGCTGGCGGTGGGTGCCGAGATCAACCGATTCGCCGACAAGGTCGCCGCGCTCACCCCGCGGATGCCCGAGTGGTTGCGCGGTGACGATGCGGCGATCGTCGCCAACGAGGCCGGAGATTTCACCTCACATGGTGTGCCGGAGGATCTGGCCTACTCGGTCGCCACCGGCCTCTATCAGTTCAGCCTTCTCGACGTGATCGACATCGCCGACATCGTCGACCGGGACGCCGCCGAAGTGGCCGACACCTATTTTGCGCTGATGGACCACCTCGGTACCGACGGACTGCTCACCGCGGTGTCGCGGCTGTCGCGGGACGATCGCTGGCATTCGTTGGCGCGCCTGGCGATTCGTGACGACATCTACGGGTCGCTGCGGGCGCTGTGCTTCGACGTGCTCGCCGCCGGTGAGCCCGATGAGAACGGCCAGGAGAAGATCGCCGAGTGGGAGCTGACCAACAGTTCCCGTGTCAGCCGGGCGCGCCGCACGTTGACCGAACTGTACGAAAGCGGCGAGCACGATCTGGCGACGCTGTCGGTGGCGGCACGCCAGATCCGCAGCATGACGAGGACGAGTGGAACTGGATCGACCGGGTGACGGACCACAACGGGTTCACCGCGCCGGTCCATGTGCGCTGGTCGGATATCGACATGTACCAGCACATCAATCACGCGACGATGGTGACGATCCTCGAAGAGGCCCGGATTCCCTTCCTCCGTGAGCCGTTCGGTGCGGAGATCACGACGATCGGGCTGCTGATCGCCGAGGTGAACATCGCCTACAAGGCCCAGCTGCGGCTGGTCGATTCACCGCTGCAGGTCACGATGTGGTCGAAGCGGGTGCGGGCGGTGGACTTCACGGTGGGCTACGAGGTGCGTTCGGTAGGTGCGCCGCCGGATTCCAAACCCGCGGTCGTCGCCGACACGCAGCTGGCCGCGGTCCACATCGAGGAGCAACGGCTGCAACGACTTTCGGTCGCGCAGCAAGAGTATCTCCGCCGCTGGACACGATGAGTGCTTCCGAGCGCGGTCTGTGGCTCGATGACATCGCCCACCGCGACGACCTGTCGCTGTTCACCGAGCGGGCGAAGCGCCTGGACGAGGCAGCCGTCGTGCGGTTGCGTGAACGACCGGACGGGACGATCGTCGCGTGGGTCGCCACCGGATTCGATGTGCTGGCCAGCAGGGTGGTCAGAGGCCGGGTCCGGCCCGCCGATCTGTGCGCGGGTGCCGACTCGCTTCTGGCCGGTCTGTCGGCGATGGCACCGGACGGATACGTCGACCCCGGTTTCGGCATGGATTCCGCCTGGGGCAGTGCCCTGCCTCCGGACACCGGGTTCGTGCATCTCGACGATGTTCCGGCCCGGGAGGTGCTGGATCTGGCGCAGCGGGGACTCAGCCTGGCCAAGGAGCATTCCAGCGCGCACGGCCCGCCCGCCTCGCTGCTGGAGCAGGAGGTCGTCGCCGTCAGCGCGGCAGGCGACAGCGTGGGCATCCCGATGCGGTGTGTGTTCGCCTTGACCGCGATGGGGTTCCTGTCGCAATCGCAGGGCGGCGACGACTTCGCGCCCGAATCGGTGAGCGTCGACGAAGTGGTGCGGGTGCGGACCCTGCCGGCGTGGCTGCGGATCGACGCGCGGTTCGGCACCGTCTACCGCCGACGTGGCGACCCCGCGGTGGTCCTGCGCTGACCGGCGCGTTCACCCGCCGGAATGCAGTTCCGGCAGAGAGCAGCGGCCTCAGAACGGCGCGTTGACCATCGACTGGGCGGCCATCTCCAGATAGCCGATCAGTTCTTGGCGATGGGCGTCGTCAAGCGTCTGTGAGTCGATTTCGGCCACGGCGGTGTGCATGCAACGCAGCCACGCGTCGCGCTCGAGATAGCCGATCCGGAACGGCGCATGACGCATCCGCAGCCGCGGGTGGCCACGCTGGTCGGAGTAGGTGCGCGGACCGCCCCAATACTGCTCGAGGAACATCCGCAGCCGCTCCTCGGCGCCGTCGAGGTCGTCCTCGGGATAGAGCGGACGCAGGATCTCGTCGTCGCGCACCAACTCGTAGAACCGCCCCACAAGGGTGCGGAACGTCGCGTGACCGCCCACCGCGTCGTAGAACGACTGCTGCTTGTCGATTGAATCCTCTGGCACACCCATCACCGTCCATTGTGGGCCATCGCGGCCACCGGCCCTGCACGCGGACGGACCGGCAGTCGATGTACGAGTGATGAACTCCTGTTCCGGTTCGCATATTGGCTACGCTGCGCTTTCCGCCGCCGCCGAGCGCCGCACAGGTCGACGGTCACCCGATGTTCACCGACTGACCAGCGAACACGTCGAGAATTGCCGTGCGATCTGGGGTGATCCATGGTGGACTGTCCGACGGAGGACGTATGGCGCAGCGCAAGAACGGTCGCGGCCACCGGCACCGGTCCGCAACGGGCTCATCAGGGCCGACAGCGAGTACTGCCACGCGCGCGCTGCACAGCGTCGTCCAGGGTGTCGAATCCCACTCCGCGGTGCCGCCGGAGGCGTCCATCTGGGGCCGCAGGCGCGTGCTACTGCTCAACTCGACCTACGAACCGCTGACCGCACTGCCGATGCGTCGCGCGGTGGTCATGCTGATGTGCGGCAAAGCCGACGTGGTGCACGATGACCCTCAGGGGCCGGTGGTGCACTCGGCGACCCGGACCGTCGTCGTCCCGTCGGTGATTCGGCTGAGGACGTTCGTCCGGGTGCCGTACCGGGCGCGCGTCCCGATGACGAGGGCGGCGCTGATGCACCGCGACAGGTTCCGCTGCGCGTACTGCGGGGCCAAGGCCGACACCATCGACCACGTCATTCCCCGCAGCCGAGGCGGCGCCCACTCCTGGGAGAACTGCGTCGCCGCCTGCTCGGCGTGCAATCACCGCAAGGCCGATCGCTTGCTGACCGAACTGGGCTGGGCTCTGCACACGACGCCGCTTCCTCCCAAGGGGCAGCACTGGCGATTGCTGTCGAGCATCAAGGAACTCGACCCTGCCTGGGTCAGATATCTGGGTGAGGGCGCGGCCTGACCGGGCCGTGGGTTACGGTTTCGGTGTGAACTCCGTACTGATTCACGCCAGCTTCGTGCTGGTACCGCTGGCGTTAGCGTTGTTTCTGTCCTTGTTCATCTTCACCAAGAAGGGACCGCACCCCGCGACCTTCGACATGGCGGAGAAATGGACGCATGAGCCGATCCTCTGGGCCTCGGAAGAACCTGCCGATCACGGCCATGGCGGACACGGCTCGCACCTGACCGTGGGAGGTGGCGCAAGTGGCAAGTGGTGAAGTCGCAACCGTTGGTTCGGGCGCGCTGGCCGAACTGCCCTACGGCTATGCCGTCACCTCCAGCGGGCGGATCTCGGGTGTCACCGAGCCGGGTGAGCTGTCGGTGCACTATCCGTTCCCGAAGATGGACCTGGTGGTCCTCGACAACGCGCTGAAGTTCGGTTCGCGCGCTGCCAAGGCCCGCTTCGCCGTCTACGTCGGCGACCTCGGCGCAGACACCGCTGCCACTGCGCGGGAACTGCTTGCCAAGGTGCCGACACCCGACAACGCGGTGCTGCTGGCCGTTTCGCCGGACCAGAAGGCCATCGAGGTGGTCTATGGGTCGGAGGTCAAGGGTCGCGGCATCGAGGAGTCCGCTCCGCTCGGAGTGTCCGCGGCGGCTGCGTCCTTCAAAGAAGGCAACCTGATCGACGGGTTGATCAGCGGCGTGCGGGTGCTCGCCGCAGGCGTGTCGCCGCGCTGACCTTCTGCACGTAGGTAGCGCCGCGTTTCCCCGCGGAATAGCGTTCCGGGTCGTGATTCGTAATCGATCACGACCGTGGTTTCACGTTGGGCGACGGCTGCCCAGGACGTCTACGGACGCTGGGTCAGCCGGCGTCGAACTCCCGTGCCTGCAGCGCACGTTCGACGCCGGCCCGTCCCTCGAGCACCAACCTGCGCAGCGCCGGCGGCACCTCGGAGTCCGCGAGGAACTCATCAGCGGCGTCCAGCCCCGCCTGGCTGATGTCCCACGACGGGTACAGCCCGATGACCACCGTCTGCGCGACCTCGCTCGAACGTCGTTCCCACACCCCGGAGATGGCACTGAAGTACCGATCCCGGAACGCCGCGAGCAGCTCGCCTTGGCCGGGCCGCACGAAGCCGCCGATGATCGAGCGCGCGGTGATGTTCGCCAGCGTGTCGTCCTCGACGACCTGTTGCCACGCCGCCTCCTTGACCGAATCCTGCGGTCGTGCCGCCGCTGCGGCGGCGGCCGCACGTCGTCCTGCGGCGGTGCGGTCGTTCTCCGCCTCGGCGTCGATGAAGGGTGTCGCCAGGCCGTCGGCATCGAGGTTTCCGCTGGCAGCCAGCGCGGTGACGATGCGCCAGCGCAGGTCGGTGTCGATGACCAGGCCCGCCATGTTGACCGCTGCGGGTTCGTTGTCCAGCAGCGTCGACAGCACCGCCACATGGTTCGGTGAGAGCACCGAGGTGCATAGCGCGTTGACGAATGCCAGCTGGTGGTCCGATCCCGGCGCCGCTTCTCGCGCCAGGTCCAGCAGCGCATCTCCGAATGCCGGCCAGCCGTTCTCGGACGCCCAGCCGGGATCGGCGTAGGAGCCCAGCGCGGTCTGCGCCTGCAGCACCAGGCGTTGTGCCACGCCCACTTCGGACTCGGCGTGCAGACCGCTCATCACCAGCGCGACAAAGTCGCGGGCGCGCAGTTCGGCGTCGCGGGTCATCTCCCACGCCGCGGACCACGCCAGGGTGCGGGGGAGCGGTTCGGCGATGTCGGCGATGCGGGTCAACACCGTCTGCAGCGAATCGGGATCCAACCGCAGCGAGCAGTAGGTGAGGTCGTCGTCGTTGACGAGGATCAGCTTTCCGCGTGAGATTCCCTGCAGCGCAGGCACTTCGGTCGTCGATCCATCGACGTCGAGTTCTTCGCGATGTACCCGCACCAACTTGCCGGATTGGTCGTCGTCGTCGTAGATGCCGACAGCCAACCGGTGGACCCGGGTCTCGTCTGCACCCGGTTTGGCGCCGCCCTGGTCGATGGCGAACCGGGTGAAGGTTCCGTCGCCGGCGACGTCGAAGTCCGGCCGCAGTGTGTTCAGGCCGGTGGTCTTGAGCCACTGCAGCCCCCAGCCGGACAGGTCACGGCCCGAGGACTTCTCCAGGGCGCCGAGCAGATCGCCGAAGGTGGCGTTGCCGAAGGCGTGGTCGCGGAAGTAGTCGCGCAGACCGGCGAGGAACGCCTCGAGGCCGACATAGGCCACCAACTGCTTGAGAACGCTGGCGCCTTTGGCGTAGGTGATGCCGTCGAAGTTCACCTCGACGGCGTGCAGGTCGGGGATGTCGGCGGCGACGGGATGAGTGGACGGCAGCTGATCCTGCCGGTACGCCCATGACTTCTCGACGTTGGCGAAGGTCGTCCATGCCTGCGTGTACTCGGTGGCCTCGGCCTGGCACAGCACCGAGGCGAACGTCGCGAAGGACTCGTTGAGCCACAGGTCGTCCCACCACTGCATCGTGACCAGGTCGCCGAACCACATGTGCGCCATCTCGTGCAGCACCGTCTCGGCGCGACGTTCGTAGGACGCCCGGGTCACCTTCGACCGGAAGACGTAGTCCTCGAGGAACGTCACGGCTCCGGCGTTCTCCATCGCGCCGGCATTGAATTCCGGGACGAACAGCTGGTCGTACTTGCCGAAGGCGTAGGGGTGGCCGAAGTTGTTGTGGTAAAAGGCGAATCCCTGCTTGGTTTCGGTGAAGAGCCGGTCGGAGTCCATGTACTCGGCCAGCGACTCACGGCAGAAGATCCCCAGCGGGATGTCGCCGTGGTCGTCGGAGTACACGTCGTCCCAGCGCGCGTACGGTCCGGCGATCAACGCGACCAGGTAGGTGCTCATCCGAGGGGTGGACTTGAACGTGTGCCGCTTGGTCTCACCCACCTGCTGGGCGCTGACGGTGGCGCCGTTGGAGATGACCTCCCAGTGCTCGGGCGCGGTGACGGTGATGTCGAACGCAGCCTTCAGGTCCGGCTGGTCGAAGCAGGCGAACATCCTTTTGGCGTCCGCGGTTTCGAACTGCGAATACAGATACACCTCGTCGTCGACGGGGTCGACGAAGCGGTGCAGACCCTCGCCGGTGTTCGAGTAGCTGCAGTCCGCGTCGACGACCAACACGTTGCGTGCCGCTAGACCGGTCAGCGGGATGCCGGTGGATTCGTCATATCCCGACACGTCGATCTCGACCCCGTTGAGGGTGGCGCTGCGCACCTTGGCGGCGGCCAGGTCGATATAGGTGTCGGCGCCGGTGAGCGCATCGAACTCGACGGTCGTCAGCGAGCGGAACGTCTGTTCACCGGGCTTGCCGTTGCCGTCCGTGAGGTTCAACGCGATGTGGTAGCTGTCAACGGTGACGAGTGCGGCGCGCTCGGCAGCCTGGTCGCGGGTCAGATTAGGAAGGGCCACGCTCGTCAACACTAGCCTCACCGGGAAGACGGCACCGGCCTCGGTGGTTGTCACCAAGGACGTCTGTCACAGGTTCGAGGAGAGGAACGTTATGTCCGGGAAGTCTCGCGCCGATTTCTGGTTCGACCCGCTGTGCCCGTGGTGCTGGATCACCTCGCGCTGGATACTCGAAGTCGAGAAGGTCCGCGACGTCGAGGTCAGCTTCCACGTGATGAGTCTGGCGGTGCTCAACGAGGGCAGGGACCTGCCTGAGGAGTACCTGGAGATGATGAAGAAGGCCTGGGGTCCGGTACGGGTCGCGATCGCCGCCGAGCAGGCCAAAGGTGCAGAGATCCTCGGGCCGCTGTACACGGCGATGGGCACCCGGATCCACAACAACGACGTCAAAGACTTCGATGTGGTCATCAAGGAGTCCCTCGAAGAGGTCGGACTGCCCGCGGAACTGGCCGAGGCGGCGAACTCCGAGTTCTACGACCAGGCGCTGCGTGAGAGCCACCATGCCGGGATGGACGCGGTCGGGGAGGATGTCGGCACCCCGACAATCCACGTCAACGGGGTGGCGTTCTTCGGCCCGGTGCTCTCCCGGATCCCGCGCGGTGAGGATGCGGGCAAGCTGTGGGACGCCTCGGTGATCTTCGCGTCCTATCCGCACTTCTGGGAACTCAAGCGGACCCGGACCGAGGCGCCCACCTTCGACTAGGTTCGGGTTCTTTGTCGGATTCCTGCTCGCCGGGGCCGCATACTTGGCTCTGTGTCGCTCGAAGATCGCCGCCGAGACGCAATGAAATCGCCGCTGGAGATGCTCGACGTTGCTGTCGAGGAGGCGCGAAAAGGGTTGTCCGAAGGGGGTATCCCGATCGGGGCGGCACTGTTCTCCGTCGACGGATCGCTGCTGGGTAGCGGGCACAACCGGCGCGTGCAGTTCGACGACCCGTCGATTCACGCCGAGACCGACGCGTTCCGCAACGCGGGGCGCCAGCGCGGCTACCGCTCGACGATCATGGTGACCACACTCTCGCCCTGTTGGTACTGCAGCGGGCTGGTTCGGCAGTTCAACATCGGCGCCGTGGTCATCGGCGAGAGTCAGACCTTCACCGGCGGACACGACTGGCTGGCCGAGAACGGGGTGTCGGTCACACTTCTCGAGGACCAGCGATGCGTGACGATGATGCGCGAGTTCATCGCGGCCAATCCGGACCTGTGGGCGGAGGACATCGGTGAATAGGGTCGGCTGACGGCCGCTCACGCAGTCGGGGGCAAATGTAGGGTGTCCGCATGCGCGTCTACCTCGGGGCCGACCACGCCGGTTTAGAGCTGAAACAGGCCATCATCGAGCACCTGAAGGCCGCCGGGCACGAACCCGTCGACTGCGGTGCCTTCAGCTACGACGCCGAAGACGACTATCCGGCGTTCTGCATCGCCGCCGCTGAGAAGACCGTCGCCGATCCGGGCAGCCTGGGCATCGTGCTCGGCGGCTCCGGCAACGGTGAACAGATCGCGGCGAACAAGGTGCCCGGCGCCCGCTGCGCACTGGCGTGGAGCACCGAGACCGCGTCGCTGGCCCGCGAGCACAACAACGCACAGGTGGTCGGGATCGGTGGCCGCATGCACACCACCGAGGAGGCGCTGGCGATCGTCGACGCCTTCCTGGCCGCCACGTGGTCGGAAGCACCGCGCCACCAGCGCCGGATCGACATCCTCGCCGAGTACGAGCGCACCCACGTCGCACCGCCGGTGCCCGGCGCCTAGACATGCCCGAGGGGCACACGCTGCACCGGCTCGCCCGCCAGCATCAGCGTCGGTTCGGCCGTGCGCCGGTGTTCGTGTCGAGTCCGCAGGGGCGGTTCGAAGCCGGCGCCGCCATGGTGAGCGGACGGGTCCTGAAGAAGGCGACCGCCTGGGGCAAGCACCTGTTCCACCACTACGAGGGCGGCCGCGTCGTGCACGTGCACCTCGGGCTGTACGGAAAATTCACCGAAAAGGCGGTTCCGCTGCCGTTGCCGGTAGGCCAGGTCCGGATGCGGATGCTCGGCTCCGAGTACGGCACGGATCTGCGCGGCCCGACGGTCTGCGAGGTGCTCGAGGAGCCCGAGATCGCCGACGTGATCGCCAAGCTCGGGCCCGATCCGCTGCGTCCGGATGCCGATCCGGGCCTGGCATGGCGACGAATTACCAAGTCCCGCAGAACCATCGGCGCACTACTCATGGACCAGACCGTCATGGCGGGAGTGGGCAACGTCTACCGCAGCGAGCTTCTCTATCGCCACCGCATCGACCCGTTCCGGCCGGGCACCGCCATCACCGCTGACGAGTTCGATGCGATGTGGACCGATCTTGTCACGTTGATGAAGGTCGGTGTGCGGCGGGGAAAGATCATCACCATCCGTCCCGAGGACGACCACGGGACACCGTCCTACGGGCGGGGCCGTCCGCGAACCTACGTCTACCGGCGCGCGAGCGAACCGTGCCGGGTGTGTGGGACCGCGATCCGCACCACCGTGCTCGAGGGGCGAAACCTGTTCTGGTGCCCCACCTGTCAGACCTGACCGGCGTTCAGGCTGCGCTGCCGGCGGGCGATCGTGCGTGAGATAGGCCGCCGACGCAGTGTCAAGGCGCCGAGCGGGCCGTTAGAAGTCGAACCCGCCGAAGTCGCCGCCGCCGAAGTCGCCGCCACCGCCGCCGTCCCAGCCGCCATCGAAGCCACCGCCGCCGTCACCTTCGAAACCGCCGCCGCCGAGTTCGCCCTGATCCATTCCGTCCTGAAAGCCGTCGCCGTAGCCGTTCTCGAATGCCTGTGCGTCATAACCGATTCCACCCATGCCGGAGAACAGCGTGCTGAACAGCAGCACCGAACCGACGCCCCATGCGCCGGCCACCAGGGCGGGCTTCCACCACGGTTCGGAGTACCAGCCCGCGGGCACCGGCCGCCCGGCGACACGCCCGCCGGGGTAGTAGTTGGGGGTGCGCTCGGACGGCATCGGGGAAGCCTCGATCTCGCGTCCCTCGAACTCGACCCGACGGTCCTCGGTGACGGTGCCTGCAGTCTTCTGACCCTGCAGCAATTCCAGCTCCGGTCCCGGATCCATGCCCATCGCGGTGCGCGCCGCGCGGACGTAGTAGAGCCCTTCGACGGCGCTCTCCTTGGCCAGTTCGGCCTGCCGCGCGGTGGTGGCCTGATCGATCTGTGAGGACGCCGCGGTATAGCGCTCGGATGCGTCGGCCAGCGCCTGCTTGGAGGCGTCGTCGCTGCCGGACAGGGCGAACACCTGACCGCCGAGGCGTTCGATGACGCGGCGGGCGTCGGCCTTCGCGTCGGCGAGGGTGGCCGCGCTGCGCTTGCCCGAGGCCTTCGCCGTGGCGTACACCGCGAAGCCGATGGCTCCGACGACCAAGAGGATGAGAACGAGCAGTGCGCCTTCCATGGCTCACAGCGTACCGACAGGTGGGAGCACTCTCCGCTGATCGACCGGAGGCACCTTGCGGCTGGTGTCACAGTCGCAGCATCTCCCGGGCCATGGCTGCTTGCTCGAAGTAGTCCGGCCGGCGTCGCATCGCACGCCGCCGACGAGCCTGCCGCTCGGTGCGGCGCACCCACCAGGTGTGCAGCCCGCCGGCCCGGCGAGCCCTCACTGTCGAACCGGCCGCGGCGCTGCCGAGCAGCACTTCGGCGACACTGATGAGTACGGGCGCGGCGGGGGTTGCCGCGCGGTCGGTCGTGCGGGCAGGCCTTGACAGGGTTTCGGTGTGATCGTTCATGTCCACCAGCGTCTTGCACCCCGCACGCGCGGGCTTGGAGGTCACATGGAGATCGTGTGGAGATCCTGAAACGACCCAGTCGTTCACCGCCGGGCGGGTACGGGCCTCCCGATCACCCCACCCGGCCTGACACGTATTGCTCGGTCCGCTCGTCGGACGGGTTGGTGAAGATCCTGTCGGTGTTGTCGTACTCGACCAGCCGGCCGCGAGGGTTCTCCTCGGCATCGTCGAGCTGGACCATGAGGAATGCGGTCATGTCCGAAACGCGCGCTGCCTGCTGCATGTTGTGCGTGACCACGACGATTGAATGGTCCTTCTTGAGTTCGAGCATGAGTTCCTCGATGCGTCCGGTCGAGATCGGGTCGAGCGCCGAACACGGTTCGTCCATCAGGACCACGTCCGGCCGGGTAGCGATCGATCGGGCGATGCACAGCCGTTGCTGTTGCCCGCCGGACATTCCGTGGGCGTTCTCGTCCAACCGGTCTTTGACGTCGTTCCACAGCGCCGCGCGGGTCAGGGCTTCCTCGACTATGTCGTCGAGGTCACTCTTCTTCTTGGTGCCGAGCACCCGCGGACCAAACGCGATGTTCTCGTAGATCGACTTCGGGAAGGGGTTCGGCGACTGGAACACCATGCCGATCCGCTTTCGGACCTCCACGGCATCGACCGAGCGGTCGTAGAGATCTTGTCCGTGATAGCGGATGTGACCTTCGATGCTGGCGGACGGAATCAGGTCGTTCATCCGGTTGAAGCAGCGGATCAGCGTGCTCTTGCCGCACCCCGACGGCCCGATGAGAGCGGTGATGTTGTTCTTGTAGATGTCGAAGGTCACGTCTTCGACTGCCGGTTTCTTGCCGTAGCGGACGGTGAGACCCTCGACCGCGAACATCGTCTCACGTTCGGTTTCGCTCTTGGGCTCCCCGCGCTGTTCTCGAGATCGACGCGCCGTGTCCTTCACCGACGGCATCGCCTGCACGGCTGGCCTCTCCTCCTGTCCCGCATCTTGTTCGGTTGCGGCAGTGGTCTTTTCCGTCATCGCTTCTTCCTCACCATCGTTGCTCGTATCGATTTCGCAGCCAGATCGCAAAGGAGTTCATCACCAGCAGCAGGACCAACATCACGATGATTCCGGCGGCCGCCAAAACGATGTAATCCTCCTGAGCCCTGGCGAAGTAGTTGAAAATCTGCACTGGCAGCACGGTGTATCGGTCGAAGAATCCTTCCGGTACGAAGGTGACAAACGTGGCGGCACCGACGAGTAGCAGTGGCGCGGTCTCCCCGATGGCCCGCCCGACCGCCAGGATGACTCCGGTGGCGATGCCGGGGATCGATGCCGGCAAAACCTGACTACGGATCGTCTGCCACTGGGTGGCCCCGACTGCCAGAGAGGCCTGGCGGATCGAATCGGGCACTGCCCGAATGGCTTCGCGCGCGGCCAGGATCACGGTCGGCAACACCAAGAGCGCCAACGTGATCGATCCGGCGAGGACGATGAACCCGAGGTTCAACGGTCCGCGAACGATGAACGCCAGGCCCAGGATTCCGTAGACGATCGAGGGCACTGCGGCCAGATTCTGGATATTGAGCTCTATCAACCGATTCCACCATCGTTCCCGGTCGGCGTACTCCTCGAGGTAGATCGCCGCTCCCACACCGAGGGGCACGACCAACGCGATCACTCCGCCGATCACGTAGATGGTGCCCACGATCGCGTTGAGGAAGCCGGAATCTTCCGGGAACGGTGCGGTGGGATCAGTGAACAGCTCGAGGCCCAGCCGTGGCATCCCTTCGATGAAGGCGTCGATGATCAGCGCGGCCAGACCGGCCATCGACAGCGACAGCATCAGCAGCAGGAGCGCGTAGAACAGGTGTCCGGTGAACCGTTGTTTGGCCGACCGGCGACCCAGGTGTGTTTCGACGGCCGCCCGGGCGCCCGAGGTCGCCAGGCGGGTTCGGGGTGTGCTGGTGCTCATTGGTACACCTGCCGGTAGCGACGCACCAGTCGGATGCTGAGCACGTTCATCGCTAGCGTCATCACGAACAGCAGCAGGCCCACCGCGAATATCGTGTCGTATTCGATTGTGCCGGTGGCGATGTCACCCGTCGCGGTCACTCCGATGTAGGCCGTCATCGCCTGGATCGACTCGGTGAAGGTGATGTTGAGGTTGGGGCTGTTCCCTGCCGCCATCAACACCACCATGGTTTCGCCGATGGCTCGCGACACGCCCAGCACGATCGCGGCGACAATGCCCGACAGCGCGGCGGGAAACACCACCCGCAGTGCGACGCGCGCGCGGCTGGCCCCGAGTGCGTAGGCGGCCGATCTCAACCCGTGCGGGACCGCGGACATGGCGTCTTGGGAGATCGAGGCGATGATCGGCACGATCAGCAGTCCGATCGCCAGACCGGCCGCGCCGGCATTGAAGATGTTGGGTCCCTCGCCGAGGAATCCTGGCCAGATCTCCCGCAGCAGAGGGGTGATGAAGGAGAATGCGAAGAATCCGAATGCGACCGTGGGGACACCTTCGAGTACCTCGAGGATGGGCTTGACGACCTTGCGAACCCTGTCCGGGGCGTACTCGCTGAGGTAGATGGCCGCACCCAGCCCCAGCGGTATCGCGGCGAGCAATCCCCAGAGCACGACGCTGATCGTTCCGGCGATCAGGGGCAGCACACCGAAACTCTCAGGCGTGAACGACGGGGACCACCTTGTGCCGAACAAGAAGTCGAATGGCGCAACGGATCCGAAGAATTGGAGGGCCGGTCCGACCAGCGACACCACGATCGCGACGGTCGTCGCTACGGACAGTGCCGCGCAGAGGGCCAGGATGGCCTTGATGATCTTCTCGCCGTAGCGAGGGCTGGCCGCCTGCAGGCGGGGACGCTCATCGCCCCTATCCAGGTCGGCAGCCGCCAGGGTGTCGCGAGAACTCACGAGTGTGCCTACTTTCGGAGCTGGATATCGATGCGGGCCCGGACCCGGCCGTTCAACGGGATGAGTCCGCCTATGTCAGCGGGTCCGGACCGCACCTCTGCCATGAGAATTGGTTAGCCGGTGAGGTTCGCGACCTTGTCCCTGGCTTCCTGCAACTGCTCGTCGGTGAGCGGGATGAAGCCGGCCCTCGGGGCGACCTCGTTGACGTTGTCGAGGTAGAAGTTCATGAACTCTCGAACTTGCGGCTGCTCCAGCGCCTGCGCCGACGGATAGATGAAGAGCTGGCGACCCAACGGGTTGTATTCGCCCGCTTGGGTCGCGTCAGGCGTCGGCGCGACACACTCGCCGGCCTCGTTGCGAATCTCCAGGGCCTTCAGCCGCTGTTCGTTCTCCGCGAAGAACGAATAGCCGAAGTAGCCGATACCACCGGGCGACCCCGCAACGCCGGTCACGGTGGCGTTGTCGTCCTCGCCGACGATGTTGACACCCTCCGAGCGCTGCGCGCCCTCTTCATCGTTGACCGCGTCGGTGAAGTAGTCGAACGTTCCGGAGTCAGCCCCGGGGCTGAAGATCTGCAGTTGCTGATCGTAGGCCGGTTCCAATTCTGGAATCTGATTCCAGTTCGTCGCAGTGGCCTGCGGGCTGTAGATGGCCTGGAGTTGCTCGACCGACACGCAGTTCACCGGATTCTCGGGGTTCACCACGACCGAGAGTGCATCGTTTGCTACCGAGATCTCCTCCCATTGGATGCCGGCCTGTTCGCAGGCTTGGCGTTCATCCTCGGTGATCTGGCGCGAAGCGTTGGAGATGGCAGTCTCACCGTTGCAGAACTTCTCGAACCCGCCGCCGGTGCCGGACGTACCCACTGATACCCGCACGTTGGGGTGCTCCTGCTGAAACATCGCGGCGATCGGCTCGGATAGAGGCGCGACTGTGCTCGACCCATCGAGGATGATGTCCCCGGAGAGGCCCTCCTCGCCACCGCCGGCTTCGCCGCCGCCCGTCTCATCGCTTCCACCACAGGCGGCGAGCAGGAGGGCGGTGCTCGCCACAATGCTCATTGCCGCCGGACGTACACCTTGCCGCTTTGCCATGACGCTCCTTCAGGTAATTGGGCGGTATTGCCAAGTTGGCACTCAGCTTCTTGGCAGGTAGCCGAGAAGGTTGAGGCCAAGCGGAACCCGGATGAACGACTGTTGAACGACAGTCGACGCCGCCTCAAAGTCCCTGGTAGTTACCTGATCGTTACCTGTGAACGGGGTGGGCCGCCGGTTACGGCACCACCAGCTCGCTGTCCCGCAGATCGGTGATCAACATGTGGCCGGGTGCGTGACCGATCGCCAGAGGCGGACGGGACTGCATGACAGCCGCCTGCGGGGTGACCCCACACGCCCAGAAGACCGGTATCTCACCGGGGCTTACGGTCACCGCGTCCCCGAAGTCCGGGGAGGAAAGGTCATCGATGCCCAGCGCCGCGGGATCGCCGACGTGCACCGGGGCGCCGTGCACCGACGGGTAGCGGGAGGTGATGCGGACGGCGTCGGCGATCTGGTCAGCCGGTATCGGTCGCATGGACACCACCAACGGCCCACCGATCCGGCCGGCCGAGCGGCACATCCGGTTCGTCCGGTACATCGGCACGTTGGTGCCTTCGTCGAGGTGCCGTACCGGCACACCTGAATCCCGCAGCGCCGCTTCGAAACTGAAGCTACAGCCGATGACGAACGCGACCAGGTCGTCGGTCCAGTGATCGGAGGCATCCGCCGTCTCGGAGACCATCTCGCCGTCGATGTAGACGCGATAGAGCGGAATGTCGGTGCGGACGTCACCGCTGCGAAGCAGCGGACCGGAGAACTCTCCGGGCTCCAGCACGTCGAGCAGCGGACACGGCTTCGGGTTGCGCTGGGCGAACAGCATCAGGTCGAAGGCGTACTCGCGCGGCACGGCCATCAGATTGGCCTGGGCATAGCCGACCGACCATCCCGCCGTGGGCGTCACCAGCCCCTCCCGGAACCGGCGACGGGCATCCGCAGGCGAGACAGCGGCCGGGTCCGCGGGGACGAAGTTGCGATCCATGGTCGCCTCGGCTCAGCTCCACAACTCGGACAGACCGCTCAACGACATCCAGCCCAGGTAGAGCGTCAGCAGCCACACCGCGAGGCCTACCAGCTTCAGCCACATCGGATAGTGATAGCCGCGCAACAGATCCCGGCGCATCCAGGCGACCCACAGCACCACCGTGAACCCGATGGGCAGGATCAGCCCGTTGAAGGCGCCGGCGAAGATCAGCAGCGTCACCGGCGCCGCTCCGAGGATCACGAACAGCGCCGCGCTGATCGCGATGAAGCCGACCGTCAGGATGTTCTGGCGGCGGCGCGTGGTTTTCGACGTGGTGAGGAACGACACCGATGTGTAGGCCGCACCGATCACCGAGGTGATGGAGGCGGCCCACAGGATGACGCCGAAGAAGACGCCACCGGCGGTGCCGAGCGCGGCCTCGAATGCCGACGCGGTGGGGTTGTCGTCGGCCAACGTGGCGCCGCCAACCGTCACACCGAGGATGGCGAGGAACAGCAGCGTGCGCATGACACCGGTGACGAGGATGCCGTACAGCGACGTGCTGGTGATCCGTCCGACGTTTTCCGGTCCGGTGACCCCGGTGTCGAGGAGTCGGTGTGCGCCCGCGTAGGTGATGTAGCCACCCACCGTCCCGCCGACGATGGTCGTGATCGCGAGGAAGTTGATCGACTCGGGCAGTACTGCGTTGCGCAGTGCCTCACCGAGCGGGGGCCGCGACACGATCGCGGTGTAGGCGGTCATGGCGATCATCCCGGCGCCGAGCACCACCACGATCCGGTCGAGTCCGACTCCGGCCCGCTTGCTCAGGAACACCCCGATGGCGATGAGCGCCGAGACAGCGCCGCCGATGCGCGGATCGAGGCCGAACATCGCGTCGGTACCGAGGCCGGCGCCGCTGGTGTTGCCGATGTTGAACACCAAGCCACCCACGACCACCAGCGCGGCCAGGGCGTACCCGACACCGGGCAGCACCCGGTTGCCCAGTTCGTGGGCCCGGATTCCGGACACCCCGATGACCCGCCACACGTTCAACTGGACGGCGAAGTCGATGAGGATCGAAGCGACGATGGCGAATGCGAAGGCGGCGCCGAGTCTGACGGTGAAGTCGGTGGTCTGAGTGATGAACCCGGGGCCTACCGCGCTGGTCGCCATCAGGAACATCGCACCCAGCAGCGCGGTTCTCGTCGCTTTGGCCGATCCCTGGCCCGAAGGTTCGTTGTCGGGTGCTGTCGCCGCGTCAGGCGTCGAGCGTTCGGGTGTCGCCATGTCGTTTCCCCTGATCCGAACCGGCATTTTTGGTTTTGTCCGTGCGTCGCACGTCGAGGACCCCGTCGTCTGGTTGCCGTCTACCCGAGCAGCGCGCGGACGAATCCTCGGAGTTTCGGCGACGGACTGCGGGAAACGTCGAGTCAGCCCGATGCCGAGCACGCGTTTCGCGGGACTGACTCTGCATGGCGCTCGGGTGCCGCTCGCCTGCGATAGCGCAGGGAGCTGTGGAGCGGGCGACGGGAATCGAACCCGCGTAGCTAGTTTGGAAGACTAGGGCTCTACCATTGAGCTACGCCCGCAATGTGCTGCACAAGCTGAGCAGACTGTACCGGCCCCGCCTGACTCAAATCCAATTGAGTCCCGATGAGGTCCGATGTGGTCCCGCGGTGGTCAGGCCGTAGTATCGCCGGTGGTCCGGCGCTGTGTTGAGGCAGCGACGACCGGGGTGTAGCGCAGCTTGGTAGCGCATCCGCTTTGGGAGCGGAAGGCCGCAGGTTCAAATCCTGTCACCCCGACCAGAACCACCACCAGAACCGCAATAGAGGAGTACGCAACGTGAAGAGCACCGTCGAGAAGTTGAGCCCGACGCGGGTTCGCATCAACGTGGAGGTGCCCTTCACCGAGCTCGAACCCGACATCGACAAAGCGTTCAAGCAGCTGGCCAAGCAGATCCGGCTGCCCGGCTTCCGGCCCGGCAAGGCGCCTCGCAAGCTGCTCGAAGCCCGCGTGGGCCGCGCGTCGGTGCTCGAGCAGGTCGTCAACGACGCGCTGCCCGGCCGCTACAGCGAGGCCGTCACCGCAGAGTCCCTGCAGCCGATCGGCCAGCCGGAGATCGAGATCACCAAGCTCGAGGACAACGAGGAGCTGGTGTTCACCGCCGAGGTCGACATCCGTCCGGAGATCGACCTGCCCGATCTGGCGGAGCTGAAGATCACCGTCGACCCGATCTCCGTCAGCGACGAGGACGTCGCCACCGAGCTCGAGAACCTGCAGAAGCGGTTCGGCACCCTGACCGGTGTCGAGCGTGCCGCCGAATCCGGCGACTTCGTGTCGATCGACCTGTCGGCCACCGTCGACGGTGAGGACGTTCCCGAGGCGAGGACCGAAGGCCTGTCCCACGAGGTCGGTTCCGGTGAGCTGATCGAGGGTCTGGACGACGCGATCGTCGGCCTCAGCGAGGGCGAGAACAAGGATTTCACCACCACCCTGGTCGCCGGTGAGCACGCCGGCCAGGAGGCGCAGGTGACCGTCACGGTCAAGTCGATCAAGGTGCGCGAGCTGCCGGAGTTGGACGATGAATTCGCCCAGCTGGCAAGTGAATTCGACACCATCGAGGAACTGCGCAGCAGCCTCAGCGAGCAGGTCACCCGCGTCAAGCGAGTGCAGCAGGCCGAGCAGATCCGCGACAAGGCGATCGAGGAGTTGTTGGAGCAGGTTGAGGTGCCGCTGCCGGAGAAGGTGGTCCAGGCCCAGGTCGACGACACGCTGCACAACGCCATCCACGGACTCGACCACGACGAGTCGAAGTTCGAGGAGACGCTCAAAGAGCAGGGCAGCAGCCGCGAGGAATTCGACGCCGACAACCGCATCAACGCCGAGAAGGCCATCAAGACCCAGCTCCTGATGGACGCGATCGCCGACAAGCTCGACATCCAGGTCGGCCAGGGCGATCTCACCGAGCGGCTGGTCCTGATGTCGCGTCAGTACGGACTGGAACCCCAGCAGTTGCTGCAGATGCTGCAGCAGAACAATCAGTTGCCGGCGATGTTCGCCGACGTGCGCCGCGGCCTCACCGTCGCCGCGATCGTCCACGGTGGCACCGTCGTCGACACCGACGGCACTGAGATCGACACCGCCGAGTTCTTCGGTCCCTCGGGTGAGCAGGCGGCCGCCGCGAGTGGCGAGGTCGATGACGCCGCCGAACTCAGTGCCGACGACGACGCCGATGAGGCCGACGAGGCCACTGAGGCCGATGAGGCCGACGCCGCCGACGATATTGATAGTGCCGATGATGCCGCGGAGACCGCCGACACGAAGTGACGCTCTCAGCGAACGGGCACCGTCTGGGGACTCCCCGGCGGCGCGTGTTGGTTAGTGTCATTCGTAAGACGGAGTCACCGCGTCCGAAGTACGTAAAGAAAGCAGGTATCCAGTCGTGACTGACATGCGTGGCGCCTCAGCGGGCCTCAATCTCGTCGACTCGGTGTATGAGCGGTTGCTGTCCGAGCGGATCATCTTCCTGGGTTCCCAGGTCGACGACGACATCGCCAACCGGCTGTGCGCTCAGATCCTCTTGTTGTCTGCCGAGGATCCGACGAAGGACATCAACCTCTACATCAACTCGCCCGGCGGTTCGATCAGCGCGGGCATGGCGATCTACGACACGATGGTGCTCGCACCGTGTGATGTCGCGACCTACGCGATGGGCATGGCGGCGTCGATGGGCGAGTTCCTTCTGGCCGCCGGCACCAAGGGCAAGCGCTACGCGCTGCCGCACGCCCGGATCCTGATGCACCAGCCGCTCGGTGGTATCACCGGCGGCGCCGCGGACATCGCGATCCAGGCCGAGCAGTTCGCGCTCATCAAAAAGGAGATGTTCCGTCTGAACGCCGAGTTCACCGGCCAGACACTGGAGCGCATCGAAGCCGACTCCGATCGCGACCGCTGGTTCACGGCGCAGGAGGCCCTCGAGTACGGCTTCGTCGATCACATCATCACCCACGCCAATTTCAACGGGAGTGCCTCATGACCCAGCCCCACGGCGGTGCCGTGAATCAGCCGCAGGCCCGCTACATCCTCCCGTCCTTCATCGAGCACTCGAGCTTCGGCGTCAAGGAGTCCAATCCCTACAACAAGCTCTTCGAGGAACGCATCATCTTCCTCGGCGTGCAGGTCGACGACGCCTCGGCCAACGACATCATGGCCCAGCTGCTCGTGCTGGAGTCGCTCGACCCGGACCGCGACATCACCATGTACATCAACTCACCCGGTGGCTCGTTCACCTCGCTGATGGCGATCTACGACACGATGCAGTACGTCCGTGCCGACATCCAGACGGTGTGTCTGGGCCAGGCCGCGTCAGCGGCCGCCGTGCTGCTCGCCGCCGGTACCCCCGGCAAGCGTCTGGCGCTGCCCAACGCTCGTATCCTGATCCATCAGCCCTCGCTCGGCGGTGTCATCCAGGGCCAGTTCTCCGATCTGGAGATCCAGGCCGCTGAGATCGAGCGGATGCGCACCCTGATGGAAGAGACCCTTGCGCGCCACACCGGTAAGGATGCTGCGGTCATCCGCAAGGACACCGATCGCGACAAGATCCTGACCGCCGAAGCGGCCAAGGAATACGGCATCATCGACACGGTGCTGGCGTACCGCAAGCTGTCCGCGCAGACGGCCTGACCTCAGCCGTTGCCGTAGATCCTGGTCGCGGTGACGAGCACGGCGGTGCGCCGCTGCTCGCGCATCGTCCGGTCGAACTCGTCCCAGTCGTCGTGGGTACCGCCGGCGGCGCGGAAGATGTCCCGGAGAAGTTGGGCCAGCGCGTCGTCGGAGCCGAGAAAGGGTTGCGGGTCGTCGGGCCCGGCCAGTTCGGCGTGACCTTCGACGGTGGCCCATTGCCACCCGCCCCGGAAGGTCACAGCGATCTGGGGTCTGGCCCGCAGGTTGGCCAGCTTGACCTTGCCGTAGGTGACGAAGCCCAACGTCGGTTCGCCGGTCTGCGGGTGCGGTAGCGGCCCGGCGTTGATCAACGACGACTGGATCGTCAGGTCTGCGCGCAGGGTCGCCACCACAGCCAGACCGTTGTCGTTCTTGGCGAGTGCGAAGGCGTCCTCGAGGGTCATAGACGGAGAGTACGACAGACGGGCCGTACGACCCCCTGACGTCTTTGCTCTCCGCGATTGACCGGCTTGGCGGGCAATGATGCCGAATAGCGCCGAACGCTATTGACGACCCCGTCAGACGTGGGACTCTGTTGCTCACAGCTCAACACGGCAGGGGGCCGATCATGGTGGTGGGGATACTTCGCGGCGCCGCGATCGCCGTACTGGCCGGTGCAGGGGCGCTCGGGTTGTCGCACGTCGGTTCGCCGGCGGTCAGCCACGCTGACGTGGTCTGCCCGGTCGGCATGTACTGGGACGTCTACACGGCGCAGTGTCTGTACTACGACGTGAACGTCTACGTGAACCCCCCGAACCCGATCGTCGGTCCCGCCGGCCCCATCGGAGTCGGGGGAGTGGTGGGTCCCGTCGGACCCGGCCCGGTTGGTCCCGGCCCTGTCGGTCCCGGGCCGATCGGTCCCGGTCGACGCTGAGACCTGCTCAGAGCATTTCAACAGCCGCCGGCCGCGGGCACCCGGTCGAAAGGCGGGTACGTTGGTTGCGGACGGTTCCCGGAGCGATAACGGCGGCGACACGCCAGAGACACGGTGTTGTGTTCGCGGCCGTCTGGGACGGATCAGGCGATATGTTGACGCAACCACTCGTGAATACCACCGGCGCTATTCGGCTTTATCGGTCGCACGGCGCCGGAACAAGCGGGTAGCGTCGGGGAGAAGTCCTCGAGGGTGCCTGACAGTACCCGCCGAACAGTTCGAACATCGTTGCCGACAGGAAGTGGGACCCCAGCACCATGGCACGCATTGGAGACGGTGGTGACCTGCTGAAGTGCTCTTTCTGCGGCAAGAGCCAGAAGCAGGTCAAGAAGCTCATCGCGGGTCCGGGCGTGTACATCTGCGACGAGTGCATCGACCTGTGCAACGAGATCATCGAAGAGGAACTCGCCGACGCTGACGACGTCAAGCTCGACGAGCTGCCCAAACCCGCGGAGATTCGCGACTTCCTCGAGGGTTATGTGATCGGTCAGGACACCGCCAAGCGCACGCTGGCCGTGGCCGTCTACAACCATTACAAGCGCATCCAGGCGGGCGAGAAGATGCGCGACTCCCGCGCCGAGCCGGTCGAGCTGTCGAAGTCCAACATCCTGATGCTGGGACCCACCGGCTGTGGCAAGACCTACCTGGCCCAGACGCTGGCGAAGATGCTCAACGTCCCGTTCGCCATCGCCGACGCCACCGCACTGACCGAGGCCGGTTATGTCGGTGAGGACGTCGAGAACATCCTGCTCAAGCTGATTCAAGCTGCCGACTACGACGTCAAGCGTGCCGAGACGGGCATCATCTACATCGACGAGGTCGACAAGATCGCCCGCAAGAGCGAGAACCCGTCGATCACTCGCGACGTCTCCGGCGAGGGCGTGCAGCAGGCGCTGCTGAAGATCCTCGAGGGCACGCAGGCCTCGGTTCCCCCGCAGGGCGGCCGGAAGCACCCGCATCAGGAGTTCATCCAGATCGACACCACCAACGTGCTGTTCATCGTGGCGGGTGCGTTCGCAGGCCTGGAGAAGATCGTCTCCGACCGCGTCGGCAAACGCGGCCTGGGCTTCGGCGCCGAGGTGCACTCCAAGGCCGAGATCGACACCCAGGATCACTTCGCCGAGGTGATGCCCGAGGATCTGATCAAATTCGGGCTCATCCCCGAGTTCATCGGCCGCCTGCCTGTGGTTGCCTCGGTGACCAACCTCGACAAGGAATCCCTCGTCACGATCCTGTCCGAGCCGAAGAACGCGCTGGTCAAGCAGTACACGCGGTTGTTCGAGATGGACGGCGTCGAGCTGGAGTTCAACGAGGACGCTCTCGAGGCGATCGCCGATCAGGCCATCCACCGCGGAACCGGTGCCCGCGGCCTGCGCGCGATCATGGAGGAAGTCCTGCTGCCGGTGATGTACGACATCCCCAGCCGCGACGATGTCGCCAAGGTGGTTGTCACCAAGGAGACCGTGGAAGACAACGTGCTTCCGACGATCGTGCCGCGCAAGCCCCCGCGCAACGAACGCCGCGAGAAGAGCGCCTAGCTTCGACACGCGGAGTCATTGCCGCAGCGCCGACGTGCGCTCGTTGACGACCTCGTCGATCAGCGCCGCGATCTCGGCGATTCCATCACGACGGGCAAAGGCCGACTGCAGCCCGCGGGCTGAGTCGCGGAATGCGGGTGTGCCCAGCACCTCGCGCACCGCGTGACGCACCTCTGAGGCGGTCGGTGTCCCGGTGCGCAGGTTGACTCCGGCGCCGAAATATTCGACCCGCGCGGCCACCTCGGGCTTGTCCTCGGTGTCGCCCGCCACCACGAGTGGAACGCCACTCGACAGGGCGCGCTGGACAGCCCCGTACCCACCGTTGGTGACCATCACATCGACCACCGGGAGCAGCACGTCGTGCGGTAGGTATTCGGCCACATAGGTGTTGGCGGGCAGCGGCATCCGGATCTGAGAGACCGGGCGGCCGCCCGTGGTGACCACAACGGTGACGTCCTCGTGGGCCAGCGCTCTGATGGTCGGTTCGATCAATCGGGTGAGGTCGGCATTGTCAACGGTTCCCTGGGTGACGTGCACGACGGGCCGGCCGCTGTACAGAGCGTTCCACCACGGGGGCGGCAAGAAGTTGTCGCTCGGCAGCGGGTGCACCGCGCCGACGAACCTGACATGGGCGGGCAGGTCGCTGCGGTGATACTCGAATTCGGGGATGGTCGGGCTGATCACCCGATCCGCGAGTACCGCGGAGTCGAAGACGAACACCGGCAGGGTCGGTAGGCCCAGCGCGCCGAGCATGCGGTCGGTGGCGCGCTGTGACGGTCGCAGCAGGATGTTCTGGGTGACCAGCGCGAGTACCCGATTGCGTAGCCGGCCGATTGCGCCCGGCATCGGCGTGATACCGGGTCCGCCGGGCGCGGTGTCGCGACTCGACAGCAGCAGCGGCATGGTGGAGTAGGCCAGGATTGGCGGCCGGGAAATGTTGCTGTCCAACAACAGTGGCAGAACACCGAGGAAGAACGCGTCGGTGAGGATGGCGTCGTAGTGGTTGCCGGCCAGCAGTTCCTGCAGCGCGCTGAACTGATAGGGCAGCGGCCGGACGAAGACGTTCTCGACGTCGAAGTTGATCCGCGCGATGCCCGACGTCTGGGCGCGGCCGGGCAACTCGTCGAACGCGGAATCGTCGTAGTCCGCGCCGAGTGGCAGCGGACAGGGTTCGGCGCCGACCGCACGGATCCTGTCGGCATGGCGGGCACTGGTGAGAACGGAGACGCAGTCACCCCGCGCCACCAGACCCCGCGCGACGTTCAGCAGCGGCGAGAAGTGTCCGACGGGAGGGCTGGAGGCGATGAGGATCTCTGGCATGTCGTCGATGCTCGGTGATCACCGGGCGGGCACGCTTGGAGGTTGCGTGGAGAACAGATGGAGATTGCAGGCGGGGGCTGCTGCTCAGCTCTTGACGCGGTCCGGGCGGGTGTAGATGTTCATCGAATCGCCGCGCAGGAAGGCCACCAGCGTGAGCCCGGACTGACTGGCCAGATCCACGGCCAGAGACGACGGCGCCGAGACCGCGGCGAGCACCGGGATGCCGGCCATCACGGCTTTCTGGGTGAGCTCGAACGACGCCCGCCCGCTCACCAGCAGCACGGTGCCGCTCAGTGGAATCCGGCGCTGTTCGAGCGCCCACCCGACCACCTTGTCGACGGCGTTGTGTCGACCGATGTCCTCGCGCACCACCAGGGCGGTGCCATCGGAGGCAAAAAGCGCGGCGCCGTGCAGTCCTCCGGTGGCAGCGAACACCTTCTGCCCGTCGCGCAGCTTGCCGGGAAGCGCGGACAACGTCTCGGCGCTGACGGTGGTGGGGTCATCACCCGGGCAGTGCTTGCTGATCAGCCGTACCGCATCCAACGACGCCTTGCCGCAGACTCCGCACGACGATGTCGTATAAAAATTGCGGGTGGGATCGACGTCGGGTGCCGGTACGTCGGGGGCCAGCGTCACGTCGAGCACGTTGTACGAGTTCACGCCGTCTTCGTTGGCGCCGCGGCAATACCGCACCGACAGGATGTCGTCGCGCCGGGCGACGAGGCCCTCGGTGAGCAGAAACCCCTGCGCCAGTTCGATGTCCGAGCCGGGGGTGCGCATGGTGACGGTCAACGGCACTGTGTTGACCCGGATCTCCAAGGGCTCCTCGACGACCAGTGTCTCGGGCCGGGCGACAGTGTCGTCCGCTGTCACGTGCCGCACCCGACGCCGCGCCGTCACCCTGCCCACTAGCGGCGCTCCAGTCTGACGACGATCGCCTTCGACACCGGGGTGTTCGAGCGGGCAGCAGTGTGATCAAGGGGGACAAGAGGATTGGTCTCGGGATAGTAGGCCGCGGCATTGCCCACCGGCGTCGAGTACGGCACCACCGCGAAGTCCTCTGCGCGCCGCTCCTGAAGTGCGCCGTCGGCGCCGGTGTACTCGGAGACGAGATCCACCCGGTCTCCGCCGGCGAATCCGAAGGCCTCGAGGTCGGCGGGATTGACGAACACCACCCGGCGGCCGTTCTTGACGCCACGGTAGCGGTCGTCGAGGCCGTAGATCGTGGTGTTGTACTGATCATGGCTGCGCAGTGTCTGCAACACCAGGCGTCCCGGCGGGACCCGAACCCACTCGAGCGGGTTGGTCACGAAGTTCGCTTTGCCTGTGGTGGTGGGGAATTCGCGGGAGTCACGTGGGGGATGGGGAAGCTGGAAACCGTCCGGCGCGCGTACCTTGTGGTTGTAGTCCTCGCAGCCGGGGACGACGGCGGCGATCGCGTCGCGGATGGTGTCGTAGTCACCGTTGAAGGTCTCCCACGGCACCGGGTGGTCGGGCCCGAGGACCGCGCGAGCCAGCCGGCAGATGATCGACACCTCGCTGAGCACGTCGTCGCTCGGCGGATGCAGGCTGCCGCGGGACAGGTGCACCATCGACATCGAATCCTCCACCGACACCTGCTGTTTGCCGCCGGCCTGGACATCGCGGTCGGTTCGGCCCAGCGACGGCAGGATCAACGCGGTGGTCCCGTGCACCAGATGGCTTCGATTGAGTTTGGTCGAAACCTGAACGGTCAGTGAGCACTTTCGCAGCGCAGCCTCGGTGACCTCGGTGTCCGGCGTCGCCGAGGCGAAATTGCCGCCCATCGCCAGGAACACCCTTGCCTTACCGTCGCGCATCGCCCGGATCGCGTCGACGGTGTCGTAACCGTGCTCGCGGGGCGAATCGATCCCGAACCGGGTGTCCAGGGCGGACAGGAAGGCTTCGGGCATCTTCTCCCAGATCCCCATGGTGCGGTCACCCTGCACGTTGGAGTGACCGCGCACCGGGCACAACCCGGCGCCGGGCTTGCCGATCATGCCGCGCATCAACAGCACGTTGGTGATCTCGGCGATGCTCGGAACAGCGTGCTTCTGCTGGGTCAGTCCCATAGCCCAGCACACGATGATGCGCTCCGCGCCTGCCATCATGCCGGCGACCCGGTCGAGTTGTTCGCGGTCGATTCCGGTCGCCTCGAGCACGGTGTCGAGATCGACGGAGCGGGTCTGATTCTCGTAGGCGTCGAAGCCTGCGGTGTGATTCGCGACGAAGTCCCGGTCCACCACACTGCCCGGGGACCGATCGTCGGCGTCCAACAGCAGCTTGCCCACTCCGGCGAACAACGCCATGTCACCGCCGAGGCGGATCTGGACGAACTCGTCGGCGATCGACACCCCGTCGCTGATGACACCGTGCACCTTCTGCGGATCCTTGAAACGGATCAGGCCGGCCTCGGGCAGGGGATTGACCGCGATGATGTTGGCGCCGTTGGCCTTCGCCTTCTCCAGGACGGACAGCATTCGCGGGTGATTCGTGCCTGGGTTCTGTCCGGCGATGACGATCAGATCGGCAAGGACGAGGTCCTCCACGGTGACCGAACCCTTGCCGATGCCGATGGCATCGGTCAGCGCGGTGCCCGAGGATTCGTGGCACATGTTCGAACAGTCCGGCAGGTTGTTGGTGCCGAAGCTGCGGACCAGCAGCTGGTAGAGGAACGCGGCTTCGTTGCTGGTTCGCCCCGAGGTGTAGAAGACGGCCTGATGCGGGCTGTCGAGGGAGCGCAGTTCGTCGGAGATCAGCTCGAAGGCCTCACTCCAACCGATCGGGCGGTAGTGATCGTCGCCGGGTCGCAGCACCATCGGTTCGGTGAGGCGGCCCTGCTGAGACAGCCAGTACTCGGGTTGCGCCTCGAGGTCGGCGATCGAATGCCGCGCGAAGAACTCCGCGGTGACGACGCGTTTGGTGGCCTCCTCCGCGACGGCCTTGGCGCCGTTCTCGCAGAACTCGGCGATCTTGCGGCCACCGTGTTCCTCGGGCCACGCACAACCCGGGCAATCGAAACCGTGACGTTGGTTGAGCTTGGCGAGCGTCGCGGCGGTTCGCACCGCGCCCATGGATTCCATGCTGCGCTGCAACGACACCAGCACCGCTTTCACCCCGGCGGCCTCGTGTTCCGGACGGGTGACGGTGAGTGCGCGTTCGTCGACGTCGGCTTCAACGTCTCGGTCGGGTTGGCGGCGCGAGAACATGTCTCCAGGGTATGCCTGCCGCGAGCCTGGCCCGCGGATGCACCGTGGCGCCGAGAGCGCGGCCGCCATTCACCGCCGGTGCGGGGAGGGCGGCCGCGCTGTGTGCTGGACGGTCGATTGCCCGGTTGGTAGAGCACTCGCCCGCCGCGGGTGCGCGCTACGGCCCGCGGACTCCCTTGCCTCCACCGGCTTGGTCGTCGCCGGCGCGCGGCCAAGGGTCGAAGGGTTCGTGATCGGCGTTCGTGTTCTGGTCCGGCTCGCTCGGAGGGGGCTCGTCCGCCTCGATCGGTGACCACGCCGCAGACATATCAGGAACGGCAGCGCTTTCCGCATCACAAACAGCCGCGGCGATGGCGTCGTCCCACAGGGATTGTGCCGGTTCGGGTTCGGGGTCGGTGTTGTCGGCGCCTCGTTGGGCGTCCGAATCGTCATCGGGTGGGCGGAGTAGGGCTTCGGGTCGGTGGTAGTAGTTGATCCGGGTTTGGCCGGTGTCCAGTCCCGGTGGTGGGATCCATTCGACTTCGTGGCGGTCGTTCATTCGGGTGGTCCAGCCGCCGTGGGTGTTGACCATTCTGTTGTCGGGTCCACACGCCAGGCCGAGGTCGTCGATGTTGGTGGTGCCGCCGTGGGACCAGTCGGCGGTGACATGGTGGACCTGGGTGCCGTAGGCGCCGACGGTGCAGCACGGTTTGGTGCAGCCGTTGTCGCGGGCGATGAGCATGAGCCGCTGTGCGGGGGAGGCGACGCGTTTGGTGCGGAACAGGTCCAGCGCTGATCCGGTGACGCCGTCGAATACCGCGAGGCTGTGGTGGGCGTGGGCGCCGAGGCGGATCACGTCTTTGATCGGCATGACGGTGCCGCCGCCGGTGACACCGACCCCGGCGCGGGATTCGAGGTCTTGGAGGGTGGTGCGGATGATGATCGATACCGGCAGTCCGTTGAGGTCGCCCAGGCCGCTCATCAACGCGATCCGCCCCACCACCACCAGCGCATCATGTTGCCGTTGCGCCAGCGACCGGTGATCGTTGTCGATCTGGGCCTGACTCGGCGTGCCCGAGGTGCACGGTTCAGCATCGTCGGGGTTGCACATCCCCGGTGCGGCGAACTTGGCGAAGATCGCCTCCAGCGTCGCCCACGCCTCCGGGGTCAGTTCCCCGGCGAGCGGTGTCATCAGATCGGCACGCTGCTTACCTGCCGACAGGCCGCGTTTGCGGGCGCGTTCGGTGTCATCGGGTTCGGGTCCGTCCTGGTCGAGCAGGAACAACCTCAACGCGGCGGTCTCCTTGAGTTCCTTCGGTCCGACACCGACCGCGACGCGCACCAAATCGACTTCGAACTGGGCGGCGGTGGCCGCATCGACGAAACCCGGCAACTTTTTGACCGCAGCGCGGATCACCGCGACATGCTCACTATTGATTAGCCCGAGAGCTTGGGCAGCGGCGGTCGCCGGCAACACCGCGGGCAGGGGTTCGCCGGTGATGGTGCGTCGCGGAGCTAACACCGCGGCCTCGTTCAGGCGGCGATTCGCCTCAGCCGCCGAAATGCGCCAGCGGACGGTCAGAACGTCCTTCCAGGACTTGGCGCCCATCTGCTGCGGGGTGGTCTCGGTCTGTAGCCGCACCAGCAACCGCTGACTCACAGCCGGCAGCTGGCAGGTCAGGGTCTGCAGTTCGTCGAGGGGCCCGATCAGTTCATCGCGGGTCAGCAGGTCGATGTCGCAGGCGGCGACCGCGTCGAAGGCAGCCCGCAACGCGGTCACCGCCTCGCGCAACTCCGTCCCCGACATACATCGAACATACATGGCGCTCCACGGGTTTTCGTGGGTGCTTTTCCGCTGTTCAGCGGTGGTTTTTGGTGTGAGAGTGCGGTGTTCGGCGTGTCCGTGATGAGGTGAGGGACGCGCACGCGGTGGGCCT
>NZ_JBAUJR010000088.1:0-8162 GCF_049683935.1 Mycobacterium sp. | reverse complement strand
TGCCGATCCCGGTCGGCGCCGATCCGGCCGCGATGCCTCCCCCGGCACCCGCACCGGTGTTGCCGCCCGCCTGACGCGACCCATCGCAGACTCGTCGCCGCGGTCCGCGGTCGTCGTGTCTACGCGGAGTTGACCCACTCCTCGGTTCCGTCGGCGAAGAACTGGTGCTTCCACACCGGTAGCCGTTCTTTGACGCTGTCCACCAGGCGCGCACACGTCTCGAACGCGGCGCGCCGGTGGTCGGCCGCGACGGCGGCAACCAGGGCCGCATCGCCGATGCGCAAGGTGCCCGTGCGATGGCTGACTGCGATGGCGCGGACCCCCGGGCAATCGGCCGCGATCTCGGCTACGACGTCCTCGAGTGTCTGTGCCGCGGACGGATGCGACGAGTAGTCCAGTCGAGTCACCGTTCGACCGCCGTCGTGGTCGCGGACGACGCCGGCAAAAACCACGACGGCGCCCGCGGCGTGGTGTGAGACCAGCTCCTCGTGCTCAGCCGAATCGATGGGCTGATCGGTGAGAGCAGCCCTGACCACCGTCGTCATCGCACGTGGTCCCCACCGCGCAACTGATCCAGCGCGTGCTCGAGAACATCGGCGAGCACTCCCAGACCGTCTTTGACCCCGCCGGATGAGCCGGGGAGATTCACGATCAACGTGCGGCCGGCGACGCCGCACACCCCGCGCGACAAGACAGAGGTCGGCACGTGCGGGAGTCCGGCCTGCCTGATGGCCTCGGCGAGACCCGGGACCTGGTAATCCACCACCGCCGCAGTCGCCTGCGGAGTGGAATCGGTGGGTGAGATGCCCGTGCCGCCGGACGTGACGATGACGTCGGGGTGGTCACGCAGAGCAGATCGCAGCGCTGATTCGACAGGTGCACCGTCAGCGACGACGACGGGCGACGAAGTGTCGACGCCGCGGCCGTTCAGCCAGTCCACGATGACGGGTCCGCAGCGGTCCTCGTAGACACCAGCAGAGGCCCGGGTGGAGGCGATGATCACCACACCTGACCGCGTCACGCGGTCCACATACCCGTTTTGCCACCCTCTTTGCGCACCACGCGGATGTCGTTGATGCATGCGGCGCGGTCGACCGCTTTGATCATGTCGTAGATCGTCAACGCGGCCACGCTGACCGCAGTCAGCGCTTCCATCTCGACCCCGGTGCGGTCAGTGGTGCGCACGGTGGCGGTGATGCCGACCAGTCCCGGGTCGTCGGCACCGCCCGCGGTGAAGTCGATGTCGACGCCGGTGATCGCCAGCGGGTGGCACAGCGGGATGAGCTCGCTGGTGCGTTTGGCGGCGAGAATCGCGGCGACCCGCGCGGTGGCCAACGCGTCACCCTTGGGCAGCCCGTTGGCGCTGATCATCTCGACCACATCGGGGCGGGTGCGCACTGCTCCCACCGCTATCGCAACGCGCTTGGTGACATCCTTGGCGGTGACATCGACCATATGGGCTGCGCCCGACTCATCGAGATGCGAGAGGCCTTCTCCCACCCCGGAGCTCACCGTTACCTGTTGATGACCGTGGAAGACTGAATGAACGGGAGCTCGTCAGCCGGAAGCGGGAACGTCACGTCGCCGAACGGCGACAGTGCGCCCGTGCGGTCAGTGGCAAGCTCGCTGACCGCGTGATCGTCGGGGTCGGACGTCGGCCAGCCCGGGTCGACGTACTTGTCCTTCTGCCGTTTCTCATCAGCCACATGGACATTGTGGCAGGCGTCTCGCCGTCTGGCGAGGTCGGGACGCTGCTTTAAGCTGGTCGGCGATGAGGCCTCGGACGAAGAGCAGACAGCGCCGATGAGACCTCGGACGAAGAGCAGACAGCGCCGATGAGCGTGAATCCCCCGGTCGTACCGCTGGGCGCCTGGTTGGCCGAGTCCGACGATGACCGTCTGATCCGCCTCCTCCGGCTACGCCCGGACCTCACCCAACCCCCGCCGGGCACCATCGCCGCGCTGGCCGCCCGAGCTGCAGCCCGCCAATCGGTCAAGGCCGCTACCGATGATCTGGACTTCCTGCACCTGGGGGTGCTCGACGCCCTGCTCACGCTGCACGCCGACACCACCGGTGTCCCCGTCGCCCGGCTGATGGAACTGCTCGGCGAGAAGGTCGACGGCGAGGCCGTCAGCGCGGCGGTCCGGGATCTCCGGGAGCGAGCCCTGGTCTGGGGCGACGACCCAGTGCGGGTGGTCGCCGAAGCCGGGTCCAGCCTCCCCTGGTACCCCGGTCAGGCCACCGACGAGAGCACCGCCCCGTCGATTGCGGACATCGCCGGGGCGATCGAGGCCCTCGATGGTCCCGCGCGCGAGTTGCTGGACAAGCTGCTCGAAGGCTCGCCCGTCGGACGGACCCGAGACGCGGCGCCCGGAACCCCGCCCGACCGGCCGGTGCAGCGACTGCTCGCCGCCGGCCTGCTCCGCAGTCTCGATTCCGACACCGTGATCCTGCCCCGGCTGGTCGGCCAGGTGCTTCGCGGCGAAACCCCAGGCCCCGTCAGCTGGACCAAACCCGACCCCACCGTGTCCACGACCAGCGCCCGCGATGTGGATGCCGTGGCCGCCGGTGCGGCGATCGATCTGTTGCGCGAAGTCGAGATCATCATCGAAACACTCAGTGCCGCACCCATTCCCGAACTACGCAGCGGGGGCCTCGGGGTGCGGGAGGTCAAGCGGTTGACCAAGCAGACCGGCATCGAGGATCGCCGACTGGGGCTGCTCCTGGAGGTCAGCGCTGCCGCAGGCCTGATCGCACCGGGAATGCCCGAACCGGATCCACCCGATGCCGCAGGACCGTACTGGGCGCCGACGGTCGCCGCCGATCGGTTCGTCGAATCCCCCACAGCGGTCAAATGGCACCTGATCGTGTCGGCGTGGCTGGACCTGCCGGGTCGACCGGGCCTCATCGGCAGCCGCGGCCCTGATGGCAAACCATATGCAGCGCTGTCGGATTCGCTGTTCTCGACTGCCGCGCCCCTCGATCGTCGACTTCTTCTGGAAACGCTCGAGGAGTTGCCGCCAGGTTCCGGTGTCGACGGCGACAGCGCATCCCTGGCCTTGGTGTGGCGGCGACCCCGGTGGTCGGCGAGGCTCCAGCCCGCACCTGTCGCCGACCTGCTCACCGAAGCCCACGCGGTCGGTGTCGTCGGCCGGGGCGCCCTGTCCACGCCGATGCGGCGACTCCTCGCCGGCGAACCCGAAGACGCGGTCGTCGCGGCCATGTCCAAGGTCCTTCCGAAACCGATCGACCACTTCCTGCTGCAGGCCGACCTCACGGTGATCGTTCCCGGACCGTTGGAGCGTGCGCTGGCCGAACAACTGGCGGCGGTCGCGACGGTGGAATCCGCCGGCGCGGCAATGGTGTACCGCATCACCGAGGCGTCCGTCCGGCGGGCACTGGACACCGGCAAGACGGCAGGCGAGTTGCACGCATTGTTCACCCGCCACTCCAAAACCCCTGTGCCACAGTCTTTGACGTACATGATCGACGATGTGGCACGTCGCCACGGCCAATTGCGGGTGGGCATGGCTTCGTCCTTTGTCCGCTGCGAGGACGCGGCCCTGCTCGCCCAGGCGGTCGCCGCGCCGGCCACCGAAGCGGTCGAGTTGAGGCCTCTGGCCCCGACTGTGGCGGTGTCGCAGGCTCCGATCGCCGAGGTGCTCGCCGCACTGCGACGCGCCGGTTTCGCTCCGGCCGCCGAGGACTCCACCGGAGCGATCGTCGATCTGCGCAGTAGGGGTTCGCGAGTTCCGCCGGCGGGCCGTCGCCGCGTACACCGGCACAACCTGACACCGACGGATCAGACGCTCGGCGCGATCGTGGCGGTGCTCCGCAAGGTCGCGGCAACACCGTCGGGCATGCGGCTGGACCCAGCGGTCGCGATCTCGGAACTGCAGTACGCCGCTCACCACCAGGAGTCGGTGGTGATCGGATACGTCGACCCCGCCGGGGTGGCCACACAGCGCGTCGTGGCACCGATCAACGTCCGGGGAGGCCAGCTCACCGCCTACGACCCGGCGTCCGGCAGGGTCCGGGAGTTCGCCATTCACCGCGTGACTTCGGTGGTGGCCGCCGAATCCGGATAATGGGTGGGATGACTTCCTACCGAGACCGCGCATGACCGACGGCCCGCTGATCGTGCAGTCCGACAAGACGGTGCTGCTCGAGGTCGACCATGAGCAAGCCGGGGCCGCCCGCGCGGCGATCGCGCCGTTTGCCGAGCTGGAACGTGCGCCCGAGCACATCCACACCTACCGCATCACCCCGCTGGCACTGTGGAACGCCCGCGCCGCCGGACACGACGCCGAACAGGTGGTCGATGCCCTGGTCAGCTTCTCCCGCTACGCGGTGCCCCAGCCACTGCTGGTCGACATCGTCGACACCATGGCCCGTTACGGCCGGTTGCAGCTGGTCAAGAGCCCGGTCCACGGCCTCATCCTGGTCAGCTTGGATCGCGCGGTCCTCGAAGAGGTCATGCGCCACAAAAAGATCGCGCCGATGCTGGGAGCGCGGATCGACGACGACACCGTCATCGTGCATGCGAGCGAACGCGGCCACATCAAGCAACTGCTGCTGAAGATCGGCTGGCCGGCGGAGGACCTCGCCGGCTACGTCGACGGAGAGGCGCACCCGATCAGCCTGGCGCAGGACGGCTGGCACCTGCGCGACTACCAGGAGATGGCCGCGGATTCATTCTGGGCGGGCGGCTCCGGCGTGGTGGTGCTGCCGTGCGGGGCGGGCAAGACGCTTGTCGGCGCCGCCGCGATGGCCAAGGCCGGAGCCACCACCCTGATCTTGGTGACGAACACCGTGGCCGGCCGCCAGTGGAAGCGCGAGCTGATCGCCCGGACGTCGTTGACCGAGGAGGAGATCGGCGAGTACTCCGGCGAACGCAAGGAGATCCGGCCGGTCACCATTGCCACCTACCAGGTCATCACACGCCGCACCAAGGGCGAATACAAGCATCTGGAGCTGTTCGACAGCCGGGACTGGGGCCTGATCATCTACGACGAGGTGCACCTGCTGCCCGCACCGGTGTTCCGGATGACGGCCGATCTGCAGTCGCGCAGGCGCCTCGGACTGACGGCCACCCTGATCCGTGAGGATGGCCGCGAGGGTGACGTGTTCTCGCTGATCGGGCCGAAACGCTACGACGCCCCGTGGAAGGACATCGAGGCACAGGGATGGATCGCACCGGCCGAGTGCATCGAGGTCCGCGTCACGATGACCGACAACGAGCGCATGCTGTACGCCACGGCTGAACCCGAGGAGCGCTACAAACTCTGCGCGACGGCACACACCAAGATCGCGGTGGTGAAGTCGATTCTCGAGCGGCACCCCTCAGAACCCACGCTGGTCATCGGCGCCTACCTCGACCAGCTCGATGAGCTCGGTGCCGAACTCGACGCCCCGGTGATCCAAGGGTCGACCAAGACCGCTGAGCGGGAGGCTCTGTTCGACGGGTTCCGTCGCGGCGAGATCCGCACCCTGGTGGTCTCCAAAGTCGCCAACTTCTCGATCGACCTACCGGAAGCCAGTGTGGCAGTTCAGGTCTCGGGCACATTCGGCTCCCGCCAAGAGGAAGCCCAGCGGCTGGGACGGCTGCTGCGCCCCAAAGCCGACGGTGGCGGTGCGGTGTTCTACTCGGTGGTGTCGCGTGACAGCCTCGACGCCGAGTACGCCGCGCATCGGCAGCGGTTCCTCGCCGAGCAGGGCTACGGATATGTGATCAAGGACGCGGACGACCTTCTCGGACCGGCGATCTGAATCAGAGGATCAGTGTCATCGTCCCCGAAGTCGTATTGCTGTTGAGCCCCTGCGCGTCCCGGACGACCATCGTGATGTTTCGGAACCCGACCAGATTCAACACCGACTTCGAGAACCTGATCGACTGAATCACAGTTTGATACTCGAGTACCGTGCCCAGTCCCGTCAGTGTCAGCACACCGCCCGAGTACGTGCCGCTGATCGAACCGGTGGGAGTGAAGGTCAGCGAGTCACCGCTCTGAACATTCGTGATCGTGACGATTGCTCGGTCCAAATACGAAGAGTCGTCGAGGATCACGGCCGCAGAGCTCAGAACCTGCGCTCCCAGAAGGACGACCCCGCCACCCAACGGAGCCGTGAGTATCGGTGCGGAGTTGGCCGTCACTGCGACGAGTGCTGCCGCAGGGAGACTCGTCGCGCCTTGCGAATCGGTCACAGTGAACGTCACCGTCTTGACGGCGGTCGGAGCCGTTCCGTTGGTGGACAGGGTCACCGATCGCAGTAGCTGCTGATACTGCGCTTCCGTCCCACTTCCAGTGAACGTCAGGATCCCGGTGACCGCGTCATAGGCACCGCTGATTCCTGCGACCGCGGTGAATCCGAGGAGGTCTCCCGACGTGAAGTTCCCGGTGATCGCCACCGATGCACCCGTCAGCGTCGTCGAGTCCAGGTCGAGCACGGTGAGCAACGGATTCACGTCCACTGCGGTGTTTCCGGCGGTGTAGACCGGGCCCAACGCGGTAGTCACCACCAGCGGCGCCAAATTGACCGGCGCCGCCACCACAGTGACCACGACGTTGGCGGGCAGCAGGCTTGGTGTGCCCTCAGCGTCGACCACGCTGAACGACACCGTCTTCAGAGACGCGATCGCACCGGAACCCGTCGACAACGTCACAGAACGCAGTGCCTGTTCGTAGAGCGCGATGCTCGCCGTCCCGTCGAAGGTCAGCACTCCGTCGGCGCTGTTGTAGGTGCCGGTGATACCGGTCGGCTCAGTGAACGACAGCACGTCGCCTGCAGCGAATCCTCCGGTGATCTCGACAGTTGCCCCCTCCAGCGAGGTCGAATCGACATCGAGCACGCTGACCAACGGATCGATGGTGATGGCGCTGTTGCCCGCGGTGTATGAAACGTTGACGACCGACGTAGTCACCAGCGGTGCGATCTGCAGCGGCAACGTCACGACCGTCACCGCGACGAGAGCAGGGGCACTGACCTTGTCCTGGTCGTCGGTGACGACGAACGAGATGGATTTGATCGTCGCCAGGGCATTGGAGTCGGTCGAGAACGTCACGGAACGAAGGAGCTGTTGATACGCAGCCACGGAGGCGACTCCGTCAAAGGTCAGGACGCCTGCGTTGTAGCTGCCGTCGATGCCCGCCTGCGGGGTGTAGCCGAGACTTTCGCCGGCCGCTGCGCCGCCCACGATGGCCACCACAGCACCTGACATGTTCGTCGAATCTGCATCCAGCAAAATCAGGCCCGGATCGACGGCAATGGCTGAATCACCTGCCGTATAGCCGACATTGACCACCGAAGTCACCACAGCAGGTGTGGCCAGGATGGGCAGCGACAGCACCGTAACGGTGACCAACCCTGGGGCGCTCACACCTTGCTGGTCGTCTGTGATGGTGAACGAGATGGTCTTGATTGTCGCCAGTGCCGATGAGTTCGTCGAGAACGTCACCGACCGCAGAAGCTGCTGGTAATCACTGACCGAGGCCGTGCCCTCGAATGTCAGGACACCTGCGTCGAAATCTGCGGTCACATCGGTGGGTAGCGGCCCATAAACCAACGCATCGCCCACCTGTGGATCGATGATCGTCACGGTCGCGCCCGTCATCGTCGTCGAATCTCCATCGAGGATGATCACGCCGGGATCGATTGTGACACCGGATGTCCCCGCGGTATAGGTCACGTTGACAACCGAGGTCAAGACGATCGGGGTGACAGAAACCGGCAGGCCCACCACCGTGACCGCAGTGATCGCCGGCACCACACTGGTGTTGCCGTCACCATCAGTCACCGCGAAGGTGACCGACTTGATCCCGACTGTCGCCGAGGTGAGAGTGACCGACTCCAACAACGCCTGATAGTCCGCCACCGTGGCCGACCCGGTGAATGTCAGCACCCCACCAGAGACATTGGCCACCACGTTGGTGGGCAGCGTTCCATAACCGAACGAATCCCCCACACCTGGACTGCTGAGTGTGACTGTCGCCGACTCCAGGTTCGCCGAGTCCAGATCGGTGATCACCACCACCGGCGACACCGTGATCGGCGATCCGGTGGTGCCCGCCGCGATCGGCGTCGCCACCAGCACCGGCGCCACCGACGCCCCCGGCACCCCCACCACCGTCACCGCAGTCACCGCCGGCACCACACTGGTGTTG
>NZ_JBAUJR010000087.1:0-6968 GCF_049683935.1 Mycobacterium sp. | reverse complement strand
GGCCTGGTCTTCGGGGTCGACCTGGCGGCGCGGGACACCGCGACGGTCGGCGGCATGGCGTCGACGAACGCCGGTGGTCTGCGCACCGTGCGCTACGGCAACATGGGCGAGCAGGTTCTCGGCCTGGACGTGGTGCTGCCCGACGGGTCGGTGGTGCAGCGGCACAGTCAGGTACGCAGCGACAACACCGGTTACGACCTGGCGTCGCTGTTCGTCGGCTCCGAAGGCACCCTCGGCGTCATCACCGGACTGGATCTACGACTGCACCCCGCCCCCCGGCACCGCGTGACCGCCATCTGCGGGTTCACCGACCTGCACGCTCTCATGGAGACCGGGCGGGTGTTCCGCGACATGGAGGGCATCGCCGCGCTGGAACTGATCGACGCCCGGGCGAGCGTGCTGACCGCCGAGCACGTCGGCGTCGGCACGCCGGTCGAGGGTGCTTGGCAGCTGCTGATCGAGTTGGCCGGCGACGCCGATCTCACCGAGCGACTCGCCGAGGCGCTCGAGTCAGCGGAACTGTCCGGCGAGCCGGCGGTCGGCGTGGACGGCACTGCCCAGCAACGACTCTGGCAGGTCCGCGAGGCGGTCGCGGAGGTGCTGGGGGCCTACGGACCTCCTCTGAAATTTGATGTGTCGCTGCCACTTTCGGCCATCCCGGACTTCGCCGCGGAGTCCGTCGAGCTGGTGGCCGCCCACGCCCCGGACGCGATCCCGGTGTTGTTCGGACATGTCGGCGAAGGCAATCTGCACCTCAACATCGTCCGCTGCGCATTGGCCGGAGACGCTGAGCAGACCCTGTACGCCGCGATGATGGCGCTGATCGCCCGCTGCGGCGGCAACGTCAGCTCGGAACACGGCGTGGGCACCCGCAAGCGCGACTACGTGTCGATGTCACGCACCGATCCTGACATCGCCGCGATGAGGGCGGTGAAGACGGCATTCGATCCGGACGGCTATCTGAACCCCGCTGTGCTCTTCGAACGTCACCGACCCGTCACCGTCACAACCGATGCGGCCACGTAGCGTGTCCGTGCAGTGACACGGATCGAAGCGGATTACCTCGTCGTCGGGGCGGGCGCCATGGGCATGGCGTTCGTCGACACACTGCTGACCGAAACCGACGCGACCGTGGTGCTCGTCGACGAGCACCATCAGCCCGGCGGTCACTGGAACTCGGTGTATCCCTTCGTGCGGTTGCATCAGCCGTCGGCGTATTACGGCGTGAACTCCTGCGCCCTCGGCAATGAGGACTCCGTCGACACCGCCGGCTGGAACGAGGGGTTCTTCGAACTGGCGACCGGCCACGAGGTGTGCGCCTACTACGACCAGGTGATGCGTCACCGGATGCTGCCCACCGGCCGGCTGACCTACTTCCCGTCGGCCCGCTATCTGGGCGGGAGCACGTTTGCCACCCTGGACAGGACCGAACACACCGTGACCGTGCGGCGACGAGTGGTCGACGCGACGTATCTGTTGACCATCGTGCAGTCGATGCGGTCCGGGCCGCCGTTCGCGGTCGCCGACGGGGTCGACGTGGTGACCCCCAACGAGCTGCCCCGGCATGCGCCCGACCGGCAGCACTTCACGATCGTCGGCGGCGGCAAGACCGGGATGGACTGCTGTCTGTGGTTGTTGCGCAACGGAGTTCCGGCCGAGCGGCTTCGGTGGGTCATGCCGCGCGACTCATGGCTGCTGAACCGCGCCAACGTGCAACCGGGTCCGGTCTTCGTCAAGCAACTCCGCAAGTCGATCGGGACCCGGATGACGGCGATCACCGAGGCGACCTCGGTCGATGACCTGTTCACCCGGTTGGAGGCCGACCAGAGCCTGCTCCGCCTCGACCCGACGGTGCGCCCCACCATGTACCACTGCGCGATCGTCTCGCTCGGCGAACTCGAGCAACTGCGTCATGTCGAGGACGTGGTGCGGATGGGCCACATCAACCGGGTCGACCCGGATCAGTTGGTGTTGCAGGGCGGCTCGGTATCGACGCCGGTGCCGTCGTTGTACGTCGACTGCACGACACAGGGACTGCCGCGGCCCCCGTCGGTGCCGGTGTTCGACGGTGACCGGATAACCCTGCAGAGCGTGCGCGGATGCCAGCAGGTGTTCAGTTCGGCGTTCATCGCCCATGTCGAAGCGGCCTACGGGGACGATGAGGCACGCAACGCGCTGTGCGAACCCATCCCGCACCCCGACGCGCCGATCGACTGGCTGCGGATGTTGTTGGCGGACAACCGTGCCCAGGCGCGGTGGCTGCAGGACCCCGAGCTGCTGGAGTGGCTGCAATCTGCCCGGCTCAACGTGCTGCGCGACCTGTTCCTACTGCTCCCGGACAAGCCCCGGGTGCGGGAGAAGGCGATCGGCGCGCTCACGGTGGCACTCAACACCGCCAACGAGCGGCTCGCCGCACTGATGGAGAGCGCGGTTTAGTCCGCTTCCCGCGAATGCCTGCCGCGGGTGCCGAGTTCGTCTCCGCCCATGTGGAAACCGTTGTGCGCGGATCCGATCGGGTCGTCGCCGGGTGATGCGGGCGGTTCCGCCAGCAGCTCATCGACAAGACTGCGCCATTCCCGTTGTGCGGCAGAGGGTCCGGTGGCGGGGACGGGCACCTCGGAAGGCCCCGGTTCGGGGTCGTCCCAGGTCACCTCATACTCGACGTACTCGTCGTCGTCGACGAATGTTTCGTCGTCCCAGTCGTGGTGTTCGCCGTCGCCGGTGGCCGGGTCGGCTACGGCGCCCTGCACAATTCGAGAGTTGGCGAACCCCAGCAGGAGCAGCGCGGCGATGACACCGACAAGCGCGACGAAGGCCGGCAGCAGCATGGCCTGCGACATCGCCGCCGCGAACGGCCCGTGCAGGTACTCGGGTAGCTGGGTGACCGACCCTTCGGTCTGCGGCGTGGCGGCCGTCGCGCCCGGCATCTCGGCGGACAACCGGGACGCCATGAATGCGGCCATGCCCGCGCTGCCGAGCACCGAGCCGACCTGGCGGTTGGTGTTGTAGACACCCGAGCCCGCGCCCGCCAACTGCATCGGCAGGTTTCTGGTCGCGGTGGCGGCCAGCGGCGACCAGATGAACGCCATGCCCACCCCCATGGCGGTCAGGGGCAGCAGCAGGCGCCAGATCGGGGTGGTCGGCGTCATCTCGATCGAGAGCCACGTCAGCCCGATCGCCATCACCGAGAAGCCGAAACCCACCACCGGCCGTGGATGCGACCGGTCGACGATCCTGCCGACCAGCGGCGCCAGCACGCCGGTGGCGACAGCCATCGGCGCGGTCAGCAGAGCGGCCTGAGTGGGCGTCAGACCGCACACTGCCTGGGCGTAGAACATCAGCGGCAGAATCATCGACGTGGCGACGAACCCGATGGTCGCCACCCCCAGGTTGGACATCGAGAAGTCGCGGTCACGGAAGATGACCAGCGGGATGAGCGGCGCGCCGGTGGTGACCGACTGCCAGTAGACGAACGCGGCCATCACCCCGATCCCGATGACGATGGTCGCCCAGATCCACGGCTCCCAGTCGAAGGCCTGCCCCTCCTGCAGCGCGAACACGATCAGGAACATGCCGACGGCCGACAACACCACGCCGGGCACGTCGAACCCCTGCTTCTGGGTGGACAGCGCCGGCACCAACCGGACCGCGACCACCAGGCCGATGATGCCGACGGGCACGTTGACGATGAAGATCCACTGCCATCCCAGGTGCTCCACCAGCACCCCGCCGGCGAGCGGACCCACGAGCGTGGCGACGCCCGCGGTGGCACCCCAGATGCTCATCGCCACCCCGCGGCGGTGAGCGGGGAACGTCCTGGTGATCACCGACAGCGTCTGCGGTGTCAGCAGTGCCGCACCGACGCCCTGGACCATCCGGGCGGCGATCAACATGCCGATGCTGTCGGACAGCCCGCACCACAGCGACGCCACCGTGAAGACCGCCAGCCCCAGCAGGTAGATGTTCTTGGGGCCGTACCGGTCCCCGAGCCGGCCGGACACCAGCAGCGGTACCGCGTAGGCCAACAGGTATGCGCTGGTCACCCAGATCACTGCGTCGTAGTCGGCGCCGAGACTGGACATGATCGCCGGGTTGGCGACGGCGACGATCGTGGCGTCGACCAGGATCATGAAGAACCCGATGAGCAACGCCCACAACGCATGCCACGGATTGGCCTCGTGGGCGCGCGGTCTCACGGTCTCGAACATGGTGGGGTCGGCAGTCTCGTCTGGTGGAGCGGTCGGCGGTCGATCAGCGTGGCATCACGGTACGCGGAGCAGCGGACGGACCGACCGTACGGACCCGCGAGTATCCCGACAAGTCGCGTGACCGACGCGGGCCGTCACGCAGGTTCGGCGATGGCCTCCCCGGCGAGGCGCTCAGCCGCAGCCGACTTGTGCACGCCCGTGACCAGCAGAGCTCCGAGCGCGATCATCACCCCGGCCGACATCACCACCGCCATGGCCAGCTCGTTGTTGCCGAGCACACCCACCAGTGGGGCCACCGCGGCGCCCAAGCCGAACTGTGCGGCCCCCAGGAGTGCTGCCGCGGTACCGGCCGCCTCCTGGTGACGGGTCAGCGCAACAGCCGGAGCATTCGGGATCACCAGCCCCATCGCGGCGAGGATCGCCCAGACCGGCACGATGAAACCGAACACGCCGCCGACCTGGGCGGCCGCCAGCGCCACGAAGACCGCTCCGGACACCGACGCGGCAACCAGCGCCCACACCATGATCTGCTGGGGCGAGAAGCGTCGGAGCAGCACCACGTTGCACTGGGTGGAACCGATCAGCGCGATGGCGCCCGCACCGAACACCAGCGCAAAAGCGGTCTGGTCGAGACCGTAGCGGCCCTGCAGGACAAACGACGCGCCCGAGATGTAGGCGAACAGGCCGGACATGCCCAGTGCCGCGACGAGCACCAGGATGACGAAGCGCACGTCGCGCAGCAGTCCCAGGTAGGTCGCGCCGATCCCCAACACCCTGAGTGGACGCCGGTTCTTCTCCGGCAGCGTCTCGGGCAGTGCGATGGCCGCCATCACCAACAGCGCGCCCGCCAGGACCACCAACGTCGCGAAGATCCAGTGCCAGGACGCCTGGAGCAGCACCACTGCCCCGAGCGACGGCGCGAGCACCGGCGCCACCCCCAGCACGAGCATCAGGCGCGACATCACCGTGGCCGCTGCGTTGTCTTTGTAGAGGTCACCGACGACCGCGATGGCCACGACCATCGCCGCTGCCGCGCCGAAGCCCTGCAGGCCGCGCGCGACGCCGAGCAGCGCGATGTTCGGCGCGAACAGGCACAACAGCGAGGCGACCATGTGCAGCACGATTCCGGCGATCATCGGTTTGCGGCGACCGAGGGAGTCCGACAGCGGGCCGACGATCAATTGTCCCAGCGCCAAGCCGGCGAGGGTGCCGGTCAGCGTCAACTGCACCACCGACGAGGACACCGAGAGGTCCTCGGCGATCTTCGGCAGGGCGGGCAGGTACATGTCGATGGTCAGCGGACCCAGCGCCACCAGGAGTCCCAGGACCACGATCATCCGGGTGCGACCCGGCGGCTGCGCCGCCAGATCGGATTGGGGTCGAGTCACGTCCACGTCACCGGATACTGCCATGCAATTGGTTAGCGTCGCTATCCGATTATTTCTTCCCTGATGCGCAGACAGTGACCGCTATCACCTTCGGGCACGCCATGTCGGCCGCCGTTCGTTTCACAACCATTAGCCTGAGTGCATCCGTCGTAGACGGTTTTGAACAGGAGAGGCCACCGAATGAGTGCCCGATCACGCACCAAGAATCAGTTGCCGGCTGTCAAGGACGAGGATCCGAGCACTGCGGCGAAGGTGCTGTCCCAGATCATCGAGCGCGGCGCCCGCGTCCAGGGCCCGGCTGTCAAGGCCTACGTCGACCGGTTGCGCGAGCACAACCCCGGCGCGACCCCTGCCGACATCATCGACAAGTTGGACAAGCACTATATGGCCGCGGTGATGGCCAGTGGGGCGGCGGTCGGGTCCGCCGCCGCGTTCCCGGGCATCGGCACGCTGATCGCGATGTCGGCAGTTGCCGGTGAAACCGTGGTGTTCCTCGAGGCGACGGCGGTGTATGTGCTTGCCGTCGCCGAAGTGCACGGCATCCCCGCCGAGCACCGTGAGCGCCGCCGCGCCCTCGTGCTGGCCGTCCTCGTCGGCGACGACAGCAAGCACGCAGTCGCAGACCTGCTCGGTCCGGGACGGACCAGCGGGGCGTGGCTGTCCGACGGTGCGGCGTCGCTGCCGCTGCCCGCGGTGTCCCAACTGAACTCCCGACTGCTGCGCTATTTCGTCAAGCGCTACACCCTCAAGCGCGGTGCGATCGCGTTCGGCAAGCTCCTGCCGGTCGGCATCGGAGCCGTCGTCGGCGGTGTCGGCAACCGAATGATGGGCAAGAAGATCGTCGGCCACGCCCGCAGGGCGTTCGGCGACCCGCCGACGCGCTGGCCGTCGCCGTTGCACCTGCTGCCCGCGCCGCGCCAGTAGTCGGACTCCCCGGCCTTTCGGCGGGTCATCCACGCCGCTCGGGTACCCAGGGGTGTGACCGCAATGACCATAAGCACGTTGCGTGGTCCGGTCCCCGGCAGAAGCGCTAGCCTTTACAAGGCGGAAATGCGGGAAACCGCACACCGGGGTTGGATTGGGTGGCCGGCTGCCGCTGGGGGCTGGCTCGAAGCGAAGAATTGAGGCGAACAGCAGCCGTGAATTCACCTTCACCATTCGGTCAGAACGAGTGGTTGGTCGAAGAGATGTACCGCAAGTTCCGAGAGGATCCCTCGTCGGTCGACCCGAGTTGGCACGAGTTCCTCGTCGATTACTCCCCCGAACCCACCGGTGACGCCGCCGCCGTGCGCAGCGCCCCGCGCTCCGCCCCGAGCGGGAACGGAAAATCCGCTCCCACCACCGCGCCCGAACCCGCACCGCCGCCCCCGCC
>NZ_JBAUJR010000086.1:0-2847 GCF_049683935.1 Mycobacterium sp. | reverse complement strand
CCCCGGTGCGCCGCAGCCGGGCGTTGCCCATGCCCAGCAGCGCACCCAGGATCACCAGGATCACCAGCTTGACCCCGATCTTGGGGTAGTTCAGTTCGATTCCGGCCGGCCACGGCGCCGCCAGCGCGAGGCCGGTGAGCAACGACACCAGCAGCCCGTAGTCCATCACCCGGGTGGTGCGGAAGCGACCGGCGGCCGCCTCCGCAACCCAGGCGCCGAAGGTCACGGCGAATCCGACCAGATGCACCAGGACAACTACATCGCGTAGTACTTCCATGGTGTGAGGCTACAACGCGCGTGCTCCTCAGCTGATGCGGATGAGCTTCTTGTTCACGAACTCGTCGATGCCGAAGCGGCCCAGCTCGCGACCGAAGCCGGATCGCTTCACGCCGCCGAACGGCAACTCGACGCCTTCGGCCCCGACGGCGTTGACGAACACCATCCCCGCCTCGATCCTGTCCGCGACGCGCTTGGCCTGCTCGTCGTCGGTGGTGAAGACGTAGGAGCCCAACCCGAACGGGGTGTCGTTCGCGACGTTGACGGCCTCGTCCTCGGAGGTCACCTTGTAGACGGTCGCGATGGGGCCGAACAGCTCCTCCTTGTAGCTCGGCGAGTCAGGAGAGACGCCGGTCAGTACGCCGGGCGGGAAGAAGGCACCGTTGCGCTGACCCTCGGACACCAGCGTCGCGCCGTCGTCCACGGCCCGTTTCACCTGCTCGTCGAGCCGGTCGGCAGCCGCGACCGACGACAGCGGGGCCAGTCCATCCGCCTTGCCGAGAACTTTCTTGGTGAACTTGTCCAGGAAGTCGTCGTAGATGTCCTCGGCGACGATGATCCGCTTCGCGGCGTTGCAGGCCTGCCCGGTGTTCTCGAACCGTCCTTCGATCGCGGCCTCCACCGCTGAATCCAGATCGTCGGAGCTGAGCAGGATGAACGGGTCCGAGCCGCCGAGTTCCAGCACCACCTTCTTGAGATTGCGGCCCGCGATCTCGGCGACGGCAGCTCCGGCACGCTCCGAGCCTGTCAACGAAACCCCTTGCACGCGTGGGTCCGCGATGACCTCCGCGATCTGGTCGTTGGTGGCGTAGACGTTGACGTAGGCGCCCTCCGGGTAGCCGGCGTCGAGGAAGATCTGCTGCAACGCGGCCGACGATTCGGGGCACTGCGGGGCGTGCTTGAGGACGATGGTGTTTCCGAGCACCAGGTTCGGGCCGGCGAATCGGGCCACCTGGTAGTACGGGTAGTTCCACGGCATGATCCCGAGCAGCACGCCGACCGAACTGCGGCGGATCAGCGCTGAGCCCTCCCCCTCGACAAGATCGATCGGCTCGTCGGCGAGGAACTTCTCGGCATTGTCGGCGTAGTACTCGTAGATCGCGGCGCTGAAGTCGACCTCGCCCTCGGACTGGTCCAGCGGCTTGCCCATCTCGCGCTGGATGATCTTGGCCAGTTCACTCTTGCGCTCGGTGTGCAGTTCGGCGACCCTGCGGATCAGGGCGGCGCGCTCGGCGACGGTCGATCCGCGGGACCACTCCTTGTGGGCCTTCGCCGCGGACGCGACGGCCTGCTCGATCTGCTCGTCGGTGGCGGTGGGGTACTCCTGGATCAGCTCGCCCGTCGACGGGTCAACCACCGCATACAGGGATGTGCTCATTGTGTTCCACTCCTCTAACTCATGGTCCTACGAACCGGGTCTTTCCAGTCTCGCGGTCGGGTTCAACACTACGGTCCCGAGTTCGACGGACCAGACTGTTAGGCCGAACCCGGTAGGGACAATCGCCGCTGCGTATATCTTCGTCACGAACCTTGTCCACTGTGGACCTGCCCCGATCGAATCGACGTCCTTAGGCTCAACTCATGACAGCCCCTCCGATCGGCGGACCCGGCCTGGCGCAGGTGCGCCGGGTCTGCACCGACGTCCCCGGTCCCCGGTCCCGTGATCTGGCCGAGCGCCGCAGCGCCGCCCTGCCCGCCGGATTGACCAGTGCCGCAGGGGTCTACGTGGCAGCGGCCGGCGGCGGCGTCGTCGTCGACGTGGACGGCAACTCCTTCATCGACCTGGGCAGCGGTATCGCGGTCACGACGGTCGGCAACTCCGCACCCGCGGTGGTGTCGAGGGCGGCCGCACAGCTCGCGCGGTACACCCACACCTGTTTCCTGGCCACCCCGTACGAGCCCTACATCGAGGTGGCGGAGACCCTGAACCGGCTGGCCCCGGGCAGTCACGAGAAGCGCACCGCACTGTTCAACACCGGCAGCGAGGCCGTGGAGAACGCCGTCAAGTACGCCCGCGCCGCCACCGGGCGCTCGGCGGTCGTAGTGTTCGATCACGCGTTCCACGGCCGGTCGCTGCTGACGATGACGATGACCGCCAAGAATCAGCCGTACAAGCACGGCTTCGGTCCGTTCGCCCCCGAGGTGTACCGCGCGCCGATGGCCTACGCATACCGCTGGCCCTCGCCCCAGAACTGCGCAGCCGAGGCCTTCGGTCAGTTCGCCCACCTCGTCGACTCCCAGATCGGCGCAGACACCGTGGCCTGCGTCGTCGTCGAACCGATCCAGGGCGAGGGCGGGTTCATCGTCCCGGCCGAGGGCTTCCTGCGGTCGGTCGCCGACTTCTGCCGCGACCGGGGCATCCTGTTGGTCGCCGATGAGATTCAGACCGGGATCGCCCGCACCGGTGCCTGGTTCGCCAGCGAACACGACGGTCTGGTGCCCGATCTGCTCACCACCGCCAAAGGCTTGGCCGGCGGGCTGCCGCTGGCAGCGGTGACCGGGCGCGCCGACGTGATGGACGCCGCGCACCCGGGCGGGATCGGGGGCACCTACAGCGGCAACCCCGTCGCC
>NZ_JBAUJR010000085.1:0-2363 GCF_049683935.1 Mycobacterium sp. | reverse complement strand
GAGTCCCTTTCCTCAGCCGGGGCACTGCGCCGACTGAACCCGACAACGGAGGCCCGACAGTGAATCCCAGACAACAAATCGAAGCCGCCATCCGCGATGTCTTCGCCGTCCACAAGCTCATCGGTGGCACCTGCGACCCGCACGGCAACCAATGCGGTTGGCGAGGATCCACTGAGCAACACGAGGGCCACCTAGCAGCGATGATTACCGACCGACTCGGACCGTTCCTGCGATGAAGCCGCCCACTCCAGGCAGGCGCAACACCACACGCCGCGGCCTCGGCTACGCGCACCGCGAGCAGGTCGCACGCCTGCACACCGCACACGTCGACGGGACGCCGTGCTGGTGGTGCGGCCTACCGATGTTCAGAGACCGAACGAAGAACCCGGACTACGACCCGGACGCGATCCGGTCAGACGGGAAGCCGGACACGCGATCGGGTGTGCTGGCGGGCGACCACTCCAACCCGCGGTCCGCGGGCGGCACCCGAGCGGACCGGCTGCTGCACGGCCTCTGCAACACACAGCGCGGCGACGGATCCCGCGACGACAACCGGCCCGCACTCCGCTCGACAGCAGCGCCACAGTCCGCGCTCGGCGACCTCGTCATGGGCTGGCCGGTCATGCCATGACCCCCCTCGCTTTTATCGACCCCCGGCAGGGTAGCGACCCCTCCGCGGTGGTCACGCGTTTTTATTTTTGCGCCGCCACGAAATCGACCCCGGTCACCGGGATAGCCGCCGGACAACCGCCTAGGAGATACCGAAATGCCAAGTGAAGCAGACGATATCGACGATATGGCGCTCATTGATCGCATCGCGGAAGCGGCTGCGCTGGGTGAAGAGGTTTACGTGTTCGCGCCGCACTTGGCGAAGGAGGGCGACTGGTGTCGGATTTCGATTTCCTGACGACGTTCCACCTGGACGGCCAGGCCCGGGGGATCATCGGCGACACCTTCGATCCGGGCATGAATCCGGATTCGTTCAAGCCGTGGTGTGACGTCATCATCACCGCGCGCCTGATCGGTGCGAACCGTCAGGAGATCCGGATCACGCAGCAGGATCCGAAGCTGCTGGTGGTGTTCATCCCAGTCAAAGCGCGGCTGGAAACGGGTGTGTTGCGGATGGTTCGCGCGGCCGCACCGAGCCTCGAAACCCCTGATGCTGGCGAGTTCGAGGAACAGGAAGAGGCTGTCGGTGTCCCGCTGATTGCCGAAACCCCGGCGCTCGAGCTGCCGGACGGTGTGCACCTGGCCTATGACGTCAAGTTCGGGCCGTTCAAAGTCGAAGGCGGCCAGTACACCCTGGAGTCGTTCACGTTCCCTGCGCCGACCACGGCGACACGCGTCGACGTCGCCACTGTCGAACGGATCAACTCCCCGCCAACGAAGAACAACGACATCCTGATCCGGCTCATCCCTGACGACTGGGACATCGACGAAGACGGCAACATGGTGTTGCTTGCCAACGGTGTTCACATCGGCGGCGGGTCGCGTCCACTGCCTAGCACCACCTGGGGGAACGTGGCTCTGAAGCCCATCATCGATGTGGCCCCCGGCACCGGAACAACCTCGACCGACACCGCCGCCATCCAGGCCGCCCTGAACGAGGTCGATAACGGCGGCACGGTGCGCCTCCATCGCGGTAGCTCCTACGCGGTTTCCGCGTTGACGTTGTCCGGCAAGGATGTGATCTTCGACGGCAACAACGCCACGGTGGTCGCGTCGGCGAACTCCGTCGCGTTCACCTACACGGGTGGTTGGGAGTGGAATCGCACCGTCTCCGCTGTGTCGGAGGCGACGTGGGGGGACCAGCAGGTGACCCGGTTGACTGCCTCGGCCGTGACTGACCTGGCTGCCGGTGATGTAGTGAAGGTGTTCGCGACCGACGAGATTCCGGGCGCGAAAGCGGGATCGGGCAGTACCGCCCGCAGGGTCGGCGAGTTCGCAGTGGTCGCGTCGGTTGACACCGGAAACAGCTACATCTATCTGACAGGCAGGGTTCGGGAGGCTTACGCCACCGGTATTCGGGTGGCGAAGCTGAGACGCCGCCAGATCGCTATCAGGAACCTCGATCTCGATATCACGGACGCCGGGTTCGCGGCCGGGTGGTGGCCGGCGCTGATGGAGATCCGCGCCGCCCGTGGCCCCTCGCTCGACAACGTGCGCATCAAGCGCGGCTACGGCGCTGGCATCGTCTTTCGAAGCTGCTTCGGGTACAGCGCCAACAAGGTGACGGTCGAGAACCTGCCGAACGACCCCGGCGCGGTCCGGTACGGGTACGGAATCGCCGACACTTCATCGGAATACGGTGTGGTGACCGGGATGGCCGCTGCGTCCTGCCGCCACGCCTACACCTCCGTGAC
>NZ_JBAUJR010000084.1:0-3644 GCF_049683935.1 Mycobacterium sp. | reverse complement strand
GTGTCGTCGCGCCGCTGCGCCGCCCGGTCCAGCAGGACGACGGCGTCGTCGACACTCAACCCGGCCATCCTCTCGATCATGAATGATCCGTACCAGGGGTGTTCGCGCGACGAGACACCGGTGAACAGTGTTGGCGCGGTGGCGAATACCAGCACGTCCGTGGTTGTCTCGACCCAGGCACGCAGGCTGCCCTGGCCTGCTTCGCCGATGCCGTCGAACACCCGGTCGAGGTTTTCGATCGCCAACAGGATCGTCCTGCCTGCCGCCGCCTGCATCACGGCGGCCTCGATTCCGACCGGGTCCCTCCCGCGTCGCAGCGTCCTGGCCTCCTCGCCCAGTTCTGAGCTGATGGTGCGGGCGATCTCGACGAGCAGGTCGGCGTACGAGCCGATGGCCAGTGAGTCCTCGGCAATGAGCACGGGCAGAACATGTCTCGCCGTCGAGGTGTCGGACAGCGCCCGACCGAGAGTGACGTGCAGGGTGTGTGTCTTCCCCGACCCGCGCGGCCCGACCAGCAGGGTGTGGGGTCGCGAACCGTCGCGTGCCGAGGAGATGATGCGCTGCGTCAGGGCCTGCAGGAGGTCGGAGCGGCCCACCGTCAACGCCTCGAGTTCGGTCAGCGACATCGCCGACGGCGTGAACAGTGCGGGGAAGTTCACCGGCGCATGGCTTTCCATGCGCGCTGCAGCAGCGGTGAGGAGAACTGGTCGGCATCCCCGGCGCGCACCAGATAGTGGTCGAGCGTCAGCCGTTCGATGAACGACACGAGTTGTGCCCTGTCGGTGATCGGGTTGTCTTCGCTGCGGAGTCGCATCAGCACCGTGTCGACGTCCAGTGGCCGGTTCGTGTGTGCGTAGATGTCGAGCAGGCCGCCGATGGCGTGTGCATCCGCACCGTAGTAGTGCGGCAGCCTATCCCGATAGTGCCGCAGATCCCAAGGGTCGTAGGGACTCTCGATTGCATCCAGTACCAGCAGGTTTACGAGTTCGGGGTAGGCCGCGACCTGGGTGTCGTACGACGACTTCCTGGCGGCGGCCACCAGGTGCTGGATGTAATAGGGCACGTTCTCGGCGGCCGAGGCGATCGCGGCCGCGACGGCATGCTGGTCGGTCGTCGGTGTGGCACTGCCCAGGAGCAGGCATTCGGCGAGGTAGGTCGCGTGGTCGGAGCGGATGGGGCCCACGGCGATCTTCGGGATGTCGTTGACGGTGGCGGGGGCGTCGTCGGACACATGATGGAATCCGATCGATCCGGACAGCACCGTCGCGACCTTTCCCGGATTCTCCTGGCGGACCCGGCGGAGCAGATGCAGGAAGGTGTCGCCGGACCCGGGGTCCGCACGTTCGAGGTTGCGGGCCAGCACGCTCACCTCGTCGATGAACAGCGCCAGCGTGTGCCCGCGGGCCCGCCGGATCGCGTTGTCGAGCAACTCGTCCAGCGTGGCGGCGGCGCGGGCGTCACGTTCCAGGCGGACCGGTCCGGCGGTGAGGGTGAGTCGGATCTTGGCGAGTTCCTTCGACCAGGACGGGTCGAGCCGGGCCAACTCGGAGATCAGCGCCGACACGAACTCGGTGTAGCTCTCCCGTTCGGCGCTGACGGCCACGACGACGGCGCCCTGCTCGGCAGCCATCCGCTGCACCAGACGCGACAACGAGGTCTTGCCATGCCGCCGGTCTCCGACCAGGACCGCACCCGAATGCACCAGGGCCGCGAGGACGTCGTTCGACTCGCGGACGCGACCCACCACGTCTTCGGTGGGGACGACACCACCGACGACAAGGGACATCGGGCGCGGTTGCCAGTTCATCGGACAAGAATACGTCAAGTACGACGTACATCTATTAAGTTGTACGTCGTTGATGTCGTGTATTTGTGAGTTCGCCAAACGATAACGTGTTCTATTAGCCTTTCGAAGTAACTGCGATGAGCCGCTCGGGCGAAGAGCGGACGGTCGAGAGGACACACAACATGGCGGTTGATCCACGCACCCCGGTCATCGTCGGTGTCGGGCAGTTCACCGAGCGGATCGACGACCCTGCCTACCGCGGGATGTCGGCGGTCGACCTCGCCACGGCGGCGGCTCGGGCGGCGCTGGCGGACACGGGCGCCGACGAGGCGCTGGTCGCCAAGGCTGTCGACACCGTCTTCGGCCTGCGGCAGTTCGAGATCTCCGGACCCATGCCGGCGACCTTGGGCAAATCGAACAACTACCCGCGATCGGTGATGAACCGCCTCGGCGGTGATCCGGCCCGTGTCGTCCTGGAACCGGTGGGCGGACAGAGCCCGCAGAAGCTCGTCACCGAGGCCGGCAACACGATTGTCGCGGGGGACGCGGACGTCGTCATGATCATGGGCTCCGAGCCCGGCTCCACCGCAAAGTATTTCGCCGGCAGGGACGACAAGCCCGACTTCACCGAAGATGTCGCCGGTCAGCTCGAGGATCGTGGTCACCAGATATTCAGCTACATCGACGAGTACACCGTGCAGCACGGGCTCACCGGTGCCCCGGTGCAGTACGGTCTGCTGGACAACGCCCGACGGTCCCGCCTCGGCCTGAGCGTCAGCGAGTACCGACATCAGATGGCCGAATTGTTCGCGCCGATGTCGAGAGTTGCCGCCAAGAACCCGTTCTCGTCGTCGCCGGTTGAGCGCTCGGTCGAGGAGATCGAGACGGTCACCGACGAGAACCGGATGATCTGCGACCCCTATCCCCGGCTACTGGTCGCCCGCGACACCGTCAACCAGGGTGCGGCCGCGGTCCTGATGTCCGTCGAGGCTGCGCGCAGACTCGGTGTGCCCGAGGAGAAGTGGGTGTACCTGCACGGGCATTCGGATCTGATCGAACAGGGACTGCTGTCGCGGGCCGACCTCGGAGCGGGACCGGCTTCGGTGGCGGCCGCCCATGAGGCGCTGCGGGTCGCGGGGGTCGGCGTCGACGACATCGCCACCTTCGATCTCTACAGTTGTTTTCCCTTCCCGGTGTTCGTGATCTGCGAGGCACTCGGGTTGGCCGCGAACGATCCTCGCGGGCTGACCCTCACCGGCGGCCTCCCGTACTTCGGCGGCCCCGGCAACAGCTATGCGTTGCACGGCATCGCCGAGACCGTCGAGCAGATGCGCGACCACCCGGGGCGATTCGGTTTCGTCGGCGCCAACGGCGGGATCATGAGCAAGTATTCGGTCGGCGTCTACTCGACCGAACCGGTCGAATGGCGCACCTCCCGCAGTGCTGAACTGACCGGGCAGATCGCCGCACTGCCGACGGTGCCGGTGACGAAGACCGTGGACGGCGCAGGAACCATCGAGACCTACTCGGTGCGCTACGACTGGCCGGTGCGGACCGGCATCATCGTCGGCCGCCTGGACGCCGATGGTTCCCGTTTCATGGCGACCACTGAGGACCCCGAGTTGGTGTCGTTGATGTCAGACGGTGACCCCTTGGGTGCGAAAGTTGTTGCCAACAGCACAGATAACGGCAACCGCGCGGTCCTGCGCTAGCTCACCCCAGGTCGGCGATTTTTGCTGCGAGTCGTTCGACGTAGCGGGCGACGTCGTCGGGGTTGCGGTCGGGTAGGCCGAAGAGGACTTCGGTGACGCCGAGGTCTTTCCAGTGTGCGAGTTTGTCGGGGTCGGGTTTGAAGTCG